>NZ_JAWRWY010000004.1:0-529781 GCF_046535315.1 Paraburkholderia sp. SIMBA_027
TCCGTCGGGTAGGGTCTGCGTTTTGCCATCTGGCCAGGATACCAGGTCTGGCCGCAAGTGCCTAACACGCTCTAAGGAAACTCATTACCGGAAAATAAATACTTCTTAAGAGTTTGAAAGATCTTCCGATAAACCGGGCGCAGTACGCGGTTTTCTTTTCTTTCTGGAGATTCTTCTATGACCATCCCCGCCGTTTCCAGCCAACCCGCAAGCGTAAGCGCAGCGGCAACCACGAGTGCCGGAACGCAGAAGCAAGCGGCAAGCGCCTCGCAAACGACTGCCACGACACAGGCGCAATCGCAAACGCAGTCCGGCAAGTCGACGCAAAGTTCGACGCCATCGGCTTCCTACACGGTGAATATCAGCAGCCTCGCGCGCGCCGCATTTGCCGAGGCCACGGAAACATCGGTGCAAACCGCGCAGGAAGCCAACCGGGGCGACAGGCAGGCGCAACGTCTGCTTGCAAAGGAGCAGGCCAACAAGGTGGATTAACGTCGAAGCGCGTCATCAATCAATGACGCGCGGCGGCCTGCACTCAGGCGAGAAAGCGACGCTCGGTCGATTCGATCAAGTGTCGCGAACGGATCGTGGATTCAATAGCTCAATGAATCAATCGACACTCAACCACGCGTCGACGAGTCACGCCATATTGATCGCACAAACGCGCCCCTTCACGCGATTTTCGCCAGACGTCCGTGTGTGCCGACTGCATCCGTCGACATCGATTCGCGCACATAGCGCGCGAATTCCTGCGCCGTTGGCTTCACCGTCGCGGGTAATTGCAGGCAGATCGCGAATGGCGGTAGCGCGGGCAAACCCGCCGCGTGAGGCGCAAGCGTCTCCAGATCAGCGGGCACGGTGGAGACGAGCCACGCCGTGATGGCGAGTCCCGCGCGCACCGTGGCGGCCGTCGCCTCGATGTTGCCGCTCTCGAACACGGTGCGCCACGCAATGCCTTGATCCGCAAGCGCGCCGAGCACTACAGGACGAAACGCGCAACGCTCGTCCACCATCGAGAGCGGCAGCGGACGCTTCTGCCAGGCGTCGCTGCGCTGACCCGCGACCCACACCAGCGGCTCGATCCGCACCACTTCGCCCTCGGCTTCGCTCGCCACGTATTCGACCAGCGACACGTCCACGCGCCCGTTCTTCACCGCCTCGCTCAACTCCGGCGACGCCGCGCACACCAGCGAGATCTCCACTTGCGGATAGGCCTCGGCGAACGCCTTCATCGCGGGCGCGAGCGGCGTGACGAGATCGTAAGGCACGCCCACACGCAGGCTTCCGGCGAGCGAACGGCCGGTCATGTCCGCCCAGATTTCGTCGTTCAGCCTGAGCAACTGACGCGCCTTCACCAGAAACTGCTCGCCATGGCGCGACAGTTCCAGCTTGCGCGCCTTGCGCACGAACAGCAGACAATCGAGCAGGTCTTCAAGACGCTTCACCTGCTGGCTCACGGCGCCTTGCGTCATATGCAGCAGATTCGCGGCGACCGTCATGCTGCCGCTGTCGGCGACGGTCACAAAGGTGCGGATCAGATCGATGTCGAGATTTCGGCTCATTCACGCATTATGCCGCGTAATGGATCACATCAGAATTATTGCCTTTGCTGATGTGTCGGCGGTCCGTACAGTGCAGGTCTTTACCACGTGAACCTGCGCCGATGACCTCGATCCTGCCGCTTCTCCTGTTTGTCGCCGTCGCGACCGTGACGCCCGGCGGCGCCACCACGCTCGCCACCGCATCGGGCGCGCGCTTCGGCTTCGTGCGCTCGATTCCGCTGATATTCGGCATCGCGATGAGCCTCGCGTTATTGGCCGCCGTCGCCGGACTCGGGCTGGGCGGCCTGCTGATCGCGCTGCCATCGCTGCAGGCGGCGGTGAAGGCAATCGGCTCCGCGTATTTGCTATGGCTCGCGTGGCGCATCGCGCGCAGCGCTCCGCCGGTCGGCGGCGCCGGTCCCGCGCGCCCGATCACGCTCGCCGGCGGCTTCGTCCTGCTGCTTCTGAACCCGAAAAGCTGGGCGATGACGGTGAGCGCGGCGGCGTCTTTCGCGCTGCTCGCCAGCAATCCGAACCGGCTTGCGATGCTGCTTGGCGCGTCGTTCGGCACCGCCGCCTGTCTGTCGCTCGCGCTGTGGTGCGCGCTCGGCGTGCTGCTCGCGCGGCTCTTTCGCACGCCGCGTCATTGGCGCATTCTGAATCTTGCGATGGGCGCGTTGCTGGCCGCATCCATCATTCCCGCATGGAGATAACGATGACTTCCCTTCCCTTCGCCGAATCGTTCGATCTCGAACACGCGTTCGCCGGCGTATCCGAATACTGGTCGCCGAAAGTCGTCGCCCAGGTCAACGATCAATACGTGAAAGTCGCCAAGGTACGCGGTCAACTCGTGTGGCACGACCACACTCACGAAGACGAACTGTTTTACGTCTTACGCGGGCATCTGAAGATCGAATATGAAGGCGGGCGCGTAGTGGATCTGCCCGCCGGTTCGATGCATGTCGTGCCGCGCGGCACCTTGCACAATCCCGTCGCCGACGAGGAATGCTGGATCGTGCTGATCGAACCCGTGCAGACCAAACACACCGGCGACGTGAATTCACCGCTGACGAAGACCATCGACGCGCAATTGCGTTGACCGCATCGCACATCGCGTCCAGCGTTACCAGATCGCGCCTGCGGAAGGCGAAAGCGCCAACGGTGTGCCCGTGCGTTCCCAGCCTCCGCCCATCGCCCTGAAGAGCGCAATTTGCGCGCTCAACTCGCCCACCTGCTCACGCACGAGCGCGGCTTCGCTGTCCACGAGCGCGAGTTGCGCGCGATCGAGATCCATGCGCCCCACTTCGCCCACGCGCAACTGCGTTTGCGTCTTGCGCAGAATCGTGCGGCGTTGTGCGACTTCGTTCGTGCGCGCGTCGCGCAACTGCGCTTGCCGCGAGAGCCGCGCGAGCGCCTGCTCGACGTCGAAAAGCGCGCCCTGCGCTGCTTTTTCGTAGGCCAGTTCCGCCGCGCGCGCCTGCGCATCGGTGGCCTGAACGCGCGACTCGCGCGCGCCGAAATCGATCAGCGGCATCATGGCGGCCGCGCCGAACAACCAGAGTGTGCTCGGCCCGAGCGACTGTCCCGCGATTTCCCATCCGTTGCGCGCGAGCACGGCGCTCAATGAAAACGTCGGCCAGTAATTCAGGCGCGCGACATCCGACTGACGCACGGCGGCAAACAGACGATCGCGTGCCGCAATCAGATCCGGACGCCGCTCCAGCAGATCGACCGGCTGTCCCGGCGCGATAGCCGGCAACGCTTGCGGCAGCTCAGTGGTTTCGTCGAGCACACTCGCGAGTTCACCGGGCTGCGCCGCGCAGATCTGCTCGATCGACAGACGCGCGCTCACGAGCGCACGATCGACTTCCTGTTCGCGCGCCTGAATTTGCGCCAGGGCGGCGCGCGCGGCATCGATATCCGTACTCAGCACGACGCCCGCGACGAAACTGTGCTGCGCGATCACGACGAAGTCTTCGGCAATTGCGCGGCTCTGCTCGATCAGCCGACGCTGCACGATCAGGCCGCGGTAAGTCATATACGCGTCGGCCACCGTCGCGACGACCGCTAGCCGCGCGGCCTGTGCGTCGCCTGCCGCCGCCAACGTCATCGCACGCGCGGCGGCCAGCCTCGCGCGGCCACGCCCGAATACGTCGATCTCCCATTGCGTCTGCAATCCGACGCGCCAGAATTGCGCGTCGAGATCGTTGACACCCAGAAACTGCGCGAATTCGAGCTGGGTTTCGCCACCGTGATATTTCGCCGCCTCGACCCCGACGCCCACGCTCGGCAGCAACGCCGAGCGCGCGGCCAGAATATTGGAGCGCGCATCGTCGACGCGGGCGGCGGCGAGCCGGAGATCGTAATTGTTTTTCAGCGCTCGTTCGATCAGCGCATTGAGCGCCGGGTCATCGAACTGGGTCCACCAGTTCACGAGTCTGGTTTCGTCGATCGATTGCTGCGCGTTCGCTTCCGCAGCGTTCTGTTGCTGCTCGAAACCGGCGGGCATCGCGGGCGGGTGATCGAGCTTCAACGGTCCATTGCATGCGCAAAGCGCGGACACGATCGTGAAAGCGACAGCGCAGATCGACGCCTTACAGCTACGGCGCACAGCGAATTCACGTGGCCTCATGACGTTCTCCGTCGGCCGCGCCCGGCTCCGTCTCGTCGCTGCGGATCGAGAAGAACACGACATAAAGCGCGGGCACCGCGGCCATCGTCAGCACCGTTGCGAACGCGAGGCCGGCCATCATCGTAATCGCCATGTCCTTGAAAAAAGGATCCCAAAGCAGTGGCACCATGCCGAGTATCGTCGTGCCGGCCGCGAGCGCCACCGGTCGCAACCGACTCTTCGAACCGTCGATGACGGCACGCATGCGCGGCACACCGGACGCGATCTGAAGATCGATTTCATCGACAAGCACGACGCCGTTCTTGATCAGCATGCCGATGAGACTGAGCAAGCCGAGCAGCGACATGAAACCGAATGCGCCACGAAACGCGAGCAGGCCGATCGTCACGCCGCAGATCGACATGGGCACGACCAGCAGCACGATCAACGCGGGTTTCAGGCGACCGAACATAAAAAGAACGAGTAACAACATGCCTGCAAAACCAATTGGCAATTGCGTGAATAAACTCTCTTTCGCTTTGTTCGACGACTCGTATTCGCCGCCCCATTCAAGTTCGTAACCGGGCGGCAGCGCGATCGCCTCGATGGGCGCGCGCACACGGTCGAAGGCGGCCACGCTGTTCTCGCCATAGCGCGTGCCCGCCGACACCGTGAGCGTGCGGATTCGGTCGCGCCGGGCGATCACACCGTCTTCCGTGCCATACGTGACACCGCCGAGCACGTCCGCCATCGGCACATAGCGGCGCTGGCCGAGGCTGTACACCTGCAACCCCTGCAGACGCTCGATGCCACCCATGCCGGGCGGCTCGTTGAGCACGATGGGCAGCAGCAGATCCTCGTCGCGAAACAGGCCCACGCGCAGGCCTTCCGTCGCATACGCGAACGTGTCGTTGAGTTGCCGCCGCGTCACGCCGAGCGAGCGCGCCCGCGTATCGTCGAACACGGGACGCACGACGTTGACGCGGTTTTCCCAATCGTTGCTGATCGATTGCAGGCCACCGTCTTTACGCAATACGGCCTGCGCCTGCGCGCCCAGTTTGCGTAGCACGGCAGGATCGGGACCGAGAAAGCGCGCCTGAATCGGCAGCCCGCTGGAAGGACCGAAGTTCGGGCGCGTGACGGACCAGTTCACGTCGGGAAACTGTTTGCGCAAGTCGTGATCGAGCGTCGGAATCAGGGTGTCGATACGCGCGGCGTCATCGACTGTCACGATGAATTGCGCATACGACGGGTCCTGCGTCTCCGGATCGTAGACCAGAATGAATCGCGTCGCGCCGCCGCCAATATACGTTCCGACACTCTCCACACCGGGTTGCGCGAGCAACAGTTTTTCCGGACCTCGTGTTCGTTCCATCACGGTGCGAATATCGGCGCCGCGCGGCAAACGCATATCGACATAGAAAATCGGATTGGTCGACGCCGGAAAGAAACTCTGCTCGACGAACCGAAAACCCCAGATGCAAACGACCAGCAACACGACCATCGAGCCGATGACCCAGAGTCGCCTGCGTTCGACCCAGCCCAATAGCCGCCCGTATTGCCGATACAGCCGCGTGTCGAACGGATTCTTCTGTTCGCCTTCGCCTCGTTTGAAAAAATAAAAACCGAGCAGCGGCGTCAGTGCGATGGCAATCACCCAGCTAAATAGCAGCGAAATGGCCGCGACCGCGAAAAGCGATGCGCAAAACTCCCCTACCGCATCGGGCGACATGCCAATGCCGGAAAACGCGAGAATGCCGACGACCGTGGATGCAAGCAGCAACCATTGCCCTTGTTTGAGCACTTCCGCTGCGGCCTCGATGTGCGAAAGTCCTCTTTGAACGCGGACGAGCATACCCTCGCACACCACAATCGAATTGTCGGTCAGCATGCCCATCACGATGATCAGTGCGCCGAGCGAAATGCGCTGCAATTCAATACCCGCCGCATACATGACAAAGAGCGTGCCGAGAATCGACAAGAACAATTCGATGCCAAGCACGACACCGGCGCGCCATCCCAGCCCGATACCGAGCGCGACCGTCACGATGCCGACCGAGAGCATCACATCCAGCACGAACCCGCGCACGGCGGCATCGACGGAATCGGGCTGGTCGTAAAGCACGTGCAATTCGATGCCTAACGGCCGGACCCGTTCGAGTTCCTTCAGCTTTTCTTTCACCTCGTCGCCGACCTTCACGACGTTGACGCCCGAGCGCGCGCTGATCCCGATCGTCAGCGCATCCTGCCCGTTATAGCGAATCGCCTGCGTGGGTATGCTCGCGTAGCCGAAATTCACGCGGGACACGTCGCCGAGCAGCAATTCGCCCGGCGTCGTGCCGACCGGCAATGCGCGCACCGACGCCAGCGTGTCGAGCGTGCCGGTCGGCGAAATACGGATCAACTGGTCGCCGACACGCTCGCGCCCCGCGCTGCGAACCTCGTTTTGCACGCCCAGCGCCTGAGCAATGTCGTCCGACGAAAGATTGTTGGCGACAAGCAGTGACTGGTCGGCCGTGATCGTCACCTGTTGCTGCTGATTACCCGCAATTACGATATCGGCGACATCCGGCAACGTGAGCAGGTCCTTGCGCAATTCGCGCGCGTAATCGAACAACTGCGCCTGTGAATAACCTTTGCCGGTAATAGCGTAGAAAAGACCGTACACGTCGCCGAAACGGTCCAGCACGATTGGCGGACCTGCGCCTGGCGGCAGTCGTGGCGTGAGGTCGCCAATCTGCCGCCGCAATTGCTCCCAGATCTGCTGCAATTGATTCGACATGTACTGATCGCGAATCTGAATACGCACTTCGGAATAACCCGCCATCGAACGCGAACGAATAAAATCCACCTGCTCCAGTTGCTGCACGGCGCTTTCGATGCGATCGGTCACCTCGCTTTCGACTTGTTTGGCGCTCGCGCCCGGATAAAGCGTAACCACCACGGCCGTCTTGATCGTGAATTTCGGATCTTCCAGCCGCCCAATGTCGATATACGCAATGATCCCGCCGATCAACGACACCAACGCGATAATCCATGCGATTAGCGGCCTCTCGATTAGCGTGCGCGCCAGGTTCATGGATTCGTTTCCATCGGACGGACTTCTTCGCCTTCGGTAACGAATTGGGCTCCGCCTGCCACGACTTGATCGCCCACCTGCAACGCGCCGGTCACGACGGCATCGTCTCCGCGAATCTCGCGCAACGCCACGGCAGTGCGCGTCACGCGATGACTCGTCGTGTCGTATTTCCAGACCGCGCGGCTAGCGTCGCCGCTAACGACCAGTGCGTTGACCGGCACGACGAGCGCGGATTGCGTGGTGGCCGAAGCGGGAACGCGAACGCGCACACGCAGCGCCATGCCCGGCAGAAGATTGAGGTTGTCCGGTCGCGCGAGTGAAAACAACAGACGATACACGCTGCCGCCGGGTGTCGTGAGCGTCGAGTGCTCGCGATAGACGAGCGGAAAGATTGCCGAGGGCCGGTCGGGCGGCCATGCCTCGGCGCTCAATGTGCGATCGAACGGCAGTGAGTCGGCGATATTCTGCGGCAGCGCCACGCCGACTTCGAGGCGCGATCGCGCTTCCAGTTGAAACACCGGTGCGCCGGCTTGCGCAATCTGCTGCGCTTCGATCGTGCGCCGTGCAATCCGTCCGTCGAACGGCGCCAGCAGTCGGGTATTGCGTAAGTCGCGGCTCGCGAGATCGCGCTGGGCCCGCGCCATTTCCACGGCGGCTTTGAGTTGATCGTACGCCGCGCCGGAGAGAATGTTTTCGTCACGCAACGCTGCCTTGCGCTTGAGGTCGTCGGCGAGCTGCTGATATTGCGCGTCCGCACGTTGCAGTTGAAGGCGGTAAGGCTCGTCGTCGATGCGGGCAAGCAACTGGCCCTGCGTGACGCGCGCGCCGTCGAGCACCGCAATCTGCACCACGCGGCCCGATACTTCAAAGGCGAGCGCGGAAACGTTGGTGGCTTCGACTTGCCCGGAAAACACGCGCAACTCACTTGCTCCGCTCTCACCCACGGGCGCGATTTCCACCATGCGCGGCTGGTTCGCCTGTTCACTGGGTGTGGGCTTTCCGCACGCCCCCAACATGAAAACGAGCAACACGAGAGAGCAGACCTCGCGACCGCGCACACGCGCAGAACGACCGGCCGTTGCGTTGGCACCGGAATTCGAGTGTGAACAGGCATCCACGATGCTCATCCGTCCCCTCTCAGTGACATTGCCCAATACCTATTCAACACATGATCAGCGACGCAGAAACGTTCGTGAACGTCGCTGAATGAATCGAGTGCGAAAAGTACGCGATCCGATTTGAGGCGAGCATAGCTGAATATTTAAAAACGAGTTTCATACGCGACGCGTGGCAATCTGCGCATCGACACGTTTAAATAGCGATTATGATCAGACCGTCGAACTCGCGCGGCATTGCTCACGCGGTTGAACCGATAAAAAATAGGTGAAGTGGAAATTCAAAACTCACGAGTCCGCCGTGTTATTGCCATTTCCCGCAAACGTATCCTAACGAATCGCTCACGATGACTCTCCCGTCTCGATGCGCCTCCTGGTATGGAAAAACTCCATGTCCATCCGCTCCGCCCTGAAACGATCCCAACTGGCGACGGCCGAACAGCGCGCCATGAAGGTGTCGATGTACGTGGTTTGCCTGGGCTTCGTCTCCAACGTCGGCTACGGCTTTTTCGTGCAGTCCGACACGCTGATCCTGACCGCGATTTTTTATCTGCTCAATTTCGTGAGTTCTGCCTTGGGGTGGATGGCGGCATCGCTCGTCAACCGTCCCGCGACGGACCGGTTTCAGTATGGATTCTGGTTTCTGGAGCCGCTCGTGAACGGTATCAACGGCCTGATGATGTTGATTGTCTGCGTCTACGGCCTCGTGAACGGCATAGAGGGCATTCGCTCGGGCGGTCATGCGATCGACGCGCGTGGCGTTATCTGGTTTAGCGTCGCGAGCTGCGTGGTCTGTTTCGCGATGGTCGTTTACAAAAAAGCAACAGCCAGACGGATTAACTCCAAACTCTTGAAGACTGACAGTTTCAAATGGATCATGAAGTTCGCGTTCAGTGCGGCCACGCTGCTCGGCTTCGTTGTGTATTCAGTGCTGCCGGCGGGGATGCGTGATCAATGGTACCCGTACGTCGACAGCTTCATGACAACGGGCTTGTCGCTGCTCTTCCTCCTTGTTCCTGTGAAAATCATTCGCAGCAGCTTTGCTGAATTGCTGCACATGACTCCGGATGAGAACAATCCGCGTCTGGGCATTGAAACCATGCTCGACGACATCAGTCGCGATTTCGGCATCATTCGCCATTACACCCATGTCGTCCAGGCGGGAAGACGTAATTTCGTCGAGATCAATATGCTTGTCGATGCCCTGTCGACGTTGCGCGACATTGGCGCGCAGGACCGCCTGCGGGAGCAGATATGGAAGTCGCTGGGGTCGATTCCAATAGAAAACCGTCTAACCATACAGATCACCGCCGATCCACGATGGGAAGACGGTCGGGAGCCGGATTGATCTCGACCGCCTGATTCAATTCATGTTGGGAAAAAGCGTCATAATTTTCAGAATTCACTCTTTATTCTGAACATTTATTAGTCATCCAAATCAACATGAAATACGCTGAAACCTGTCAATGCGACATCGATTTGAGATGTCACGTATGCGAATGTTGTTCTTCGACACTCAACCTGACAAGCGCTCGCTGGCATAACCAACCGTATGGCAGGGCATCGCGTGGTGGCACAGCGACGTGACAAAGGAGACACGATGAGGTCAATGCCCGTTTGCACCGTTTCCCTGGCGCTCCTTGGCGCCGCAAGCAGTGCCAGCGCTCAAAGCAGCGTCACGCTCTACGGCTTGCTCGATCAATCGGTTCAATATGTCAGCAATGCCACACCGTCCGGCGGTCACCTCTGGCAAATGTTCGGCGGAAATCTTCAAGGAAACCGGTTCGGTCTGAAAGGCAATGAGGATCTCGGCGGCGGTCTTCAGGCCATATTCCAGTTGGAAAACGGCTTTGACATCAACACCGGAAAACTCGGCCAGGGCGGCCGTCTTTTTGGTCGCGAAGCTTATGTCGGGCTGAGCGCGGAAACATGGGGGACCGTGACCGCGGGACGGCAATACGATCCGCTCGTCGATATGATTCAACCGCTGACCGGTGACGGATATTTCGGCGCCCCCTTCGCGACGCCCGGCGACGTCGATAATAACGACAACAGTTTCCGTGTCGATAACTCGATCAAGTACGTCTCGCCGAAATTCTATGGCGTGCAAATCGAGGGCGTGTATGCGCTGGGCGGCCAGGCGGGATCGACCGGATCCGGGCAATCGTGGTCGGCCGCAGCCGGTTACTCGGGCGGTCCATTCAGCATGGCGGCGGGCTACTTTCACACCGACAACCTGTCCTCGTCGATACCGCGCACCGGATGGGGCGGAACGACCGGGGCAGCCACGTTCAACTCAGGATTTCCAGACTCTGCGGGCATCAACAGCGCCTACGTCACGGCCAAATCGATTGGCATTGCGTCCGTGGCATTTCAGTATGAAGACGGACAATTCACGGGCAACATCAGCTACAGCAACGCGCAATACAAGCCTGACGCCGCTTCAGCTTTCCAGAATACGCAGCGATACAACATCGGTCGCGCTTTCCTCGGCTATCAGATCACGCCTGCGAGTCTGATCGGCGTCGGTTATGCCTATGTCCGCGCAACGGGCGATGCATCGGCGACGTATAACCAGGTGTCGCTGGGCGGCGACTACGCGCTGTCGAAACGAACCGATCTGTACCTCGTGGGTGCCTGGCAGCATGCGGCCGGCGATCAGCGTGTGCCATCGCAAGGCGGTACGGGTGGCGGCCTCGTCCCGGCAACCGCATCCATAGGTTCCTATGGAAACCAGGCGAGCACCGATAACCAGATACTGGTGAGCTTCGGTATTCGACATCGATTCTAGGTTGAATGATCGATGCGCATGTCACTCAGACGCCTCGTTTTCCGACGCTTCCGTGGCCGCGTGAGAAGTACGCGGCATGCGGATGCCAGCATACGCAAACGCTATGGTGATGATCGGACTGAGCATGCAAAACACCGCGTAAGGACCGTAGACGAACGTCGATACGCCAAGCGTCGCGGCCATATACGCCCCGCAACTGTTCCAGGGTATCAATGCCCCCGTCGTAGTGGCCGAGTCGCCCACCGACCGCGATAGCACAGTAGGCGCATAGCCACGTGCAGCAAACGCGTTCTTGAACATTCTCGCAGGCAGGACGACGGCAATGAACTGGTCTGCCGCCACCACGTTCGTGGCAATCGTGGCTGCAACCACGGAGGCCACCAATGCACCACGGCCTTTGGCCCAACTGACCACGGGCGCGATGAGTCGTTCGATGACGCCGCATTTCTCCACCACGCCGCCAAATCCCAGCGCGGCGATGATCAGCCAGATCGTACTCAACATGCTATCCATGCCACCGCGCGTGAGGAGCGCGTCGATCACCGGTTCGCCGGTTGTCGATTTGTAGCCGCTTGCGATGGCAAGCCAGATGCCTTTGATCACGGCGATCCAGTTCGGCACGCCCTCGCGTGCCGCCGCGAATGTGATCACTCGCCCTGGCGCGACCACGGCGGCCACGACACCGCCGGCCAGTGCGCCAAGGAAAATCGTCGTAAAGGGCGGCAGTCTGAGCAGTGTCAGCAGCACAACCAGAATGAGTGGCGCAAACAGCACAGGGGAAAGATGAAACGCATTCTGCATGGCCGCGACTTCCGAACTGGCATCGAAGTGATTCGGTTCACCCAGCCAATAGAATACAAATAGCGTAATGACGAGCGCGACAAGCGAAGTCACCAGCGTCTCTCGCACGTGCTCGTAAAGTCCAACACCCGCCGCAGCCGCCGCCAGATTCGCGGAATCGGAGAGTGGCGACGACTTGTCGCCAAAATACGCACCCGAAATCACGGCACCGGCTGTGATGGCCGTGCTGAGTCCCATACTCTGCGCGATGCCCATCAAGCCAATCCCTATCGTTCCTGCAACGGTCCACGATGTGCCGATGCAAAATGAAATCAGCGCGCAGATCGACGCTGCCGTGACGTAAAAGTAATCCGGGCTCAGCAGTTTCAGTCCGTAATACACCATCGCGACAATAGTGCCGCAGAGCGCCCATGTTCCAATCAGTGCTCCCACAGCGAACAGAATGAGTATCGCGCCAACGCCGGAACTGATACTCGCGTTGGCGGCCTCGCCCAGCGAGGCGAGCGAATGACCGCGCCGCCACCCGACCAAAACCGCGAGCATGCCCGCCACAACGAGCGCCACCTGGTTTGGCCCGCTTGCGCCTTCATTACCGAACAGATAATAGGAGAGACCAACGAGCAGAATAAGCGCCACGACAGGCACCAGCGCTTCGAATAACGACAAAGGTTGCGGTGATGCGGGCCGCTTCATGCCACCCTCCCTTCTCTCGCCGTAAGCGTCGGCCTACGCTGCCACGACAGCATGGGGTCCCGCTTCTCGCGACACGTTCGCGCTAGCGCGAGAGGCTGAAGCCAATTCGCGCGGCCCAGCGGTGCTGGTTGTAGTCGAGAATATCTTCGCCATAGCCATTAAAGTAACCAACCCACAGGTATCCGCCCCACGCGTTGCCGAACAGCTTGGCCAACGGGTAGGTGAATTCCGCGTTGACGCTGCCGTAGGTCGATTTCGTGCCTTTTCTCAGGGTCGTTGCGAGTTGCCAGCCGTCGGGGCTGCCGTATTTGATCAACAGATCGACATAGCCGCGGTAATCGGCAATATCCGAATTCTCTCCGGCAATATGCTCGTACCAATAGACCTTGGGCGCGACCGTCAAATGATTCGCATGGATGTCGCCAAAGTCCCAGATCGGTTTGACATACAGAATGTCGATCCCACGCGACTCGGGCCCGTCCCGACCGTTCGATTCGTGCTCATAGCCCGTCTCGATGCCCATTCGGCTAAACCAGTTGGCTTTCCAACCCGTGTCCGCAAGATAGTAAAACAGCGCGGGCTTGTAGCTCGTATCGCGGAACGGCGCGGAATACTTGCGGATATCCCACAAGGACGTCTGCGTATAGGCAAAGTAGAGATTGTCGACGAAGCCGCGCGAGCGCGGATCGTCGGGTAAAACAAAGCGGAATTTGAAACTGATCTGGAATTTGGCCAGACTGGTTTCATCGGATGACCAGCCGTCGGCGAAGTACGTGGGCTCGTAGAACGAGAAACGGCCCGCCAGGAATGTGCCGAGATCGGGAATAACCGCATTCGATGGCTTGACCGCCGACGGCGGCATCTGCGTTGCCATGGCTTCGTTGCCCGCCATGGCGTCGTTGTCCCCCGCGCTGCCGGGCGCGTTCGAAGCCGACGTTGCGGTTTGCGCGGCAGACGCTGCCGTCGCTCCGGACGCGGCGCTATTGGCCGCGACACTGGCTTTGCGCGTCAGCAGAACCAGCGAAGGCGACACGTCCACGCCTGGCACATCCACTCGAACCGCACCGCGCGCCCAGTCCGGCCACGGCGCGCTATAGCTCACGGCCTTCATCTCGCCTGCCGCGAGCTTCACATGTTCCGGCGCACCCGACTCGCGCGTGATCTGAACCGCCCGCGGCTGTTGCTCGCCGTTCGTGAGCGTGATGAGCAAGGTACGCGGCACATCGAACGAGGAACCGGTCTGCGCGTCGCCGGAATAGACAATCGTCACGACGAGCGGCTCGTCGGACCTGGCCTCTCGTGGCGGTCGCATGACGGACACCGCCGCACTAGTCGTTGGCACGTAGCCGGCATATGTCGTGATGGAAAGTGCAGAACACGCCAGCATTCGCCGTAGCATTCGCGTGCGCGGTGCTGTTCTCAACCCGTGTCGCCTGCGAAATGCGGGTTCCCGTGCCATGCAACCTCCTCTTTATCATGGAAACTGCGATGGACACTGCGCACTCACATCTATCCAGTCGATCAGTCAACATCTGCACAAGATCCAACTGCGCCATCACGGCGACAAACGCCACTACGAGGCGTTCCGCAAGCATTTCGCAAGCAACAGGCACGAAGTCAGCATGCCTTTTCAGGTATGGATACAACTCAAAAACAACACCGAAATTAGCATCACTTAAAGAATCAATTCGCCCATTTCACCTCCGAATTCGAAGTTATGGAACGATGTCTAGATCATCTTAATCCAGAAATTTTTTTCAACGCCATCAGGTGTCAATTTTCGATAAAGATTGCGAACATAGTTATCGATGCATCGGCATTTCAATACACTTGACTGGCGCGATCATTCCAAAGCGACTAATCTTTTGCAACGTTCTTGCGTGATGTCTGGCGAGACATCGTGATTGACTCACCATCGGAAAGCATGATGCGAACGCCTGCCTTGACTTGCATGGTTTGCGCGGCTTCGATTTTTTCTCTGACTGCCTGCGAGCATCCAACATCCGCCAGCACGTTCACGCCGTCTCAAGCTCAACAAGCTCAGGTAATCGAGGTTGGCGTGGTCGAATGGGTACGGCCCGTTACCATCCAGCCGCAGCAAAGCGGTGTAGGCGCGATCGCAGGCGGCGCACTCGGCGGCATTGCGGCCGGCAGTGCGATCGGGCGCGGCAACGGCTCGCTGGCAGCAGGCATAGGCGGTGCTGTGCTCGGCGGCATGGCCGGCAATGCGGTCGAATCAAACGCAACGCGGCGCGCCGGATTGGAGATTTCCGTCCGACTCGACTCCGGACAATTAATCGCGGTGACGCAAGATGCGGACCAACCTTTTTCACCAGGCGATCGCGTGCGCGTGCTATTTGGCTCTCATACGGTCCGCGTGACTCGATAATTTTCCTTTGTTTAAAACATCGAAAACAACAACCCGCCGGATTCGAATTTGTAAATAAATACACGATATTTTGATCGGCCTGACGCACTGCCAGACGAATTACAACACGAGACAATGAGGACTCCGATGAGTGAATCCGTGCAGAAAATGAGTCGCTTGCAGCTGACCGCCATGGTAGTCGGCGGCATGATCGGCGCGGGCATCTTCTCGTTGCCACGTACGTTTGCAAACGCAACAGGGCCGGTGGGCGCCGCCATCGCGTGGATAATCGCCGGTGCCGGCATGTATGCGCTCGCACGGGTCTTTCAGGCGCTCGCGGAACGCAAGCCCAATCTCGACGCGGGCGTGTTCGTCTACGCAAAAGTCGGCTTTGGCGATTACCCCGGCTTTCTCTCCGCATTCGGATACTGGATCGGCAGTTGCATCGGTAACGTGTCGTACTGGGTGCTGATCAAATCGACGCTGGGCGCCTTTTTTCCCATCTTCGGCAATGGCAACACGTTAGTCGCGATCATCGTCGCGTCGATCGGCATTTGGCTCTTTCATTTTTTGATCCTGCGTGGCGTCAAGCAGGCGGCGTTCATTAACACCGTCGTGACCGTGGCGAAAGTCGTGCCCATCGTCGTCTTCATCGTCATTCTGGTGTTCGCGTTCAAGCTCGACATGTTCACGCTGAACATTCACGCTGCCGCTCAGGAAGGCAGCATCGTCCAGCAGGTTCGGGCAACGATGCTGGTGACCGTCTTTGTCTTCATCGGCATCGAGGGCGCGAGTGTGTACTCGCGCTACGCGAAAGAACGCGCCGATGTGGGCCGCGCGACGATATTTGGTTTTTGCGCGGTGACGGCACTCATGGTGCTCGTTTCGATGTTGCCGTTCGCGATCTTGCCGCGCGGCGACGTGGCCGGCATGCGCCAACCTTCGATGGCTGCCGTGCTCGAAAGTCTGGTCGGTCCGTGGGGCGCAATTTTCGTGAGTATCGGGCTCGTTGTCTCGGTCCTCGGCGCCTATCTGGCGTGGTCGCTGATCTGCGCGGAAGTCATGTTTGCCGCAGCGCGTAACGAAGACATGCCCGCCCTCTTCTCGCGCGAAAACGCGAATGGCGTCCCGGCCAACGCACTCTGGATCACGAACATCATCATTCAGCTTCTGGTCGCCAGCACCTATTTTTCCAGCGACGCCTTCGCACTGATGCTCAACCTGACCAGTTCGATGTCGCTGATTCCCTATCTCTTTGTGGCCGCTTACGGGCTGATGATCGCCAAACGCTCGGAGAGCTACGAAATACGCCCCGAGGAACGCAATCGCGACCTGACTTTCGCGGCGATCGCCGTGATCTATACCGTGTTCATGATCATCGCGGGTGGACTGACTTTCATATTGCTGTCCGCAATTCTCTATGCACCGGGTACTGCGCTTTATGTCTGGGCGCGGCGAGAACGGAACATCCCAGTCTTCGTTCGCGGAAGCGACTGGATCATTTTCATCGTGGCAACGCTGGCCGCCATCGCGGGCATTGTTCTGATGGCCACTGGCTCCATTCAACTCTAGCCATTACGAGCGGAGATCGACGTGACAAAGCCTAAAACTGCTGATGAAAAATCGACCCATTCCGATAGCCCGCTGGGGGTCTATTCGGAAGTCGGGCAACTCAGGAAAGTCATGGTGTGCGCCCCCGGCATCGCACACTCCCGCCTCACGCCCAGCAATTGCGACGAACTGCTGTTCGACGATGTGCTCTGGGTCGACAACGCCAAGCGGGATCATTTCGATTTCGTCACGAAGATGCGCGATCGCGGCGTGGAAGTCGTGGAGATGCATAATCTGCTCGCGGAAACGGTCGCCGTGCCCGAGGGGAAAAAATGGATCCTCGATAACCAGATCGTTCCCAATCAGGTTGGCCTCGGTTTTCTCGACGAATTGCGCAGCTATCTGGAAGGACTCAACGATCGCGCACTGGCCGAAACCCTGCTAGGCGGCCTCTCGATTCACGACTTCCCCGAAGCTCACGGCGGCGCGGCGCTCAAGGTCGTACGCGAAGCGGCGGGCGCAACGGAATATCTTCTCGCACCGCTGCCGAACACGCTTTATACGCGCGATACCACCTGCTGGATATACGGCGGCGTGACGCTCAATCCGCTCTATTGGCCCGCGCGCCATGAGGAAACGATTCTTGCGGCCGCGATTTATCGATTCCATCCTGACTTCGCGGGCAAGGTCAATGTGTGGTGGGGCGATCCAACCGAAGATCACGGATTGGCCACGCTCGAGGGTGGCGATGTCATGCCGATCGGCAACAAGACGGTACTCATCGGCATGAGCGAACGCACGTCTCGCCAGGCCATCAGCCAGCTCGCGGCGACCTTGTTCAAACGCGGCGCCGCCGAGCGGGTCATCGTGGCGGCCATGCCGAAGATCCGCGCGGCCATGCATCTCGACACCGTATTCACGTTCGCCGACCGCGACTGCGTCCTGATTGCACCGGATTTCATGGCACGTACGCGCACATTCTCCTACCGGCCGAGCGATCATCCGGCCGGTGTGGAATTGCACCAGGAAAAGAAGTCCTTCGTGGAAGTCGTGACCGAAGCGTTGGGATTGAAGAAAATGCGCGTGGTGGAAGCTGGAGGCAGCGATTATCAACGCGAACGCACGCAGTGGGACAGCGGCGCGAATCTCGTTTGCACCTCGCCCGGCGTCGTGTTTGCGTATGACCGCAACACGTACACGAATACGCTGCTGCGCAAGGCCGGGATCGAGGTCGTGACGATAGTCGGTGCGGAACTGGGCCGTGGCCGCGGCGGCGGACATTGCATGACGTGTCCGATCATTCGCGATGCGGTGGAATTCTAGTTCAGCGCGTCACACCATTCGCGCTCAACCGCCCTGGCCCACTCCCCGACACCCCAAGGCATGCGTCGAGAACTCATTACGGCCACGTGTATCAGCATCATTACGTTCATTGCCGGTGCGGTACTGTACGTTGGGCGTCCGGTTCTGATACCGATCGCGTTCTCGATCATCACCTGCTATGTCATTTACGGACTCGCCGAGATGCTGCATCGCCTGCCGCGTCTCGGCGCGCATTTGCGCGCAGGCGTTCGCTATTGGTGTTCGGCCTTGCTCATTTTCGCAGCGGCATACGGCGCGATCGAGCTATTGCTCATCGACAGCGCGCGAATCGAAGCCGTTGGTCCGAAATACGAAGCCACCTTGCTTGCACTGCTCGGCAAAATGGCGGCGCTGCTCCATATCGAAACCGATGCATCGTGGACGACATTTCGCCGGATTCTTCTCGACACCCTCAATATCAAGTCGATGATTTCGTTGCTGGTCGGCTCTATTTCGTCGATATTGGCCACGACGCTGCTCGTCATGCTCTACACGCTGTTCTTCATGATGGAGATCGGCAGGTTTCAGCATAAACTCTTCACGGTCATGGGCGGAAAAGCCAATCTCGCACCACTCATTTACGCCATCAACTCCAAGATTGGAACCTATCTCGCACTGAAAGCCTTGCTCGGGGTCGTGGTCGGCGTGCTGAGCTGGATCTGCATGTGGATAGCCGGACTTGAATTCGCTTCTCTCATCGCCGTGCTCATCGTCGTGTTGAATTTCGTTCCGTACGCGGGCTCGCTTATTTCCGTCGTACTGCCGGGTTTGCTCGCCGCCCTGCAGTTCGGACAATGGAGCGAGCCGCTGGCCATTCTGATCGTGCTGGCTTCCATTAACTTCGTGATGGGCAATGTGCTCGATCCGTGGTTGATGGCGGGCTCCATGAATCTGAGCCCGGCGGTCATTTTGATGAGTCTCGCGGTATGGACCGCGATGTGGGGAGCCGCGGGTTCGTTTCTGGCGATTCCCGGCACCGTCGCGCTGACGATTATCTTTTCCGCGTTTCCGGCAACGCGTCCAATTACGCTCCTGCTGACCAAGGACGATCCTGGCGCGCATCGGTAGGACGAGAATAGCGGTTTACACCCGGCTATCTCAGCACTTTCCCTTTAAGGCGCCCGAAAAGCGCCAGCAATTGTTACACTGGCGTTGCAGCGAGGTGCAAGCACAAGCGTCGCTGATGCTCACCACGATCCGCCCGAACGCTGCCTAGTCGAGGGAAATCGCGCCCAGTCGCTTTTTTCAATCGTGCCGGATCACAACAAAGGAACGCGTTGACTACTGTAATTCTGAAACCTGACGAACCCGTGGACGTTGCCCTGCGCCGCTTCCGTCGCGCCATCGAGCGCACTGGCCTGATTCCGGAGCTGCGTGCCCGGACCGCCTATGAAAAGCCGACTACGGTCCGCAAGCGTAAAAAGGCCGCTGCGGTCGCGCGCGTGCGCAAGCAGATCAAACGGTCGATGCCGCCGAAAAAGCGCTACTGACCCAGGCAACGACGGGCGAGGCAGAGATTCAGGGCCATATTCGGCAGCCGCCAGACAGGCGCATGGCAAAACAGTTACAAATCAGATCTTGACGTTGACACACCTGCAAGGTTAGTGTGTCGGCCGAAGGTCAAGAAGTTCGATTGCTGTTCATCAATTGCTCGCTCCTCAGCGGTATTCGTGGTCCTCTCCCTCCTTGTCGCTTCACGTACTCTCTTTATGAGAGTGAATTCTCGTTTTTTTTCATCAAGGATTTTTCATGGAAACCGGTACCGTTAAGTGGTTCAACGACAGCAAGGGCTTTGGCTTCATCACCCCGGACAAGGGTGGCGACGACCTGTTCGCTCACTTCTCCGAGATCAAGACCGACGGCTTCAAGACGCTCGCTGAAAACCAGAAGGTGAGCTTCGAAACCAAGCAAGGCCCGAAGGGTCTGCAAGCGGCTAACATCAAGCCGCTGTAAAGTTTGAAGGACCCGGCCTCCGACAACGGACGCCGGGTTGCAGCGACACCCTCGCGGAGCAATGTCTCCCTAAGTTGGCGCGATCGCATTGAGTTGCCGCTATATCCGGCAACCTGCCCGACGCCACACGCCTCGTTGCACCTCATTCTCCCCTTCGGCGACTACGCCTTTTCGCTTTCCGTCTGCCTCAGATTCGGCTCGCAATGGCTTTGAATCGGCTCGCCCGTGCACGTCCTCACGTCACGCGCGCATTCAGACATTAATAGAATTAAAAATGCATACCAAACATACTCAGCAGTACAACGGCTATGCCGTCCAACCGTCCGCACATCGTTTGCCTGACGGGTGTTTTTCATCCAATCTGCTTCTCGAACGCACTAACAGCGCGCAAGCCGAAGCCTCCTACCGGTTCTATTCGCTCGATTACTTCGAGAGCGAAGAACAGGCGCTGGAATTTTCAACGCGCTGGGCGCGCAACTGGGTCGATACGCGCGGATAAAACCGCGCCGGCCTGACGCGTTCGCTCGCACCCGAGCGAGCGCGAGCGCCGGATCAGCAATCAACGCTCACCCTTTTCGTGTGGCGAAAATGCCAAATCGGGCGCTCGCATTTTTGAAATGGATTTTTTTAAAGCCATCATGGGGCAACAGACCTTGATTCAGGTTTGTCGCCAAATGGGGGCATGTTATGGGCAGTGCGCTGGTATGGGCTGCAATCCCTCACAATAGTGACGGGGTCGTGTTTCAGGTTCGCGTGATTCGCGGGCTTCAGCGTTTTCATCTGTCCCGCCGGACGCTCGAGGACGTGTTTGACCTCGCGCCTCACGCATCGGATGCGCGGCAACTCGAACGCTTTTACGAGCACGCGCCTCAGATCTTGCGGCAGGCCATGCGAAAACGCCCGATTGCGGGCGCCGATACCGCCGCGCTTCAAACTGGCGATTTCATCTCGGCCGTCGAGACAGAATGGGCTGAAACCGCATATCTGCCGGAAATACCCGGCTATCTGACTTTGGACTGAGGAACGCGCGCAGCCGGCTGGATCGCACACAGCGCAGACAGCCCAGGCGCTCAAAAAAAACGGCATGGTTCGCCCGGTCGGCTATCATGCCATTCCTCTCCGAAGTAGCTTCTTATGATTTCCGTCCGTAATGTCACGCTGCGCCGCGGCGTCAAGGTCGTGCTCGACAGCGCCACCGTCACTTTCACCCCTGGCGAAAAGATCGGTCTTGTCGGCCGCAATGGCGCCGGCAAGTCGTCGTTCTTCGGCCTGCTCAACGGCTCGCTGCACGAAGACAGCGGCGAATTCTCGATTCCCGCTGCATGGCGGATGGGTCAGGTCGCGCAGGACATGCCGGAGACCGAACAGGGCGCAACCGACTTCGTGGTCGAGGGCGACACGGCCCTTCTGGCGGCCCAGGCTGAAGTCGCCGCCGCCGAGGCCAGCGACGACGGCATGCGCATGGCGCACGCCTACATGGCCCTGCACGACGCCGGCGCACACGATGCGCCCGCACGCGCACAGGCGCTGATCCTGGGTCTGGGCTTCACGGCCGCGCAGCTCGATCAGCCGGTCAACAGCTTCTCCGGCGGCTGGCGCATGCGACTCCAGCTGGCACGCGCGCTGATGTGCCCGTCCGATCTGCTGCTGCTCGACGAACCGACGAACCACCTGGACCTCGACGCACTGGTCTGGCTGGAAGCGTGGCTCAAGCGCTATCAGGGCACGTTGGTCGTGATCAGCCATGACCGCGAATTCCTCGATGCGGTGACGCAGGTGACGGTGCACGTCGATAACGCGAAGCTCGTGCGCTACGGCGGCAACTACAGCAAGTTCGAAGACATGCGCGCCGAACAGCTCGAGTTGCAGCAGGCCGCGCTCGCCCGCCAGGCGGACAAGATCGCCCATCTGCAGAAGTTCATCGACCGTTTCAAGGCCAAGGCTTCGAAGGCGAAACAGGCGCAGAGCCGGGTCAAGGCGCTCGAACGCATGGAGAAGATCGCACCGGTTCTGGCGGAAGCGGAGTTCAACTTCGAGTTCAAGGAACCGCTCAACGTCCCGAACCCGCTGTTGTCGATGCTGGACGCGAGCTTCGGTTACCCCGCGCCGGAGGATGCCGCGCCGGACACACCGCCCACGGTCATCGTGCGCGGGATTAATCGCTCCGTGCTGGCCGGGCAGCGCATCGGCATTCTCGGCGCGAACGGCCAGGGCAAGTCCACGCTCGTGAAGACGGTGGCGCACGCGCTCGCGCCGATTGCCGGCGAAATCAGCGAGGGCAAGGGGCTGAACATCGGCTATTTCGCGCAGCAAGAGCTGGACGTGCTGCGCCCGCAGGACACGCCGATGGAACACATGATCCGCCTCGCCCGGGACACGCCGCCGCACATGCGCGCGCCCGGCCAGAGCGGCACCGAGCAATCGCTTCGCACCTTCCTCGGCACCTTCAATTTCAGCGGCGATACGGTTCACCAGGCCGTGAGCACGATGAGCGGCGGCGAAAAGGCGCGGCTCGTGTTGTGCATGATCGTGTGGCAGCGCCCCAACCTGCTGCTGCTCGACGAGCCGACCAACCACCTCGACCTCGCCACGCGTGAAGCGCTCGCCATGGCGTTGAACGAATTCGAGGGGACGGTGATGCTGGTCAGCCACGACCGCGCGCTGCTGCGCGCCGTCTGTGACGAATTCTGGCTGGTCACCAAGGGCGGCGTCGAACCCTTCGACGGCGATCTGGACGATTACCAGCAGTTCCTGCGCGACGAAGCCCGCCGCATGCGCGAGCAGGCCGACGCGGCGTAAAAAGCGATTGCCCGAGATTGCGCTCGGGCTTTCACCAGAACTTGCCCGGCGCGTGTCCGCACGCGCCGCGGCAAATACCCATTCCCGCGCGCGTAAGTCTCACAGCGCAATGCGAATACCGGAAGCATTAATCGGTGCGCTGAGTTCCGCATTATCCTCATTTCAACGCCTGTTATTCCGATCGGCATTCGACTGACTGGATTTGCCTTTGCTATTGGCTTCTGCGTCATCGGGCTGCCGCACCAGAAAGTCGTGATAGCTCCGATTACGAATCCAGGACGGTGCGCGACCGCGACCGCTCCAGGTCGCGCCCGTAACGGGATCCTGATACTTCATCTGAACAGGCCTGGTGTTATAGATGCCGCGCCGATCGACACGCAATTGATTCGGCACCAGGTTGAAAACATTCATGACCTGGCGAATGTGCTCGATCGCGGCTTTCTGCTCCTGTTGCCACGCGGCCGTAATGCGTTCATTGAGTTGCACGAGTTGCTTTTCCAACACTCTGACCTTGTTGTTCATGCGCTCTTTCCGTATTGCATGGCCTGGTTGGTGCAACGCACGTCCAGTTTTATTGCCATTGCGCGCGCCCTGCCTTTGCAGGCGCGCTCGTTAGGTCCTGGTGAAATGCACGGGTATCATCATTACGATCACATATCAGTTGATATGCGAATGTAATAATATCCATTTGATATTTAAATATCAACTGATATCCTTGCGGCCATGAACGCGGCCCCCTCCTCACCGCGGCGAAGCCGCGAAGAAAGTCGATTGCAGACTCGTGCGCATTTGCTTGCAGCGGCGAAACGGTTGTTTGTCGAAAAAGGCTTCGGCGCCACCTCGCTCAGGGATATTGCGGCCGAGGCGGGCTACACGCAGGGCGCTTTCTATTCGAATTTCGCCAGCAAGGAAGCGCTGTTCGTGGAATTGATGCGGGAGCGCTCGAAGGCGCAAGTCACTCACATTGCGCAGGCGCTGGGCGACCCGTCGGCTTCAGCGGAGCAAATATTGAATGCGCTGGAGATCTGGGCGCAGACGCTCGACGCCGAGCCGGAGTGGTCGGTGCTGGGCGTGGAATTCAAGCTTCAGGGCCGTCGCAATCCCCTCTTTGCCACGGCTTCCGAGGCACTGCTGAACGCGCACCGCGATGGTCTGGCCTATTGCATCACGCAGATCTTCGCCCGACTGGAGAAGGTGCCACCGGAATCGCCGGCCGTCCTGGCCGCGGCCTTCATGGGGCTCTCACAAGGGCTCGCATTGCAGCGGCCCCTGCTTTCCGAGGCGCCGATCGGGCACATGATCATGGTGTTCTTGCGCAGCTTGCTGGCCGCCGCGCCGCCGGCGAAGTGATACGCGGATAACCCTCGGCGCCCGACACACATCACGCCGTCGCGCCATCATCAAAGACACCGACCGCCGCTTCAACGCGCGCGCCAACGCCCAGCGCGAATCCCTGAAAGCGACCGCTCCCCGGCCCCACCGGCCATGACATCAAGTTATGCCGGCTCCAACAATTTCGGCGTTGTAGCGCCGAAATTGACTCACTATAGTCGAATCAACCCGATGCCCGAATCCCCCAGTCAGGCGCGCCCTCAAGCCGACGCGCCCGACCGGGCAAGCTTTCCCCTTCAACCCTGTCGAGGAAGAGTCGTGATCAAACTGCAGAGCTGGCGCCCGGTCGCCATAACAATGACGTCGATCGCCGCGCTCGTGGCCACGGCGAGCCACTCCGCCCAGGCCGCCGGGAAAATGACCTTCGTCTCGCAAGGCGGGGCGTACCAGGAAGCGCAGACGAAAGCCATCCTCGATCCGGCGGCAAAGCAACTCGGCATCACGATCGCGCAGGACAGCATCCCCGACGCGTGGCCGCAGGTGAAAGCGCAAGGCGCGACCGGCAAGCCGATCTGGGACGTCATCGACACGCCCACGTCGAACTGTCTGCGCGGCGGCCGCGAAGGGCTGATCGAAAAGCTCGACTTCTCGAAGATGCCGAACGCCGCCTCGATTCCGGAAAAATATCGCACGCCCTATTCCGTCGCGTACGAGTTCTATTCGACGGTCATCGGCTACAACAAGAAGACGCTCAAGAAAGTCCCGCAGAATTGGGCCGATTTCTGGAACGTGAAGGGTTTCCCCGGCACGCGCGCGCTGCGTAACGATCCGCAGACCGTGCTCGAAGCGGCCCTGCTCGCCGACGGTGTCCCGCGCGACAAGCTCTATCCGCTCGACGTCGATCGCGCCTTCAAGAAGCTCGAGCAGATCAAGCCGGATATCGCCGTCTGGTGGACCTCGGGCGGTCAGTCCGCGCAGTTGCTGCACGACGGCGAAGTCGACATGGAGATGATCTGGAATGGCCGCGCGAGCGCCGTGCGCAAGGACAATCCGGACATCGCGTTCACCTATAACGACGGCATCCTGCAGAACACGCAGCTGTGCATCCTGAAGAACGCGCCGAATCTTCAGACCGCCGTGCGTTTCGTCGATGTCGCGGTGTCGCCGGATCTGCAGGCGAATCTGCCGACCTATATCGATTACGGTCCAGGCAATCCGGCCGCGTACAAGACCGGCAAGATTTCCGCCGCGCGCGCGGCCGAGTTGCCGAGCGCACCGGAAAACGCGGCCAAGCAGGCCCTGATGTCCGAAGAGTGGTGGGCGTCCGACGCCGGCATCCAGGCGAAGGCGCGCTGGCTGAAGTTCATGCAGCAATAAGCCATCGCCGCCAGGCTGGTGCAGCGCGAGGCCTGACGCCACGGCAGGCCTCGCGCGTTTCGTCCGTCCTTCTGAATCGGCCCTCCCTATTGTGTTCGACTACCTGATTCTCGGCGGCGGCTCGGCCGGCTGCGTGCTCGCCGCGCGGCTGTCCGAGGACGCCCGCCGCACGGTCTGCCTCGTCGAGGCGGGCCGCAATCTGAGCCAGGCGACGCTGCCGCCTGAAATCCGCAGCCGCTATCCCGGCCGCGCCTATCTCGACACGCGCAATCTCTGGCAAGCGCTGCAGGCGCGCATGAGCGCCCCGGCCGCGCCGCGCCGCTATGAACAGGCGCGGCTGCTCGGCGGCGGCTCCGCGATCAACGCGCTGATGGCCAACCGCGGCGCGCCCGCCGATTACGACGAGTGGGAAACGCTCGGCGCCGCCGGCTGGAACTGGGCGACCTGCCTGCCGTTCTTCCGCAAGCTCGAACACGATGTCGATTTCGACGGGCCGCTGCACGGCAAGCACGGCCCGCTGCGCGTCACACGCGCGCCGCGCGAGCGGCTTTCGCCGTTCGTGCGCGGGGTGATCGACGCGCTGGGCCGCCGCGGCTATCCGCTGCGCGCCGACCAGAACGGCGCGTGGGAAGACGGCACCTTCGTCGGCACGCTCGGCGTGAGCGCGTCGGGCGAGCGGATTCCGACCTCGGTCTGCTATCTCGACGACAGCGTCCGCGCGCGCCGCAACCTGACGATCGTCACCGACACCCAGGTCGAACGCGTGCTGTTCGACGGCGCGCGCGCAACCGGCGCGCAACTCATACACCACGACGGCACGCGCGACTCGATCAGCGCCGCGCGCGTGATCGTCAGCGCGGGGGCGATCCACAGCCCGGCGTTGCTGATGCGCAGCGGCATCGGTCCCGCCGACGAACTGGCCGCGCACGGCATCGCCGTCGTCGCCGCGCGTGACGGCGTTGGCCGCAATCTGATGGAGCATCCGTCGATCGCCGTTTCCGCGTTCCTGCCGCCCGTGGCGCGCACGCCCTTCCCCGACGAGCATCACGAGCAGGCCATCGTCCGCTATTCGTCGGGACTGCCCGGCACGCCGCGCGGCGACATGCACGGCGCGATCCTGTCGCGCTCCGGCTGGCATTCGGTCGGCTACCGGCTCGGCACGATGTTCTTCTGGGTCAACAAGTCGTATTCGCGCGGGCGCGTGACGCTCGCCTCGCCGCACGCGCAACAGGAACCGACCGTCGAATTTTCGATGCTGTCGGACGCGCGCGATCTCGAACGCCTGAAAGGCGCGGTGCGCTTCGGCGCGCAGACGCTCGCCGATCCGGCGCTCGCGGCCACGCTCGGGCCGCGCTTTCCGTCGAGCTATTCCCCGCGTGTTGCCGCGGTCGCGCGCCCCGGAAACTGGAACGCGTTGCAGCGCGGGCTGCTCAGCGGGCTGCTCGATGTCGCCGGACCGTTAAGGCCTGCGTTGATCGAACGCGTGATCACGCAGGGCATGACGCTCGACACGCTGCTCGCCGACGATGCGGCGCTGACCGAATTCGTCACGCAGTCGGTGGGCGGCACCTGGCATCCGTCCGGGACGTGCAGGATGGGCGCGCCCAGCGATCCGCTCGCCGTCACCGGTCCGGACGGCGCGGTTCACGGCGTCGAAGGCCTGACGGTCTGCGACGCGTCCGTGATGCCGTCGATTCCCTGCGCCAACACGAACGTGCCGACGATCATGATCGCCGAACGGATCGCCGATACGCTGAAGTAAGCTGAAATAAAAACGCGCCGGCTTTTGGGCCAGGCGCGTTTTGCTCTCTTCCTTCGATCAACTTCGTAGGACAAGTTCAAGCGGCCAACTTCACTCGCCGTATCCCACCACGCCCTTGACCTCCAGAAACGATTCGATGCCCCATTCGCCGTACTCGCGGCCGTTGCCCGACTGCTTGTATCCGCCGAACGGCGCACCGGCGTCCCAATCCGGATAGTTCAGATACACGCTGCCCGCGCGCAGCCGAAACGCGACGCGACGCCCGCGCTCCACATCCGCCGACTGCACGTACGCGGCCAGCCCGTACGGGCTGTCGTTCGCAATCGCGATCGCGTCTTCGTCATCGCGATAAGGAATGATCGTCAGCACCGGGCCGAAGATCTCCTCGCGGGCGATCCGCATGTCGGGCGTCACATCGGCGAACACGGTCGGCTTGACGTAGTAGCCGCGCTCAAGCCCGTCCGGCCGCCCCACGCCGCCCGCGACGAGCGTCGCCCCTTCGGCGATGCCCGCGTCGATCAGCGCCTGCACCCGCCCGAACTGCACCTCGCTGACGACCGGCCCCAGCGTCGTGTCCGGCGCATCCGCCGGACCGACCTTGTGCGCGAGCGCCGCGCGACGCGCAATCTCGACCGCCTGCGCGTGACGCGCGGCGGGCACCAGCATGCGCGTCGGCGCATTGCACGACTGGCCGCTGTTGCCGAAACAGGCGTTCACGCCCTTCGTCACCGCGACCTCGAAATCGACATCGTCGAGCAGCAGGTTCGCCGACTTGCCGCCCAGTTCCTGATGCACGCGCTTGACCGTGGGCGCCGCGAGTTGCGCGATCTGGATACCCGCGCGCGTCGAGCCCGTGAACGAGACCATGTCGATATCCGGATGCGCCGCCAGCGGCGCGCCGACCGACGGCCCGTCGCCCTGCACGAGATTGAACACGCCGGGCGGCACGCCGGCCGCATCGAGCACTTCGGCGAACAGCACCGCGTTCAGCGGCGAGACCTCGCTTGGCTTCAGCACCATCGTGCAACCGGCGACCAGCGCGGGCGCGACCTTGCAGACGATCTGGTTGATCGGCCAGTTCCAGGGCGTAATCAGCGCGACGACGCCGACCGGTTCGTAACGCACGCGCGTGGTGCCTTTGTCGCGCTCCCAGACGAAGCTCGCGCAGGTCTTCAGCAGTTCTTCCAGATGACGGCGGCCGATCCCGGCCTGCCATTCGTACGCGAGCGCGCGTGGCGCGCCGATCTCGCGCGAGATTGCCGCGGCGATCTCGTCGTAGCGCGCAAGGTACATCTCAAGAATGCGGCGCACGAGCGCGACGCGCTCGTCCGGCGTGGTCTGCGAGAACGATTCGAAGGCGCGCTTCGCCGCGGCCACCGCGCGATCGACGTCGCGCGTATCGCCCGTCGCGATCTCGGCGAACGGCAGTTCGGTGCACGGATCGACGACCGGCAGGCGGGCGTTGCCGGCAGGCGCAACCCACGCGCCGTCGATGTAGAACTTCAGGGCATTGTCTGTCATGTCGGTTTCCGGTCGCGGAAAGTGGTTCAAACCCGGTCGGTTTCAGGCCCGCGCCGGCTGCAGTTGGCGCTGACCGCTGCGCCGGCTGACGACCACGAGCAGCACGAGCGCGAGCGTCAGCGCGGTCAGCATTGTGCTGATCGCGGCGATGGTCGGATCGATTTCGTCGCGCAGCGTGACGAACATCCGGCGCGTGAGCGTCTGGTTGTCGCCGCCCGACACGAACAGCGCGACGACCGTTTCGTCGAGCGCCTGAATGAACACGAACACCGCGCCGGAGATCACGCTCGAACGGATCTGCGGCAGCGTGACGGTCAGAAAGCTGCGCAGCCGGTTCATGCCGAGGCTGCGCGCCGCCATTTCCTGCGCGTGATCGAACGAGCGCAGATCGGCGCCGACCGAAATCAGCACGTAGGGCAGCCCGAGCATCGAATCGGCGACGATCAGACCGCCGAGCGTGTTCACGTAGCCGAACTTCGAATAGACGAAGAACACGCCCACCGCGACGATGATGATCGGCACGATCATCGGCAGCATCAGCACGGTCTTCAGCGGGCGGATCAGCGGATGCTCGCCGTGCTCGATCGCGTACGCCGCCGCCACGCCGACCGGCGTCGCGATGCACGCGGCGGCGAGCGAAGCGATCAGCGTCACGCGGGCGGCCGACAGCCATTCAGGATTGCCGAAGAACGACGCATACCAGCGCAGCGACAACGCGGGCGGCGGGAACGTCATGAAGCGCGTGTCGGAGAACGAGATCGGCACGACGATCAGCACCGGAATCATCAGGAACGCGAGGATCAACACCACCAGCACGATCAGCGCGCCGCGCACGAACGGGTTCGGTCTCATTTCGCCCCCAGGGTCTTGTCGAGCGGAATCACGCGGCTCGCGAGGTAGAAGATCGCGAACACGCACAGCAGCAACACGACGCACACGGAACTCGCCGCGCCCCAGCTGTTATAGATTTCGACGTTGCGGCTCACCACCATCGACACCATGATCGATTTGCCGCCGCCCATCAGCTCGGGCGTGATGTAGAAGCCGAGGCACAGCACGAAAACAAGCGTCACGCCCGCGACCACGCCGCCGAGCGAGAGCGGCAGGAACACGCGCAGGAACGCGTGCAGCGGCGTCGCGCCGAGACTCGCGGCCGCCTGCGAGAGATTGGTCGGGATCTTCTGCATCGCCGAATACAGCGGCAGCACCATGAACGGCAGCAGGATATGAACCATCGCGACGATGGTCCCGAACTCGTTGTAGGCGAGCTGAACGGGGCGATCGACGAGGCCGGAGGCCAGCAGCAGCTTGTTGACGACGCCGGTGCGCTGCAACAGCACGAGCCACGCGTAAGTCCGCACCAGCACGCTGGTCCAGAACGGCAGGATCACCATGCCGAGAATCAGCGCGGCGAAGCGCGGCCGCACCGACGCGGCGAGATAAGCGACCGGATAGCCGAGCACCAGCGTCGCGGCCGTCACGATCAGGCTCAGCTTGAACGTGAGCAGGAAAGTGTCGAGATAGGTGCCGCTGAACACGCGATAGTAGTTCGCGAGCGTGAAGCCGCCGTCCTGGCGGACCGACTGCCACGACAGCCACGCGAGCGGCACGACGAGCAGGATCACGACGACGGCCAGCGCCGGCGTCATCAGCAGAAGCATCGTGCGGTTTTCTCGGCGCTGATGGTGCCGCGCCGCGTCGGTCTCGTCGTGTTGCATCGGTGCGGATCCGGAGTCTGAAACAAACGCTCTGGCAGTCGTCATCATGCCCCCATGGCATCGAGGAACTGGTACCACGCGGCCACGAGTCTGACACCTGGCGCACGCAGTGCGTGAAACGGTACAGGACGCAATCCGTTCTGTGCGAGCAGCGCAAGATCGGGCGTGTCGCCGAGTGCGAGCGCGGCCGCGTGCTGGCCGATCAGGCTCGCCATCGCCACGCCCGCGCCGTTATAACCGACGCAGAACACCGTCGCGTCGTCCGCGCGGCCGACATGCGGCAGCGCATTGAAGGTCATCCCGACATAACCGGACCAGCGGAACTCCACGCGAATATCGGCGAGATCCGGAAACAGTCCGACCATCGCGCGCCGCAGCGCCTCGAAGCCGGTGTCCTGGCCTTCCTTGCCGAACGCGTCGCGGCCGCCGAACAGCATGCGACCGTCCGCGCGCCGGAACCACTTCATCATGCGGCGCGTTTCGGTATAGCTGCGCCGCTGCGTCATCAGCTTCGCGTCGAGCGCGGCGGGCAGACGTTCGGTCGCGATCATCGCGCTGCGAAACGGCACCAGCTCGCGACGCATGGCGTCGGTCGCGGGCGTGAGGTCCGAATAGGCGTTGGTCGCGACGATCACCTGCCGCGCGCGCACCGTCGCGCCCGCCGTGCGCAGCGTGACGCCCGTGACGCCGGGCGCGCGGTCGATCGCGAGCACGGGCGTCGAGGTGTGGATCGGCACGCCGCGCGCCGCGAGCGAGCGCGCGATGCCCAGCACGTATTCGAGCGGCAGGATCGTGCCCGCATCGGCGCTGAGCACGCCACCGACAAAACCGGTCGAGCCGGTTTCGGCGCGCACTGCCTCACGCGACAGCACGGTCATCGAGCGGTCGCCGAGCGATGCGCGCACCCACTCGGCTTCCGCGACGATCGACGCGAGCGCGCGCTCGGTATGGGCGCAGCGCAGGCTGCCGGTGCGTTCGAACCGCGCGCGCCCGATGCCGCATTCCTCGACCAGCGCCTCGACGGTGCGCACGCCGTCGTGCGCGAGACGATGCATGCGCTTCGCAACGTCGAGTCCGTGTGCACTGGCGATCGCCGAAAACGACGGGCGAAACTTGGACGACACGACGCCGCCGTTGCGCCCGCTCGCGCCCCACCCGACCGGATTCGCGTCGAGCACCGCGCACGACACGCCGCGCTGATGGAGCGCATGGGCGGCGCACAGGCCGGAATAACCGGCGCCGATCACGGCAACATCGACCTGCAGATCGCGCGTGAGCGGCCCCGCGCCGACCGGCGCGTCGAACGAACCGGCCTCGCCGGCCAGATGACGCCAGAGCGAATCCGGCTGCGGCGAGGTCGAAACGGGCGGCGCGAGCATCGTCAGGCCGCGCAGAGTTCGGCTTCGACGGCGTCGGCGAGCGCCGCGAGCGTCGGGAAGCAGAACGTCGGCGTCGTCACTTTTTCCGGCTCCGGCGTGCCGCCGAAACCGGCCTGGCCGCGTCGGCGCTCGATCCAGCAGGTCGAATAACCCAGTTCGGTCGCGATGCCGATGTCGTGATACTGGCTCTGCGCCGTGTGCAGGATTTCGCCGAACTTGTAACCGAACGCCGCCTGGCGGCCGCGGTTATAGGCAAAAAATTGCGGATCGGGTTTGGCCACGCCGGTTTCGTCGCAGCAGACGGTGTCGTCGAACGGATCGCCGAGCGTGTGCGCATACGCGGAGAGCGCGACGCGGTCGGCGTTCGTCATCGCGACGAGGCGGAAGTGTTTGCGCAGCCGCTTCAGCGCCTCGACCGAATCCTCGAACGCCGGCCAGTCGAGCACGTCGCGCTGGAACGCGGCGGCCGTCGTCGCATCGCCCGGCAGATCCAGTTCGGCGGCCAGCGACAGCCACACGTTGGCCATTTCGTGGCTCGACCGGCCGTAGAACTTCGCCCGGCCGCGCAGATACGGCGCGAAAATCTGGTCATCGGTCAGATCCTTCGCGGCCGGACCGCCTAGGCGGCGAACCGAAGTCAGCACGCCTTGTTCGAAGTTGATCAGCGTGCCGACGACGTCGAACGTCAGCACCTTGAAATCGGTGAGCTTCATGAATGGATCCTTGATTGCGTTGCGGTTGGCTGGAAAGACGGCATGCGCGGCGATCGCGCCGCACGGTCACGCCGGTACGACGATCGTGTCGCGTGGACTGAGGGCGACGGAAACGGGAGAGCCGGGCGCAGGAATCCGATGCCGCGCATCGTGATTGCCCGGCTGGCGCAGGCTGAGCGACGTGCCGTCCGCGAGCTTCGCGAACACGCGCAGACTCTCGCCCTGATACAGCACTTCGGTCACGCGCGCCGAGAGGCGGTTGGCGTCGGGCGCGGCGTCGCCGCTGTCGATCACGAGCTTCTCGGTCTGCACCGCGAGCAGCAGTTTGTCGGCGTCCGGCAGCGGTTCGGCGGCGCGCAGCACCGCGTCGCCGAGGCGCACCGCGTCGTCGCCCGCGCGCGTGACGGGCAGCAAGGTCGCCTCGCCGATAAAGCTCGCCACGAACGCATTGCAGGGCCGGTCATAGAGACGTTCCGGCGTGTCGATCTGCACCAGCTTGCCATTCTTCAGGACAGCGACACGATCGCTCATCGTCAGCGCCTCGCGCTGGTCGTGCGTCACATAGACGATCGTCGCGCCAAGCCGGCGATGCAGCGCGCGCAGCTCGATCTGCATCGTCTCGCGCAATTGCTTGTCGAGCGCGGACAGCGGTTCGTCCATCAGGATCAGTTGCGGTTCGAACACCATCGCGCGCGCCAGCGCGACGCGCTGGCGCTGGCCGCCCGAGAGTTCGCTGATGCGCCGGCCCTCGTAGCCGCGCAATTCGACCATCGCCAGCGCGTCGGCGACCTTGCGGGCCCAGCCCGCTTTCGGCTCGCGGCGCGCGCGCAGCGGAAAGGCGACGTTCTCGCCCACCGTCATGTGCGGAAACAACGCGTAGTTCTGGAACACGATGCCGATGTCGCGCTTGTGCGGCGGCGCGAATGTAATGTCGCGCTCGCCGACCCAGACGCTGCCGCTGGACGGCTGCACGAAACCGCCGAGAATCCCGAGCAAGGTGGTCTTGCCCGAGCCGGACGGCCCGAGCAGCGAGACGAATTCCCCCTGAGCGACGTCGAGCGACACATCGTCGAGCGCGACGACATGGCCATAACGTTTGACCGCCGATCGAATCGATACGCCTGCCTTTACTCGTGCGTCCATCGTCGTGCTCCCGCCTTTCAGTCAGTGTTCAACCAAGAATAGGCGGCGATTTTTTTGGCGGCAATTCCCGAATTGTTGGATCAGGCATAACATCAGGTCATGCCAAACCTTCGCCGAAAACTGCCGAGCGCCAACGCGCTGTTCGTCTTCGAGGCGGCGGCGCGTTGCGGGAACTTCACGCGCGCCGCCCAGGAGCTCTATGTCAGCCAGCCCGCCGTGAGCCGCATGCTGGCGCGCATGGAGGATCACATCGGCGTGCGGCTGTTCGAGCGCGTCCATGGCGGCATCGAGCTGACCGAGAACGGCCGCATTCTGTACCGCAAGATTTCCGAGGGACTGAACGGCATCGAGGAAGCGATTCTCGATATCGAGGCCCGCGCGACGGGCGTCGAGCCGGTCACGCTGTCGGTGTCGACCGCCTTCACCACGCACTGGCTGATGCCGCGCATGAGCCGCCTGAACGAGGCGTTTCCTTCCGTGGATCTGCGCTTTCAGCTGATCTCGGGCCGGATCGGCGGCCCGCTCGGCGACGTCGATCTTGGCATGCGTTTTCTGCACGAAGCGGAAATGGGGGAAAACAGCATCAGGGTTATGCCTGAGGTGCTGCTGCCCGTCTGCAATCCGCACTATCAGGAACTCGCGCGCGGCGTCGACTGGCTGGCGCACGGCGACACCGTGATCGTCATGGACGACGAGGAACGCGGCTGGCACGCGCGCTTCGCAGCGTTCGCGAACGAGACGCGGCGCGCGGCAAGCGTATTGAGCTTCAACGATTACGCCATCGTCGTGCAGGCCGCGCTGCTCGGTCAGGGCCTCGCGCTCGGCTGGGTCAACGTCGTGATGCACTGGCTCGCGCAACGCGCGCTGGTGCCCGCCGTGGACGAACTGCAGGTGACGAACCGGCTGTGCTGCCTGTCGTGGGCGCCGGGACGACCGCTTCGGCCCATCGTCGCGGAAGTGCGCGACTGGCTGCTGGCCGAGATGCGCGCCGACCTCGCCGCGGTCGACAGCGCGTATCCGTCGCTCGGGCTCGCCGCGGCGCTTTCTTGTACGACGTGATGCCCCGCCTGCCCCCCGCATTTTCTACGGAGCCGCCCTCCGTCATCGCGATTTGATACTGCCTGACGCGGGCAAATGAGTTTTTTCGGTGGCACGAGCAATCGTAAGCTCTCCACCATGAAATTCATGTCCGACCTTGCTCAGGCAGCGAGCGCCGCCAACGCTGCAGCCATGAACGCATCTTGCGTCCGCACCGGCGGCACGCGCGCGCTGAACGGCTTGCGCACGCGTGCGGGCGTCGAACTCGCGATTGCGCAGATTCACGCCAGCCCCGCCAGCGATCTGAGCGTCGCGGCGCTGGCCGCACGCGCCTGTCTCAGCATGTGGCGCTTCACCGTCATCTTCAAAGGACTGACCGGCGAATCGCCGCATCGCTATGTGACGCGCGTTCGGGTCGGGCATGCGCAGCACCTGCTGCGCCAGGGCGTCACGCCCGTGGACGCCGCGCAGGCGTCGGGCTTCTACGACCAGAGTCATCTGTCGCGCAGCATGAAAGCGAGCTGCGGGATGAGCCCCAAACAGTTTCAGCAACATCACACCGGCGACACGTCGGCTCTCTTCTCCTCCCTTTCATCCGCGAGCTATACATGAGTCTGAAACGCTTCAAAGTCTTGACGTTCGACGTCGTCGGTACCCTCATCGATTTCGAGCGCGGCATGCTGAACTACCTGCATCAGGTGGCCGGCGACGCCAAAGTCTCGGACGAAGATTTCCTCGCCGCCTATCGCCAGGCGCGCAAGCGCGCGGGCACGATCTGGTATCCCGACGATCTCGAACTGTGCTGGAAGCTGATCGCGCCGCGCCTCGGCCTGCCCGAGAGCGACGAGGTCGCAAAAGGCTTTCGCGATTCGGTCTCGGAATGGCCCGCATTTCCGGACTCCGTTGAAGCACTGAAGCGCCTCGCCCAGCACTTCAAGCTGGTGACGATGACGAACGCGCAAACGTGGGCGCTCGCGCATTTCTCGAAGACGCTCGGCGAGCCGTTCTCGATGCTGCTCGCCTGCGACGACGCGCTGTGCGAGAAGCCGGACGCGCGCTATTTCGCGTACGCGCGCGGCCGCTACGAACAGGCCTGGGGCTTCCGCCAGGAAGACAATCTGCACGTGGCGCAGAGCCAGTATCACGACATCGGCATCGCCCGCGAACTGGGCATCACGAGCTGCTGGATCGAGCGCCGTCATGGCATGCCCAGCTCGGGCGGCACGATCGAGTCCGCTCACACGGTCCCCGACTACCACTTCCACACGCTCGCGCAACTCGCCGATGCCGTGGAAGCCGGCCAATAAGCGGACGCGCGATCACCTCATGCCGATCACCATTCTTTCGCAAAGCGCGCAATGCCAGGATCTCACGCCTGCGGGCGCGGTGGGCGCGCCGCTCACCGAACCGGCCTGCATGACGCAGACGCTCGAAGTGCCGCTCGAAGGATCGGGCGACAATCGCTCGGGACTGTGGGAGGTGTCAGTGGGACGCTTCTCGCGTCATCTGGCCAATGCCGAGGTCATGCACATTCTCGCGGGCGAATGCACATTCACGCCGACCGGCGGCGAAGCGCGCGCGATCAAGGCGGGCGACACGCTGTTTTTCCCGGCGAACACCACCGGCGTCTGGGATATCAAGACCCCGCTGCGCAAGGTCTATGTCGTCATGGCCGATAACTAATATTAATTAATATTGATTCGGACTTCGTAGCATTTGAATGACGATGCGCTCTCATCCCGAGAGCGCATTGCATGCTACGGCATGCTCAGACTTTGCCGCCGAAGACTTTCTCGATCGGATAATGCGTCTTGATGAAAGGCGATTTGATCACGATATAGCTGAAGTATTTCTCGATGCCGACGTTGCGCTCCAGCAGCCCTTCCATGACTTCCTGATAGTGATTGACGCCGCGCGCCACGACCTTGAGCAGATAATCGTAGCCGCCGCTCACCAGATGACATTCGATCACTTCGTCGAGTTCCTTGACGGCTTTTTCGAAGCGGATGAAATCCTCGCGATGATGGTCGGACAAGGTGACTTCCGTGAACACGGTCAGGATGTCACCGATCTTCTCCATGCAGATCTGCGCGCTGTATCCGCTGATAAAACCCGCCTGCTCCAGGCGCTTGACCCGGTTGAGGCACGGACTCGCCGACAACCCGACCGCTTCGGCCAGATCCACGTTGGTCATGCGCCCGTTATTCTGAAGCTGGCTCAGGATCCGCAAATCCAGTCGGTCCAGCTGCATATTTGTACTCATACCGCGGTTCCCTAATGTTCCGATACGGGTCGTCTAACCCAGAGCCTGAGCAGCAACGGCAAAGGTGTGCAGGTCGGCGGCGCCATGCGCGGCGTCGCCGAATGTCATTTTGGGGACACGATTCACGCAGGTCAACCCAAGGCTTTCGAACCACGCGCCGATCGGCACCGCGTAGTGTTCGACCGCGTCGAGGCGCACGAATTTGCCGGCGGCCTTGCCGCAGAGATGCGCGATCAGCGCTTGCGCCAGTTGCGGCTCCGACGCGACGACCGGACCGATGAGCAGGCCGCGCCCGAAGCGGCGCAGGAAGGCGAAACCCCGAATGCCTTCGTCCGACGATTCGCTGTCGAGCACGATGGCCTGGACATGCTGATCGAGCCACGCGGCGATCAGCCGTTCGCGCCGCATGCCGTTGGCGCGGGCGTCCAGTTCGCAGAGCGCGGCTTCATCCGCGTGGTTCGCCGGACGCAGACGCGTGCCCGCAGGAAGGGCGATTAACGGCGCCGAACGCGGACGGCCCTGATACTGGAGCACCGCGCCGCTTTCGCGAAAGCCGAGGCGCTCGACCGCGTGGCGCCAGTGTCCGAACGCATGCACCGTCACGCCGCGTGTGCCCGCGCGTTCGAGGAGATCGCGCAGCAAGACGGCTTCGGCCTCGCCCGCGCGATGCGCCGCGTCCGAAACCAGCAGACTGATCGAAGCCGCGTGCTCGTCCCACACGAAGATCTGCCCGAGCGACGCAATCTGCCCGTCGCACATCACCACGCGGCCGATTCCGAGCGCGCTCAACGACTGCCAGTCGCTCAGCCGATGCGGCCAGCCTGCTTCTTCCGAGAATTGCTGCGCGACGGGCAAATCCGCCTCGCACAGATCGCGCAACGAAAAGCGCGCGGCGTCTACCCGCTCATGTTGGTTCGAATCGTTCATGAAGGTCGAATGGTTGTATCTGCCCCATGATCACTCGCCGGAATTTGCACGCGATAGGAAAAACGCCACCTGTTTTTTTGCGTGAAAACGCCGTCCATTAGCACAAACCTCAATAGCAAACTCGCGCATTTTTTCGACTCGCTGCTGAATCGGCGGGCAGGCGCGACGTCATTTTCGCCGCACGGCAAACAATGCTGTCGAGCCCCCCATAAACCGCAGTTCCGCCTGTGCGAACCGGTCAATACGACGCGAAGCCTCTGTTTTGGCGTGATTCAATTTCAGCACTGTTCATCACCCGCGCGGTCACTGACCGCCCGACCCTGTCGCCACGCCGAGAACGCAAGCCGATCCGCGTGAACGATGCGTCGATTGAATCTGGATGACCCTGGAGATCGCATTAGTCGATGAAACTCGATTCGTATTGGAAGGAAGGTGTCGAACTGACGGAGCACACCGCGGCGCTGCCGTCGAGCGCGGACGTGGTCGTGATCGGCGCAGGATTCTGCGGACTCTCCGCCGCGCTGACGCTGGCCCGCGCCGGCGCGCGCGTGGTGGTGCTCGAAGCCAACGACACCGTGGTCGCTGAAGCGTCCGGCCGCAACGGCGGTCATGTGAACAACGGTCTCGCCGTCGATTACGCGGCGCTGGCCGCGAAGATCGGTGCGGACAAAGCGCGCGCGTTCTATCAGCTTTACGACGCCGCCGTCGATACCGTCGACAGCATCGTGCGCGAAGAAGCGATCGACTGCGATTTCATGCGTCACGGCAAGCTGAAACTGGCGTCGCGTCCGGGGCATTACGACACGCTCGCGCGCAGCTACGAACGGCTGATCGCCGATGGCGTGGACACCGACATCGAACTGCTCGACCGCGATACCGTGCGCGCCGAGGTGAACAGCGACAGCTACCACGGCGGTCTGCTCTATAAAAAGAGCGCCCAGATGCACATGGGTCGTTTCGGCAAGGGACTCGCCGATGCCGCGATCCGCGCGGGCGCGCAGATTCATACGCGCACGGCGGCGCTGCGTCTGGAGCGCATCGCGCAGACGGCGCACGGCTATCGCGTGCAGACCGCACGCGGCACCGTGAAAGCCGACAAGGTCTTGCTCGCGACAGGCGCGACGCGCCACGGCAACTACGGCAGCTTCGGCTGGATCCGCCGCCGCGTGGTGCCGATCGGCAGCTTCATCGTGGCGAGCGCGCCGCTCGGCGAAGCGCGCGCCAGCGCACTGCTGCGCGAGCGCCGTACCTATGTCACGACCTCGAATCTGCATCACTACTTCCGCGTGTCGCCCGATCACCGGCTGATCTTCGGCGGCCGCGCGCGTTTCGCGGTGTCCAATCCGCAGTCCGATGCCACCAGCGGCGAGATCCTGCGCGAAGGGCTGCTCGCCACCTTTCCGCAACTCGCGGACGTGCCGCTCACGCACTGCTGGGGTGGCATCGTCGATATGACGCAGGACCGGCTGCCCCACGCGGGCGAGCGCGACGGCCTGTTTTACGCACTGGGCTTCAGCGGCCACGGCACGCAGATGTCCACGCATACGGGCCGCTGCATCGCCCGCACGATGCTCGGCGAGCGCGCGGCCAATCCGTGGGCCGGGCGCGACTGGCCGGCGGTGCCGGGCCACTTCGGGCCGCCGTGGTTCCTGCCGTTGATCGGCCTCTACTACAAGATGAAAGACGCCATTGCCTGACGACCCGCGCAAGCGAATTCCGTTTTCAACCATGACTTTGCCTCCAGGAACGTGTAGCCATGTCTGAACGTAAAAAACTCGAAACTCTCGTTGGCGCACCGGAATCGGATCGTCTGATCGGCGCGCTCCAGCACGGCGCAACCCGCCGCGACGTGCTGCGCCTGCTCGCAGCGGGCGGCATGCAGCTCGCGATGGCCGGCACGCTCGCCGGCGTGGCAGGCGCCGCATACGCGCAAACGCCGCGCAAGGGCGGCAAGATTCGCGTCGCGGGCGACAACGGTTCGGCGAACGACACGCTGGACCCCGCCAAACAGTCGAACAAAACCGACTATTGCCGCGGCACGATGCTGTACAACAACCTCGTCGAACTCGACGGCACGCTCGCGCCGCGCCCCGCTCTGGCCGAGTCGTTCAAGACGACCGACGCGCGCGTGTGGGTCTTCACGTTGCGCAAGGGCGTGACGTTCCACGACGGCAAGGCGCTCGCGCCCGCCGACGTGGTCTACTCGATCATGCGCCACAAGGACCCGGCCGTCGCGTCGAAGGCCAAGACGCTCGCCGACCAGATCGACAGCGTGAAAGCAACCGGCCCGAACGAAGTCACGGTGACGCTCTCCGCGCCGAACGCCGATCTGCCGGTGATTCTCGGCACGTTCTACTTCCATATCGTCAAGGACGGCACGACCGACTTTACGAAAGGCATCGGCACCGGCCCGTTCAAGTTGCAGACCTTCCAGCCAGGCGTGCGCTCGATCGTCGTCCGGAATCCGAACTACTGGAAACCCGGCCTGCCGTATCTCGACGAAATCGAATTCGTCGGCATCGGCGACGAGAGCGCGCGTGTCAACGCACTGCTCTCGGGCGACATGGATCTGGTCGCGTCGATCAATCCGCGTTCGGTGGCGCGCGTCAAAGGCTCGTCGAATGCGAGCGTCTTCGTCACGCAGTCGGGTCAGTACACCGATCTGATCATGCATCGCGATACCGGCCCCGGCACCAATCCGAACTTCGTGCAGGCCATGAAACTGCTGCTCGACCGCAACCTGATGAAGCAGTCGATCGCGCTCGGCTATGCGGTGACCGGCAACGATCAGCCGATCGATCCGACCAACCGTTTCTACACGCCGGGCCTGCCGCAAACGCAGATGGATCTCGACAAGGCGAAGTTCTACCTCGCCAAGGCCAATCTCGGCAGCACGCCGATTCCCGTGGTCGCGTCGCCCGCCGCGATGTATTCGGTCGACATGGCGCTGATCCTGCAACAGACCGCGCGCAAGGTCGGCCTGAATCTCGACGTCAAGCGCATGCCCGCCGACGGCTTCTGGTCGAACTACTGGCTGAGCGCGCCGGTCGGTTTCGGTACGGTCAATCCGCGCCCGAACGCCGACACGCTCTTCACGCAGTTCTTCAAGTCGGATGCGCCGTGGAACGAGTCGCGCTGGAAAGATCCGAAGTTCGACCAGTTGCTGCTCTCGGCGCGCGCCGAGATGGACGTCGCGAAGCGCAAGCAGATTTACGCCGACATGCAGACGATGATCCGCAGCGACGCCGGCATCGGCATTCCGCTGTTCCTCGCCACCATCGACGGTCACAGCAACAAGCTGCAGGGCCTGTCGCCGATTCCGCTCGGCGGCATGATGGGTTACGCGTTCGGCGAGCACGTATGGCTGTCCGCCTGATCCGCAATCGAAGCACACTTCGCCGCCTATCGCAGGGACGGGCGGCGAGCGGTCCATTTGAGGGGTGTCCGATATGAACACTGTGATTGTTCGCCTGCTGGCGCGCCGCGTGAGCGCTGCCGTTCTGTCGCTACTCGCGATCTCCGCCATCGTGTTCGCGATTACCGCGGTGTTGCCCGGCGACGCCGCGCAATCGCAGCTCGGCCAGGACGCCACGCCCGAAGCCGTCGCGGCGCTGCGCGCGCAAATGGGCCTCGATGTGCCCGCGCCCGTGCGCTACTGGCACTGGCTGACCGGCATGCTCACGGGCCATGCTGGTGAATCGATGCTCACGCATCTGAGCGTGGCGAGCCTCGTCGGCGATCGCCTGTCGCATTCGCTGCTCCTCGCCGGCATCACGACGCTGGTGTCCGTGCCGATCGCGCTCGCGCTCGGCATTCTGTGCGCCGTGCTGCGCGGCCGCGCGTTCGATCGCACGGTCAGCGTCGGCGTGCTTGCAGTCGTCTCGGTGCCGGAGTTTCTGGTTGCGTCGCTCGCCGTGCTGCTTTTCGCGGTCAAGCTGCAATGGCTGCCGGCGCTCGCCTATCTCGACGATGGCGCGCCGTTCGGCCGCGTGCTGCGCGCGCTGGCGATGCCGGTGATGTGCCTGTGCTGCGTGATCGTCGCGCAGATGGTGCGCATGACGCGCGCCGCGCTGATCGATCAGTTGAAGGCGCCCTACATCGAGATGGTGCGGCTCAAAGGCGCCACGTCGTTCCGCATGGTGATGTTCCACGCGCTGCCCAATGCGATCGGACCGATCGCCAATGCCGTTGCGTTGAGCCTCTCGTACCTGCTCGGCGGCGTGATCATCATCGAGACCGTCTTCAACTATCCGGGCATTGCCAAGCTGATGGTCGACAGCGTCAGTCAGCGCGATATGCCGGTCGTGCAGGCCTGCGCGATGATTTTCTGCTTCGCTTACCTCGTCCTCGTCACGCTCGCCGACGTCTGCGGAATTCTGGGCAATCCGCGTCTGCGCCACCGCTAACGCGACCTCACCCTTTCGTTTGTGGAGCTCACCAAGATGACCCAATCGACCTCTGAAGGCAAACTCGCGCCGCCTCCGGCCGACGCCGCCGCCGACCTGAGCGCACACCCGCGTTTCATTCACCTGCGCCGCACGCTGAGCGGACTCGGCGTGCCGGGCTGGATCGGCCTCGCGATCGTGCTCGTATGGATCGCCGCCGCGATCGCGGGTCCGCTGGCCGGCGACGGCGCCAGCGCATCGGCCGACAACGTGCAGATCTTCGCGGGCGCGAGCGCGAACCATCTGCTCGGCACCGACTATCTGGGCCGCGACATGCTCGATCGCGTGATGATGGGCGCGCGCTATACCGTGGGACTCGCGCTGATCGCGACGCTGCTGGCCAGCGGCGTGGGCACCGCGCTGGCGTTGCTGGCGATCGTCGGCGGCCCGAAGCTCGACGCCGTCATGAGCCGCACGCTCGATACGCTCACGGCGATTCCGAGCAAGATGTTCGCGCTCATCATGGTGGCGGCGTTCGGCTCCTCGACCGTCATGCTGACCGCGACCGCCGCGATCATCTACCTGCCCGGCGCGTACCGCATCGCGCGCTCGCTCGCCGTCAACATTCACGCGATGGACTATGTGGCGGTCGCCCGCACGCGCGGCGAAGGCACGGCCTACATCATGCTGCAAGAGATCCTGCCCAACATCCTGAGCCCGATGCTCGCGGATCTGGGGTTGCGTTTCGTCTACGTCGTGCTGCTGCTCGCCAGCCTGAGCTTTCTCGGCCTCGGCATCCAGCCGCCCGACGCCGACTGGGGCTCGCTCGTGCGCGAAAACCTCGACGGACTCGCCGAGGGCGCACTCGCCGTGATCGCGCCGGCGCTCGCCATCGCGAGCCTGACGATCGCCGTGAATCTCGTGATCGACAACCTGCCGGGCGGTGCGCGCAAGGCGAGCCGCGATGCACGTCGCCAGGCGAAGCTCAACGAACAGTTCAACGCTTCGCGTCGTGCGCAGATCGCCGCCGCGACCGATGGGGAGGCACGCTAAATGGGCGCGGCAATTCATGTCAGGGACCTGACGATCATGGCAGGCGAATCCGTGCTGGTGGATCGCCTCGCATTCGATATCGCGCCGGGCCAGGTGCTCGCCCTGATCGGCGAATCCGGCTCCGGCAAGACCACCACGGCGCTCGCCTTGATGGGCTACGCGCGCGACGGCTGCGCGATCGCGCCGGACAGTGTGGTCAATGTCGGCGAGCGCAACGTTACCGCGCTCGATGCCGCCGCCCAGCGCGCACTGCGTGGCCGCGTGGTCACGTATATCGCGCAGAGCGCGTCGGCGTCGTTCAATCCGTCGCGCACGATTATGGATCAGGTGGTCGAACCGGCGCGCATCCACAAGACGATGCCGCGCGCCGAAGCCGAAAAACGCGCCGTCGAACTGTTCCGCGAACTCGCCTTGCCGAATCCCGAAACCATCGGCGCGCGTTATCCGCATCAGGTGTCGGGCGGTCAGTTGCAACGGCTGATGGCCGCGATGGCGCTGATCACCGACCCCGATCTCGTGATTCTCGACGAACCCACGACGGCGCTCGACGTGACGACCCAGGTCGAAGTGCTGCGCGCGTTCCGCCGCGTGGTGCAGCAGCGCAAGACCAGCGCTGTGTATGTGAGCCACGATCTGGCGGTGGTCGCGCAGGTGGCCGATCATATTCTCGTGCTGCGCCACGGCAAGATGCGCGAATACGGCGAGTCGGATCAGATTCTGCATGCGCCCGCCGACGACTACACGCGCAGCCTGCTCGCCGCCGCGCGCCCGAAGGAGCGTCACGCCGATGCACCCGACGATGCGGTCCACGCGCGCGCCGACGCCCCGCTGCTGCGCACGGACCCCGAAGGCACGCGCCGCGCCCCGCAACCGCTGTTGCAGATCGACGCGCTTTGCGCGGGCTACGGTCCGCTCGACGCGCAGGGCCGCCCGCAGAATCGCATTCTCGACAAGGTCGATCTCAAGCTCTATCGCGGGCAGGCGATCGGCGTGATCGGCGAGTCGGGCTCCGGCAAGACGACGCTCGCACGCGCGGTGGCCGGTCTGATCGCGCCGTTCGAAGGCCGCATTGCGTTCGACGGCAAGACCATGTCGCCGCAGCTCGATCAGCGCAGCCGCGACGAGCTGCGCCGTATCCAGATCGTGTTCCAGATCGCCGATACCGCGCTGAATCCCGCGCATACCATCGAGCGCATTCTGGCGCGGCCGCTGCAGTTCTATCATGGCCTTCAGGGCAAGGCGCTGCGCACGCGCATCGCGCAACTGCTCGACATGGTGCGCCTGCCCCGCACGCTGATGGAGCGCCCACCGGCTGCGCTCTCGGGCGGACAGAAGCAGCGCGTCAACCTTGCCCGCGCGCTGGCCGCCGAACCCGATCTGCTGCTGTGCGACGAAGTCACTTCGGCGCTCGATACCGTCGTCGGCGCGGCCGTGCTCGATCTGATGGCCGATCTGCGCAAGGACCTCGGCGTGTCGTATCTCTTCATCAGCCACGATCTGCATACGGTGCGTGCGATCTGCGATGAAATCGTCGTCATGCAGCATGGCCGCAAGGTGACGCAGGTCGCGCGCGAAGATTACGATCGCAGTCCGCATCATCCGTACTACGAACTACTTTCGCGCTCAGTGCCCGAGCTGCGGCGCGGCTGGATCGACGAAGTCCAGTTGCCGAAGACCGAAACCGTCGCATAACGCTACAAGCCGCGACCTCATACCCTCACTCTTCACGAGATCAAGGAAAGCAACATGTCTCTGAGCATCAGCAACGATTCCCTGCTCCCGGGCCGCAATTACATCGACGGCGCCTGGGTGGAAGCCGTCGACGGCAGCACGTTCCCGGTCAGCGATCCGGCCACCGACGCCGTGTTCACGCAAGTCCCCAACAGCGGCGCACAAGACGCGAAGCGCGCCGTGGACGCCGCGCACAGCGCATTCGCCACCTGGCGCAAGGTCCCGGCGAAGCAGCGCGCCGCCATCATCAAGCGCTGGAACGATCTGATCGTCGCGCACACCGAAGACCTCGGCAAGCTGATTTCGCGCGAACAGGGCAAGCCGCTCGCCGAAGGCAAGGGCGAAGTGCTGTACGCCGCGAGCTACGTCGAATGGTTCGCCGAAGAAGCCACGCGCACGAACGGCGACATCATTCCCGCGCCCGTGCCGGGCCGCCGCATGTATGCGCTGCGCGAACCGGTCGGCGTGATCGCCGCCGTCACGCCGTGGAATTTCCCGGCCGCGATGATCGCCCGCAAGATCGCGCCCGCGCTCGCCGCCGGTTGCACGGTCGTCTGCAAACCCGCCGAAGACACGCCGCTCACGTCGCTCGCGCTGGTCAAGCTCGCCGAAGAAGCCGGCGTGCCCGCAGGCGTGCTGAACATCGTCACAGCTTCGCGCGAAAACACGCCCGCCGTGGTCGACGTCTGGCTCGACGACGCGCGTGTGCGCAAGATCACCTTCACCGGATCGACGCCCGTGGGCAAGCATCTCGCGCGCCGCAGCGCCGACACGCTCAAGAAGCTCTCGCTCGAACTCGGCGGCAACGCACCATTCATCGTGTTCGACGATGCCGATCTCGACGCCGCCGTCGAAGGTCTGATGATTTCGAAGTTCCGCAACGGTGGTCAGACCTGCGTGTGCCCGAACCGCGTCTACGTGCAGGCGGGCGTGCATGACGCCTTCGTCGCGAAACTGGCCGCGCGCGTGGGCGCGCTCGTCGTCGGTCCGGCCACCAACGCCGCCTCGCAGATCGGCCCGATGATCAACGCGCGCGCGGTCGACAAGATCGAGCGCCACGTGCGCAATGCCGTGGAAAACGGCGCGAAAGTGATCGTGGGCGGCACGCGCGTGCAGTCGGAACAGTGCGTCTCGGCGAACTATTTCGCGCCGACCGTGCTGATCGACGCGACGCCGTCGATGGACTGCTCGTGCGAAGAAACCTTCGGCCCGGTCGTGCCGATCACGCGCTTCGACACCGAAGCCGATGTGATCGCACAGGCGAACGCAACGCCCTTCGGCCTCGCCGCCTACTTCTATTCGACGGACGTGCGCCGCATCTGGCGTCTCGCGGATGCGCTCGAAAGCGGCATCGTCGGTGTGAACGAAGGTGCGCTCGCCGCCGAATCTGCGCCCTTCGGCGGCGTAAAGGACTCCGGTTACGGCCGCGAAGGTTCGACGCACGGCATCGAGGAATACATGCACATCAAGTACGTTTGCCAGGGCCAACTGGACTGAGCGTTCTCGCGATGGGCGGTCGAACGGCGGCGCTGTGCATTCTGCTGTTTCGACTGCTCATTTCGATACGCGGTGCTGTGGCAAGGCGCGTTTTCAGTTCTTTGTGAACTGCCGCCATTTTTATACTGCTTCACGTCCTGCTTTTTCTTAGTGGAAAGCGCCGAACCGGCCACCTATCGCAACCCGCTCCATGACACGACCCAAGACCTCCGGCGCGCCGGATCTCAACCAGATGCTGATGCTGCGTCAGCAACTCGGCGCGCAGACCACGGCAGAGATCCGTTTCGATCCGGCCACGCGCGCGATGTATGCGTCGGAGGCGTCGAACTATCGCCAGCCGCCGATCGGCGTCGTGATTCCGCGCACGATCGACGACTTCGAAACCACCGTCGAACTGTGCGCGAAACTCGGCGTGGCGATCCTGCCGCGCGGCGCGGGCACGTCGATGTGCGGCCAGGCCGTCAACGCCGCGATCTGTATCGATCATTCGAAGTATCTGCATGCGATCGAATCAATCGACGCCGCAGCGGGTCACGCGATCGTGCAGCCGGGCGTGATCTGCGATCAGCTGAAAAAAGCCGCGGCCGCGCACGGTCTGACCTTCGGCCCCGATCCTGCCACGCATAGCCGCTGCACGCTCGGCGGCATGATCGGCAATAACTCGTGCGGCGCGCACTCGGTGATGGCGGGCAAGACCGTCGAGAACATCGAACGCCTCGACGTGCTGACCGCGACCGGCGCGCGCTTCTGGGTCGGTCCGACCGACGACGCCGCGTACGCCGAGCATCTCGCAGCGGGCGGCGAACGCGCGCGCATCGTCAAGGGTCTGCGCGAACTCGCCGAGCGCTATGCGGACGATATCCGCGCGGGCTTTCCGAAACTCAAGCGCCGCGTCTCGGGCTACAACCTCGATCAGTTGCTGCCGGAGAACGGTTTCAATATCGCGCGCGCGCTGGTCGGCAGCGAAGGCACGCTCGCCACCACGCTGCGCGCGCAGGTCACGCTCGTCGAAGGTCGGCCCGAGCGCGTGCTCGTCGTGCTCGGCTTCGATACCATTTTCGATGCTGCGGACAGCGTGCCGCATCTGCTGCCGCTCGGTGCGATTGCGATGGAAGGGCTCGACCAGGGCATCGTCGGTGGCCTCAAGGCGTTGGGGCTCAAGCTCGACGACATCGCCGAACTGCCCGCCGGCGACGCGTGGCTGCTGGTCGAATTCGGCGCGAGCACGCGCGACGCCGCGATCGCCCAGGCGCGCGCGATGGCCGACGCGGCGCAGCGTTTCCCGCAACAGCCGAGCGTGCGTTTCGTCGAAGACGCGGCCTTGATGAACCGGTTGTGGACGATCCGGGAAACCGGCGCGTCGGCAACGTCTCTGTCGCGCGATCCCGCCGCGCCCGACCCGGTGGTCGGCTGGGAAGACGCCGCCGTTGAGCCCGCGCTGCTCGGCGCGTATCTGCGTGAATTCACGGCGCTCGTCGAGCGCTATGGCTACAAGACCAATCTGTACGGCCATTTCGGCGATGGCTGCATTCATTCGCGCATCACCTTCGATCTGCGCTCGGCCCGCGGCGTGCACGACTGGCGCGCCTTCCTCGAGGAAGCCGCGCGCCTCGTGGTCAAGTACCAGGGCTCGCTGTCCGGCGAACACGGCGACGGCCAGGCCAATGGCGAATTCCTGCATCTGATGTACACGCCTCGCCTCATGCAGGCGTTCCGCGAATTCAAGGCGCTGTGGGATCCGCAAGGGCTGATGAACCCCGGCAAGCTGATCGACGCGATGCCGGTGGACGAGAATCTGCGCATGGGTCCGCAGTATCGCCAGGGGAATGTGAAGGGCATGTTCACGTATCCGATGGCGGCAAATCCCGCCAGCAACGACGCGCCCGTCGACACACTCGAAGAACGCGGATACGGGCGCGAAACCGAGCGCTGCATCGGCATGGGCAAATGTCGCTCGATGGACGGCGGCACGATGTGTCCGAGTTTCAAGGCGACGCGCGAGGAACGCAATTCCACGCGCGGACGCGCCCGCCTCTTCTTCGAAATGCTCAACGGCGAGGTGATCGACGAAACGCGTAACGCCGAAGCCGTGAAGGAATCGATGGATCTGTGTCTCTCGTGCAAAGGCTGCAAAAAAGATTGCCCGACGCACGTGGATATTCCCAAGTACCGCGCGGAATTTCTGCATCGCTACTACAAGACGCGCCGCCGTCCGCTGATGGATGCGGCGGTCGGCAGGATCGGCGCATGGCTGCCGGTTGCCACGCGCGTGAGCGGACTCGTCAACGGCGCGATGCGTAACGGGCTCGTAAAAAAGGCATCGCAGCGCATTGGGCTGGCTGAAGGCGCGGCGTTTCCGCCCGTCGCTTCGCAGGCCTTCCGCGACACGCCGGCGGCAAAAAAACTGATCGCGCCGTGGCCCACGCGCTTTGGCGCACAGGACGTCGTGGTCTGGACCGACACGTTCAACAACGGCTTCTCGCCCGCCGTGCTCGACGCCGCCCTGCGCGTGGTCGAAGCCGCAGGCGGCACGCCGCGCCTCACGCCGCGTCATGTCTGCTGCGGGCGTCCGCTTTACGACGTCGGCCTGCTCGACGAGGCGAAGAAGAACCTGCTCGATATCGTCGAGATGATGCGCGCGCCGGTTGCCGCCGGCGTGCCCGTGCTGATTCTCGAACCGAGTTGTCTTTCCGTGTTCCGCGACGAAATGCTGGCGTTGATCGGCCATGATGCCGAGGCCGGCGAACTCGCGCGCAAATTGTCGTCGGCGTGCATCACCGTTGCAGAATATGCCCAGAAAAACGGGCTGAATCTTCCATCGACGTTGCCTGGCGAAGGTTCTCGCGCAGAATCTGTGCATGTGCACACGCATTGCCATCAGCGTGCATGCGGCGGCGCGGGCGCGGAGAAAAACCTCGGCGCGAAAGTGCTCGATACCGGCTGTTGCGGCATGGCAGGCGCATTCGGCTATCACCACAAAACCGCCGCCGTGGCGAAAGCGGTCGGCGAAAAGGAACTCGTGCCGAAGCTCGCCGCGCTGCCCGACAACGCCATCGTGGTCGCCGACGGTTTCAGCTGCCGCTCGCAGATCGGCAAGCTCACCGGCCGCACGGCACAACATCTCGCACAGCATCTTGCAGAAGCCATCGCCAGCGCGAACCCGCCCGTGCGTACCAGCACCGACGAACCCGCGTAGCGGCCTGATCCACCTTTGCTCAACACCGTCCGAATACGGTATCAAACAAACCAGAGAGAACCTGACATGACCCGCGACAATCAATCCCTGATCGAACATCGCCAGCATCACGTGCCGCGCGGCGTCGTCACCGCGCATCCGCTGTTCGTCGAGAAGGCGCAAGGCGCAGAACTGTGGGACGTCGAAGGCCGCCACTTTATCGACTTCGTCGGCGGCATTGGCGTGCAGAACATCGGCCATAGCCATCCACGCGTAATCGACGCCGTGCAGAAGCAACTCGCGAAGGTCACGCACGCGGCCTTCCAGGTCGTCGGCTACGAGGTCTACACGCAACTGGCCGAGCGCCTCAATACGCTCGTGGGCAACGGCGCACACTACAAGTCGTTCTTCTCGACGACGGGCGCGGAAGCCGTCGAAAACGCGATCAAGGTCGCGCGCGCGTGGCGCAAGGTGCCGGGCGTGATCGCATTCCGCGGCGGCTTCCACGGCCGCACGCTGCTCGGCTCGACGCTGACCGGCATGAGCGCGCCGTACAAGCAGAATTTCGGACCGATGGCGGGCGAGGTCTATCACACGCCCTATCCCGACGCGTATCGCAACTTCAGCGCCGCCGATGCGATCCGCTCGCTCGAAGATCTGTTCGCCACGCAGATCGCGCCCGACCGCGTCGCGGCGATCATTCTGGAGCCGGTGCAAGGCGACGGCGGTTTTCTCCCGGCGGGCAAGGAGTTCATGCAGGCGCTGCGCGAACTGACGACGCGTCACGGCATCGTGCTGATCTGCGATGAAATCCAGGCGGGCTTCGGACGCACCGGCGAGATGTTCGGCTTCCAGCACTTCGGCATTCAACCCGACGTCATCACGGTTGCGAAGAGTCTCGCGGGCGGTCTGCCGATTTCGGGTATTGTGGGCCGTGCGGAGATCATGGACGCACCGCTGCCTGGCGGCCTGGGCGGCACGTATGGCGGCAATCCGCTCGGCTGCGCGGCGGCGCTCGCGGTGCTCGACGTGTTCGAAGAAGAACAGTTGCTGGCGAAGGGCCGCGCGCTCGGCGCGAAGCTTCACGCCGGTCTTGAACAGATCGCGCGCGACCACGCGGCGATCGGCACGGTGCGGGGTCTCGGCCCAATGGCCGCGCTCGAATTCGTGCGCAACAGCGACCCGTTCCAGCCCGACGCCGACTTCGCCCAGGCCGTCATCGACCAGTGCCGTGAAGACGGCCTGCTGGTGATCAAATGCGGCGTGCACCGCAATACGGTGCGTCTGCTCGCGCCGCTGACCGTGAGCGATGCGATCGTCAATGAAGCGCTGACGATCCTGCGCAATGCGGTGACGAAGGTATCGGCGAAAGTCCGCTAAGACTACGCTTGCGCCGCGCAACGTGTGATTAAAGGCTGACGCCTGATTCACGATCGAACTCAGGCGCATTTCGAAAGGACCTGCTCATGCTAATGGTCGTCAAATCGGGCGGCCCGGCAGCAATGCCGGAATGGCGATCGCTCTACCGGTCGCTGTTGCCCGAACTGGAAATCGTCGGTTGGGACGATCCCGAGCTCGATCCCGCCAGGGTCGAGTACGCGATGGTTTGGGAGCCGACGCCCGGACGGCTCGCGCAATTTCCCGCGCTGCGTGTCATCCTGAGCAGCGCAGCGGGCGTGGACCACATTACGCGCGATCCTTCGGTGCCCGCGCATCTGCCGATCGTCCGGATGGTGACGCCCGAAACCGGCGAGCGCATGGCCGACTTCGTCACGGCGTGCACCTATGCCATCGTGCGCGACTTTCCCGCGCTGCGCGACGCACAAACGGCGCGCCGCTGGGACGAAAGTCTCGTCGGTCGGCGTGCAAGCGAGACCACCGTGGCGATTCTCGGTCTGGGCAATCTGGGCGTCGCGTGCGCGCTGCGCCTTGCGGCCAATGGCTTTCGCGTCAGAGGCTGGTCGCGCACGCCCAAACAGATTGCGCAGTGCGAAAGCTTTGCCGGCGATGACGGCCTGCACGCGTGCGTCGCGAATGCAGATATCGTCGTCAATCTGCTGCCCGATACGGCGGCCACACGCAATCTGATCGACCGCCGCTTTCTGGCCGCGCTGCCGCGTGGCGCATCGTTGATCAACGTGGGCCGTGCGCCTCAGGTCGATATTCAGGCCGTGGTGGCCAGCCTCGATAGCGGACATCTGCACAGCGCGTTTCTCGACGTGTTCGACCCCGAACCGCTGACGCCGAACGATCCGCTGTGGCAACACCCGAAACTGTGGCTGAGTTCGCACATCGCTTCGGCCGTGTCGCGCGAGAGCAAGGCGCGCCAGGTCGTCAAGGCGATTCTGGCCGACCGGGCGGGACAAGCACTGGAACACGTCTACGCCGCCGACTTCGGCTATTGAGTTTCAAGGACGACGCATCACGATCCCCAGCGGGCCAACTGCTGGGGATTTTTCTTTTGTCATGTTCGCGGCGATCACCGGGAAAGTGCATGCCGTCCGCAAGTCCATTCACGACTGTGCAGGCCGCCCCTTTATGGCGAAAACGGCAGCCTATGCCGTATCGCGGCACGAAATCACATTTATCGCGTTTCTGCGCATTTTATACAGAACAAAGCCCCGGTTTTCGCGTGCTCCAATTGAACGCCTGAATTGAACCGCCCCAGCGCGGAAATGCCGATCGTCCGCAACGCTTTTCCGCTCGCTGATTTCCGATCAATCCGGACTACGAACTTTTAACCACACGCTACCACCTGGAGCTCGCAAATGAATAAGTCCACCCGCAATACGTTTGGCGCTGGTTTCTCCGTCGCGCTTCTCGCTGGCGCAAGTTTCGCTCATGCGCAGAACAGCGTGACGCTCTATGGCGTCGCCGATACGGGTATCGCGTACATCAACCACGCCAGCGGCAGCAAGAATGCCGTGGCGATGTCGAGCGGCAATCTGAGCGGCAGCCGTTGGGGGCTGAAAGGTTCGGAGGATCTCGGCGGCGGTCTGAAAACCGTGTTCCAGCTCGAGAGCGGATTCAACATGAATACCGGCGCGGCCGGTCAGGGATCGCGTCTGTTCGGCCGACGCGCGTACGTGGGCCTGAGCAGCGCGGACTGGGGCACGCTCACGGCGGGTCGTCAATACGAAGCGTCTGTCGACATGATTCAGGCAATCACCGGCGACAATTACTTCAGCACGATGTTTACAACGCCGGGCGATCTCGACAACAACGACAACGACATGCGCGTCAACAATTCGATCAAATACCTCAGCCCGAACTGGCGAGGCGTGCAGGTCGAACTGGTCTACGGTTTCAGCGGCCTCGCGGGCCAGACGGGTCAGGGCTACACCTATTCGGGCGGCGTGTCGTACGCGAATGGCCCGGTGAATCTGGCGGCCATGTACATGCGGTTGACCAACGAACCGTCGTCGGGTGCCACGCGCACGTCCTGGACCAGCAGCGGCGATTCGCTGTTCGTCAGCCCGATCAATCAGGGATATCAGTCGGCGAAGGCAATGGGCGTCGCGTCGGCGGCGGCCCAATATGCGCTGGGTTCGCTGCTGATCGGCGCGTCGTACAGCAACGTGCAATATCAGAGCGACGCGGCTTCCAATTTCTCGGGCACGCAGCACTACAACATCGGCAAAGCGTTTCTCGCTTATCACTTTACGCCGGCGCTGCTCGCGGGTGTTGGCTATGAATTCGTGAAGGCGGGTGGCGATACGTCTGCGACCTACAACGAAATCAGTCTCGGCGCGGACTACAACCTGTCGAAGCGCACCGACGTGTATGCGCTTGCCGGCTATCAACATGCAAGCGGCACGCAACGCAAAGCCGACGGCACGCTGCAGACGGCAGTGGCGTCGATCGGTTCATACGGCCGCAGCGGCACCGATAGTCAGTCGATGGTGATCGTCGGCATTCGCCATAAGTTCTGATGTAAGGTCGCGTTACGCCTGCCTTGCCTGTCGAAGTCGCGCAGGCAAGGCAGGCGCATCTTGCACATCCGATGCGCCCTACCTTTCCCCGCCGCGATTCCGCTTGAGCCGCAGCATCAACTGATCGGCCTGATCGAGCGCCTGCGCGACCGTCACGAAGCGAACCGCGACGCCGCCCGCCAATGCATTCTGATAATGCATTCTCACGTTCGCCAAAACATAGTCGCCGGCCGCCGCCTCGGACAAGCGCTGCGCAATCGCCTCGGCTTGTGCGGAAGCCTGTGCAAAATCGGACGGCAATGCGCCCGCAAACGCAAAACGTCCGGCGCCAATATGCGCAAGCTGACCGTCGTCTGAACTCGCCGCCAGCATCCGTTCGCCGCTGGTGCGCAGAAGCTGTTCGCCGACTGCATAGCCATGCCGGTCATTCAGCGCGTAAAAGCCCTCCAGGTCGACGATGCACAGCGCCACATATGAACCATCCGTCGACGAATTCGCCAGCAAACGCCCAAGCGCTTCCTGCAATGCGCGCCGATTCGGCAACGCCGTCGCATCGTCGGTAAGCGCGCGCTGAGAGAGATGCTCGTTAGCAAGCGTCAATTGTTCGATCAATCGCTCGCGCTCGATATGTTCCGAAATCAGTTTCGCAAACACATTCAACGCGCTACGCGCACGCGAATTGATTTCCAGACTTTCCCGGCTAATACCGCATAGCGTGCCGATCACGGCGCCGCTTTCGGCGCAGACCGGCGCACTCGCATAAGTCCGGATATCCAGCTCGGCGGCCGCGCGCGAATCGCCCCAGATTTCCTTGACGTTGCTGACAACACGCTGCCCGCTTTCCAGACTGCGTTTGCACAAAGTGTCGAACCATTGGACCTGCAAGCCTTCGAGCACCTGCGTGCGTCCTTCATTGCGCGAATAAAGCACGGTCTGCACTTCGCGGCTGAAATCGATCGACGTCAGATACGTCGATTCGAGTCCGGTCATTGTCCCCAGCATTTCGAGCAGCGGGCGCACCAAACCTTCCAGGCTCTGTGCGGCGGCCACCTTTTGCGAAAGACGTTCAAGCAATTCATCCATGGCTGACACTCATGTATGCAGATGACATAACCCGCTTGCCGGGATGGCATGCATTCGACGGTATCAGCTTTTTTCGCGGCTTTCCAGGTGTCACGAGAGCGACATCTGCGAGACCGCCCATCACGATGAACGACCGCACGGCACGCCATCGCGAAGACTCAAGTTCCTTGCAGCATGTCCGTTAACATTGCAGACACGTCGTGTGGGATCAGCTTGCACGCGACACCGACCTTGCAGATCAAGAGGAACAACGAAGAATGGAAAACGCCACGGATTCTCTGCGCGGCCAATACCCGAATGACGAAGCAATGCCGTTTCAGACAGGCACCGCCGGCTGCCTCGCACAGACGCAGGAGATTGCTTCGTGAATAGCTTGCGTCGTGTGGCGGATGTCTCCGCCGTCATTCCTGCCCGCGCCTCTGCCATGGCGCGCTCCGCTGTCCATGCTCTCGTACTCGTCGCGGGCAGCGTGTGCTGTATCGGTGCGCATGCCGAACTCGGCGGGCCGCCGACACTGCCCGCGACCAGCGCCCAGGCGTCGAGCGCCGTGTCGTTGAAGGCGACGAGCAGCACGTCGGCAACGAGCACGTCGACCGCCTATACCGTGCGCGAATCGACGCTCACAAACGGCATCACCGAACGCGAATACCTGAACGTCGACGGCACCGTGTTCGCCCTGGCGTGGGACGGTCCCTTCATGCCCGATCTGCGCAGCTTCATGGGCAGCACGATCTTCTCCGAATACGTGAGCGCGCTGCAGAATCAGACCGACCGCACGCGCAGCGGTGGCGTGAATATCAGCACCGATGATTTCGTCGTGCAGGTGCAAGGCCATCAACGACACTTCCGCGGCCGGGCCTGGCTGCCGTCGCTGCTGCCGACCGGCGTCAGCACGTCGGTGATCCAGTAACGCCCGCCTCGCTTCCGCGCGGGCTTCATGCGAAGCCGCGCGGCGCCGATGGGCTCTCTTGCACTCCCTTACGCTTTCTTTCGCACTCGTTTTTCTCGCCACTGTCCAGTCATGACGACAATGTCTTCTCTCGCGGTGCTCGCCTGCGGTCTCGCGCTGCTCGCGCATCGCTTCTCCGCCGGCCACGTATCGCGCACGTTCCGGTTGTTGCCGCGCCGCCCGGTCACCCAGGTCGCTGCGTACGCCCTGCTGCTCGCGCTGGCGGCGTGCGGCGGCGGCGGTTCGTCGAGCGACAGCACATCGACGACGACCGGTTCTGCGAATTCGTCGAACAACACCAGTTCGTCGAGCAGCAGCAACACGCTGACCGTCATCGTGCAGAAAAGCCTCGGCTCCTATCCGAACCAACCGTTCGTCACGGTGACCGTTTGCGCGCCCGGCACCACCACTTGCGACACGATCGATCACGTCCTGCTGGATACCGGATCGACCGGTCTGCGCGTGCTGGCTTCGTCGCTGAGCGCCACGACGCTCGCCGGCATGACGCGCGAGCAACTGGCGTCGTCGGGTAATTACATCGACGAATGCGGCCAGTTCGTCAGCGGCTATACGTGGGGCTCGCTGCGTCTCGCCGATGTGACGATGGGAAGCAAAACCGCTTCGAGCGTGCCGGTCGAGGTGATCGGCGATTCCGATGCCGGTTCGGCGCCGTCCGCGTGCACCGGCACCGGCTCGGACATGGGCTCGACCACCGAGATGGGCGCGAACGGCATTCTGGGCGTGCAGGGGCAGATCCGCGATTGCGGCTCGACCTGCGCCACCAGTGCCTATCCGCTGTACTACGCGTGTGCAACCGGTTCGAGCTGCTCGACGTCGAGCGCCGTGCCGCTGAGCCAGCAGGTGACGAACCCGGTCAGCATGCTGAGCAGCGACAACAACGGCATTGTCCTCTCGATGCCGAGCGTGTCGGATAGCGGTCAGGCGCTCGCGACCGGTACGCTTTACTTCGGCGTCGGCACGCAGACGAACAACACGCTGGACTCGGCCGATCGCATTCCGCTCGACACGAGCTTCGAATTCAAGGCGACGTATGGCGGCACCGCCAACCAGAGCAGCTTCATCGATTCGGGCACGAACTTCCTGTACTTCCAGGACAGTACGCTGACGCGCTGCACGGGTTCCAATAGCGACTACTATTGCCCCTCGTCGGTCCAGACCGAGTCCGTGACGTTCACGCCGAACAGCGGCGCAAGCGATTCCAGCGGCTCGTATACCGGCTCGTTCAAGGTCGGCAACGTCGTGTCGCTGCTGAGCACCAGCGGCGTCTATGCGTTCGACGATATCGCCGTGTACGGACTGGTCGATAGCGGCATGGATTTCGGCATGCCGTTCTTCTATGGCCGCTATGTGGTGATCAAAAACGAGAGCTCGTCCGGTGCGGGCGACGCGTACGCGGCCTTCGCATCGAACGGCCTGTAACGCTCGGCTTGAGCCGGACCGGTTGCGCTATTCCGGGCCGGCAGCCGTCAGGCGCAATTCGAGGGATTTCCGTAAAATAAGACTTCCCCTCCTATCCGGCTGACGACTGCACCATGCATCGCATTGGATTCTTTGTTTGCAGCGGCCACGACGCGCTCGATCTCGGCGGCCCGCTATCGGCATTCAATCAGGTGGCCGCCGCCGCGGGCCATACGCCGTACGATCTGCAAGTCATCTCACAGTCGGGCGGCCCGGTTCGCGGCAATACGGGTCTTGCCATCGAGACGCGCCCTGTCGGCAGGCGCAGGTTCGACACCGTCGTTTTCGTCGGCGGCGATATCGAGCCCATGCAGACACCGGAAAATATCGCAGCGGCGAAGAAACTGGGCGCGAAGGCGTCGCGAGTCGCGAGCGTCTGCACCGGCGCCTTTCTGCTTGCGGAAACCGGCTTGCTGGATGGTTTAAAAGCCACGACGCACTGGCGATATTCCGCGTTGCTGCAATCGCGCTTCCCTCGCACGCGCGTCGAAGGCGACAGCATCTATATCGTGGACGGCCACGTCTGGACATCGGCGGGCATTGCCTCCGGAATCGACCTGGCGCTCGGACTGATCGAGCGCGACATGGGCGCGGACGTCGCGCGTGCGGTGTCCAGGCTGCTGGTCGTGCCGTATCGTCGACCGGGCGGCCAATCGCAATTCTCCGCCATGTCGCAGATGGAGCCGGAATCGGATCGCATCCGCATTGCGCTGAACTTCGCACGCGAACATCTGGCGGAAGCGCTGCCTGTGGAGCGACTCGCCGATGCCGCCAATTTAAGTCCACGGCAATTTGGACGCGCATTTCGCCGCGAAACCGGAGAAACGCCTGCGAAAGCGGTCGAACGTTTGCGTGTCGAAGCGGCGCGATTGCGCCTTCAGGATGGCAGCGAACCGATCGAGCAAATTGCGCTGGCCGTGGGATTCACCGATCCGGAGCGGATGCGGAGGGCTTTCATCAAACTGCATGGCCACCCGCCGCAGGCGATCCGGCGCGAGAGCCGAATGAACAGCACGCGCTGATATGGCGTCATGCTTTTAAATCGGCAGACGCTCAATTTCCATTCGATGACTGGGCGGCGTAATCATTCCACATGTCGCGCTGCAATTTCCACGCACCGTTTTCCTTCAGGAAAACGAGAATCTGCTTGCCGCGATAGGTAAGCTCGCCGTCATGGTCGCGGACTTCCGCATCCGAAACTTCCGTTACCGCCTGCTCATTGCCGTAGAACTCGTAATGGCTGAACGATACGGTGCCCGGTTTTTTCGCAGCATACGCTTTCACGAAGTACGCGGTAATTGCATCGCCGCCCGTCACTCTGTCGCCGCCAGGCGGCAAGAGCGCGCCCTCATGCGTATAAAGACGACCTATAGCCTCATAATCGCCGCGTGCGAAGGCATCGGCCCATCGCGCGTTCTCGGCTTTGATGGCGGCTTCGGTTTGCGGCTGCGTGCCGGCAGCCATTGCCGGCGCGGCAAACGCGCACAAGGTCAAGCAGGCTGCAACGGCGGCAGCGTATCGACGAATCTGTTGCATTGAAGAATGTCCAATCGGAGTGGGAATCGAAGGCGTTGCGTGTGTGCGAACGAGGCCGCGCATTTCAGCGAACGCCCGGAATACGGGCGAGTCCACGGGACGCACCGGGCAGTTGTTTGTCCACCATCGCGACAATTTCGGGCCGTGCATCTCGTGGATGCCCCGAATGGAATGGCGGCGCGGGATCGTATTCGATCACGAGCTGCGTGAATTCGGCAGCTTGCTGACCGCGCAGTTTCGCCGCGACGCGAAGCGCGAAATCGATACCTGCCGTTACGCCGCCGCCGCTCATGAAGCGGCCGTTATCGTCTTCCACGAAACGATCCGGCACGGGAATCGCGCCATACTCGGAGAGCTTGTTGACGAAAGCCCAATGGCAGGCGCTTCGCTTGCCATTGAGAATGCCGGTGGCGGCGAGCACCAGCGACCCGTTGCACACCGACGTCACGTGTTTGGCGCTTTCCGCCAGACGCCGGATCTGCGCCTGATACTCCGGCTGCATCGGCGCGCTTAAATTGGAGCCGCCAGGAACCAGAATCAGATCGGTCTTCTCGATATCGGCCAGTCGTTCCGTGTTGCCATACACGACGCCGAATTCGAGCGTCACGTTGCCGCCATTCAGACTCGCGTAGCGAACGTTCGTATTCGGCAGACGATGAAAAATCTCGCTAGGCCCCGCAAAATCGAGCAGCGTGCCGCCGTCGTAATTGACAATCAAAATGTTGAGCGGATCACTGGGCCTGAGTTCGGCCTTGCCGGCTGCCTGCGCGGAAACAGGCGTCGCGTGGCCGAGCAACGCGCCTCCACCGAGCACGGCGCCCAGCGTGGCGATGCTGCCGAACTTCAGCATGTCGCGGCGCGAACGACCTGCCCCGCTCAGCGATTTGTCCGCGGCCTTGTTTTCACTACTGTCGGTCAAGATGATTTCTCCTTGCGCGTCGGCCCCTCCGTGTGCACAACCTGGTTGGGCCGGATTGAAAGCCACCACACCGTGAAAGCGTGGTGGACGTGGGATCGAGGTATGGGCGAGCCGGAAGCGCTTTAATCGCGAGGGGCGGACTTAAAGCTGCGAAGCGCCGCCGTCGACAATCAGTTCGGTGCCAATGACATAGGCCGATTCGTCGCTGGCGAGATAGAGCGCAGCGTAGGCAATGTCCTCCGCGCGACCCAGGTGGCCTGCGGGAATGGCTTCGGCAAACTCCGCTTTGCGGTCGCGAACCCATTCCTCGGACATGCCCCATCGGCTGATCAACGGCGTGTCGATCGCACCGGGCGCGATGGCGTTGAAACGGATTTTCCGGTCGAGGAACTCATAAGACCAGCTACGGGCGAGCGATCGTACCGCCGCTTTCGCCGCGGCGGTCAACGAAATACCGTGCTTACCGGTCTGCGCGACGAACGATGTATTCAGGATGACTGACGATCCTTCATGTAAATCCGGCAGCACCGCTTGAAGCGTGAACACCACGCCCTTCACGTTGATATCCATGATCTCGCTGTAAAGCTTTTCGTCGATATCGTTGAGCGCGGAAGGGAACGCCCAACCGGCGTTGGCAAACACGATATCCAGGCCGCCGAACTGCGCTTTCACCTCGGCGGCAATCGCCCGCATGTCGTCGATCGACCGCACATCGCCTTTGAGCACCAGCGCATGCTCGCCAAGCTCGGCCTTCACGCGATCGAATATGGTCTCGTCGCGGCCTGTCACCGCTACGCGCGCGCCTTCTGCAATAAAAAGCTTCGCGGTCGCGAGACCAATGCCGCTGGTGCCGCCCGTAATCAACGCTGACTTGTTTTTGAGCCTCATGTTCAGTTCCTTTCTTTGCTCGAGTTTGACCACGCCGAAAGCACTGAACGTCACCGCGTTGGTGCTCGTGTGCCGGCGTGGTGTCTGCGCAAATTATGGAACCGAGGCGGATTGACTCAAAGGTCGTATAACCCTCAAAAAACGTCACGCATGCCGTCAACCTGAATATCGGCTCGGCAGTCATGGGCAGGACGCTTGCGCGGGATTCCCGTTCGTGAAACAAGGTGTGTTTGAAAAGCCGCGAGGCGGTGACGGCTTTTGCTAGCGGTTCAAGTTGAACGGGGAGTTCGACCTAGCCGTATAGGCCGATGCAATTGTCCCAGGGGTCGCGCAGCATGCACATCTGCTTGCCGTCTTCCACATGTGCGGGCCCTCGATAAAGCGTGGCGCCGACGCGCAGGAAATGCCGTAACGCTTCGTCGAAGTCATCGACGCTCCAGTAGACAACCGTACCCGCCGATCCCGCCGAGAGTTTCGCATCGGCAGGAACGATTTCGAGTCTGACGCCATTGAATTCGAGGTAAGTCAGATTGAACGCTTCAAGCGAGCGACGCACAGCGCCTCGAAACGCGGACTGATACCAGTCCAATGCTGCGGGCACATCCGGCACGTACACAAGCACCGCACAGATTGGCGAGTTCATGCGCGCTATCCTTCCATCGTCAAACGAGAATTTAATCGACAAGATGCTGAACCGCGAGATCGACGAACGCGCGTAGACGATGCAGCCGCCGAAGATCGCGGTGAAAGCCCGTCCAGTTATCGCGTTGAGTCGAGCCACGCGGGGGCAGATAACACAACCCGCGGCGCACGTTATCCCCGCTACCGCATCGCCGCCGCCCACAACAGCGAACTGCCGGACGCCAGCATCAAGCCGTCGACAAGCCACCTGAACGTCGACGGTTTCATGCGGATGACCAGGCTTCTCGCGAAGAACGATCCCGACATCAACGCCGCGCCAACGATCAGCCCTTTGCTCCACACGCTCAGCGGCAGCGCGCCGAACGTCTTGAACGCCACGATCTTGGTCGCGTAAACGGCCAGCGATCCGGCGGCTTCCGTGGCAAGAAACGCTCCGCGTTCAAGGCCGTAGGACGTGAACACCGGCACGGTGATCGGACCGGTCGAGACGACGATGCCCGTGAGAAACCCCACCGGACCGCCGATCAGCGCCAGTTGCCAGAGCTGGATCTTCACCGCGCGACGCGCGAGCCAGCGACGCGTGGGGATCATGGCGATAAAGAACACGCCGAGCGCGACGTCGACGAAATGCGCGGGCAGCGCCAGCAGCGTATGCACACCCAGCGCCGCGCCTGGCACGGCCGTCGAGCAATACGCGCCGAACGCCTTCCAGTCGATCTCGCTTCGCCAGGCGCAGACCCTGCCGAGGTTGCCCATGACGGCGCCGATCGCCATGATCGGCACGGCTTGTTGCGGCCCGAAAAAGAAGACGAGCAGCGGCATCAGCATCATCGACGAACCGGTGCCGATGACGCCGCTGAGCGTTCCCGCCATCACGCCGACGACCAGAACCAGCAGATACCCCGTCATGACTGACGCCATTCACGCAAGCGCATGCCGGCATCCGTCCGGTATGACGACGACAATGCTGCTGACACGGAAAACAAGTTGAAGCGCATGTGCCCCTCGATGCATGAATGCTGACAGAAATAACCGGGAATTCGCGGACTGGATCGCCACAATTGTGACAATCGTAGGTTCGGCGGAGCTTATATCAAATGAGTTAATATCGCCGCAGATGAGAATTAAAGTCACATCATGACGCGAACCAGAAACACGTCAGGAAGCGGCGAAAAGCTTCCGCCACTCAATGCGCTCCGCTATTTCGAGGCGGTCGCGCAGCACGGCAGCCTGACCGCGGCGGCGGCGAGCCTGCACGTCACGCACTGGGCGGTCGGCAAGCAGATCCGTCTGCTGGAGGACTGGTTCGGCGTGCCGCTGTTCGAGCGGCGTGCGCGCGGCGTGGTCCTGACCGACGAAGGCGCCGCGCTGCTCGGCGACGTGAGCAGCACATTCGAGCGGCTCGCCACGGCGGCAAGCCGCTTGCGCCGCCATGATGTGCCGGTTCGCGTGTCGGGCATCGTGCGCGTGAATGTGCAGCCCAGTTTCGCACTGGGATGGCTGCTGCCGCGTCTGGAAGATTTCCGCAGCCGCTATCCCGAGATCGATCTGCGGCTGTCGACGACCTCGCGCAAATTGCGCTACATCGGCCACGCGTTCGATATCGGCGTGCGCGCGGGGCCGGAAACCGGCGACGGTGTGATCTCCCGTGCGCTGATGGCCGACGTGCGGCTACCCGCGTGCAGCCCGGCGCTTCTGCATCGGCATCCGATTCGGGAAGCGGCGGACCTGCGCCACCACACGTTGCTGCATTCGAGCACCACGCGGTCCGCATGGGCGAGCTGGCTGCGCGAGGCGGGCGCCGCTGATCTACAGCCGCACCGTGAAATCGAACTCGACCACACCTATCTCCAGCTGGCGAGCGCGGTAGAAGGCCTGGGCGTCGCGCTCGCGTCGCTGCCGCTGATTGCTCGGGACATCGCCGCCGGGCGGCTCGTCTGCCCGATTGCCGCGCCGGGATGGCGCGCACCCGACTACACGCTGGTAATGAACGCCGATCGCGCGCGCGATGAAGCCGTCGTGGCCTTCGGGCAATGGATGATCGACAGGGCCGGGCGCGAAGCCTGACGTACCGGCAATGGCAACCGCAAGCGCAAGCGCACGCCATCGAATACCTCGCCATCGAATCCAGGCTTTTTTCTCGTGTGCAATTGACGTCTGGGCCGTCCGCCCATTACGCTTGCGGGCTGATGGTTCCCGGCGACGGGATCAAAAGGGAACGCAGTGACGACGCATTGCGTCGAGTCTGCGGCTGCCCCCGCAACTGTAAGCGGCGAGTTCGTGCCATTCGGCGCCACTGGGAAACCGGGAAGGCGGGCATGAGAACCGTGACCCGCAAGCCAGGAGACCTGCCATCGACCGAGGTCCATGCAGCCGCAACGGGCGGGGTGTCCCAATGCGCAAACCACCGCTTCGCGCGGTGCTTCGTTGCAGGACAGCCCCGACCTCAGGATCTGTCACATGTCCATCGCTCTCGAACCGGCCGCTGCGCCGGGAACCCTTCGCCGTCGCGTCGCCAGCATTTACGCCGTGCTCGCGGTCTTCAATATCGGCGCGTGGATCTGGGCGTTCATCGCCTTTCACGCGCAGCCGCTGCTGCTCGGCACCGGCCTGCTCGCCTATGGTTTCGGCTTGCGTCATGCCGTCGACGCCGACCATATCGCCGCCATCGACAACGTCACCCGCAAGCTGATGCAGGACGGCCGGCGTCCGGTTTCCGTAGGTTTCTTTTTCGCGCTCGGTCACTCGGCCGTGGTGCTGCTCGTGGCGATTGCCGTCGCGGCGACGGCGGCGGCGCTCGAAAGCCGCTTCGAGGCGTGGAAGGATATCGGCGGGGTCATTTCGACGAGCGTCTCCGCGCTGTTTCTGTTTCTGATCGCCGCGATGAACATCGTCATTCTGCGCGGCGTGTGGCGCGCGTTCGGCAAGGTCCGGCGCGGCGAGCGCTACGACAACGACGACCTCGATCTGCTGTTGAACAGCCGCGGCCTGCTTTCGCGCCTGTTCCGCCCGCTGTTTCGCCTCGTGTCTCGACCGCTGTGGATGCTGCCGCTCGGCTTTCTGTTCGGGCTCGGTTTCGACACCGCGACCGAAGTGAGCCTGCTGGGCATTTCCGCGAGCCAGGCGGCGCAAGGCGTGTCGATGGGCGTGGTGCTCGTGTTTCCGGTGCTGTTCGCGGCGGGCATGTCGCTCGTCGATACGACCGACGGCATCCTGATGCTCGGCGCCTACGACTGGGCCTTCGTGCGCCCCATCCGCAAGCTCTATTACAACCTCACGATCACGCTCGTTTCCGTCGCGGTCGCGGTGCTCATCGGCGGTATCGAAACACTCGGTCTGCTCGCCGATCACTTCGACCTCAAGGGCGGCTTCTGGAACGTGATCGGCAGCCTCAACGACAATTTCAACAACCTCGGCTTCGTCATCATCGGCGTGTTTATTTTTGCGTGGGTGATTTCGTTCCTCATTTACCGCCTGAAACGCTACGACGAACTGCCGGCGCTGCAATCCGATCGTTGAACGCGCAATCACGCGACATCGCAAGACACATTCGGCGTCCTCGCCCGCGCACGCAAACGGGCGAGGACGTCGTGGTTCAAGCGCGCCGCTGACGCAGATAACCCACCGCCGCGAGCGCCACGCAACACCCCAACGTGGCGATCACTTCGCCGCGGTGATCTTCGCTGAGCACCATCACCACGAAGGCGCCGCAGATCAGCGCAACGACCAGCACGCCCAGGAAGGGGTGCAGCCACATCCGCACCTTCAACGGCCCGGCGGACACGAGTTGCTGGCGCAGACGCAACTGGCTCACGGCAATCACGAGGTAGACCAGCAGCGCGATCGCGCCGGTCGTCGAGAGCAAGGCGTCGAAGACATATTTCGGCGCAAGATAATTCGCCCCGCACGCCACGAACGCCACGAGGCTCGACGCCATCACGGCGCGCGCCGGCACGCCGCTCGCGGTCGTGCGCGTGACGAAGCGCGGCGCCTGCTCGCGCCGGCCGAGCGAATACATCATGCGCGATGCCGTATACAGCGCTGAGTTCAGGCAGCTGCCGACCGCGACCAGAATGAGGCCGTCGGTAATGAGTCGCGCGTACGGAATATGGAAGCTGCGCAGCACGGCCTGATACGCGCCCAGACCCGTCAGATCGGCGTCGTTCCAGGGCACCGTGCAAATGATGACGAGCACCGAGCCGATATAGAACAGCGAAATGCGCCAGACCACCGAGGTAATCGCGCGGCCGATTTCCCGCGCGGGATTTTCCGATTCCGCCGCAGCGATCGTCACCACTTCAGTGCCGAGGAACGTGAACATCGTCGTCAGCAACGCACCGACGATCGGCGCCATGCCGCGCGGCATGAATCCGCCATGACCGGTCAGCGTGTGCCACGGCGTGAGGTGGACGGACGGCATCAGCCCCGCGATCGCCGCAATCCCGCAGCCGATAAACAGCAGAATGCCGGCCACCTTGATGATCGCGAACCAGAACTCCAGTTCGCCGTAATTCTTGACGCTCGCGAGGTTCGCGACCGTGAGCGCGGCCGTCACGAGCACCGAGATCTGCCAGACCGGCACGTCGGGCACCCAGCCGTTCAGAATGTGCGCGGCGGCCGTCGCTTCGAGCGGCACGACGAGCACCCAGAACCACCAGTACATCCAGCCGATCGTGAAACCGGCCCACGAGCCGATCGCCTTGTCGGCATAGGTGGAGAACGAGCCGGAGTCGGGCATCGCACACGCCATCTCGCCGAGCATGCGCATCACCGTTACGACCAGCAGGCTGCCGAACACATAGGCCAGCACGGCGGCGGGCCCCGCTTCCGCAATCGCGTGGCCCGAACCGACGAACAGCCCCGCGCCGATGCTGCCGCCGATCGACAGCATCACCACATGCCGCTGCTTGAGCCCATCGGAGAGCCGGTGCGACCCGGAACTCGCGCCAGCGCTGCGGCCAGGTTCCGCGTAACCCGCGGGCGCGCCATCGATCAAACCGGCTTGCCTATCAATCTGTCGCATCTGTCTTCCTCCTCCGTGTTTTTGTCGGGGACATCGTCAGGCCATTGCCTTTGATCGCCTTCATGATCCCGAGCCAATAACGCCGGATATAGAACCGTTCCGACCGTCCCTATAACGGTCGCGACAGTGCGCCCCCACCCGCGGCTTGCGCTCGCCGCCTCGCCTGGCCTGCCTTGCCACCCTCTTTCGCCGCTCAGTCCAAGGGAAAACCCTTGCCCGATACAGGCGCGTACCGTCTCGCCGGCGATGCGTAATCTCAGCGCGTAAACCCTTATTCTGGTTCAGTCTTATTCAAACCTATACTTCGTCTACAATTTGTATACAGCAATGTTGGACGACAGAATACAGAATCCAACCGATGGTCTGGAAGACGCCGTCGCGCTGTACGGCCCCGAGGGGGCAGCGCATGCATCCGGTGCGCGATCACCCGAAGGTGCAGTGGGTTTCAAAAGCGATATTGGAATTAGCAATGCAAACGGTTACCTCGCTCCCCGCGGACGACAAGATGTGTGGCTGGTATCACACGAGTCGCGCACGCACGCCCAGGCCTGGCCACACGGGAGAATCGCAGGCTCGCTGGGCGATCATCGGCGCCGGTTTCACCGGCCTCGCCGCCGCCCGGCAGCTCGCCCTGAATTTCCCCGACGACGAAATCGTGCTGATCGACGCCCAGGAGGTCGGCTTCGGCACCTCGGGGCGCAATGCCGGTTTCGCGATCGACCTGCCGCACGACATCGGCGCGGACGATTACATCGGCGACATCGACACCGCCCGCACCACGCTCAAGCTCAACCTGCTCGGCCAGACCATCCTGCGCGATCTGGTCGACGAGCACGGCATCGACTGCCATATGACCGCGTCCGGCAAATACCAGGCGGCCGTGGAAGAACGCGGCGTGGCCGTGCTCGACGCGTATCGCCGAGGTCTCGACAAACTGGGTCAGCCGTATCAGGTGATCGACGGCGCGGCGCTGCCCGAACATATCGGCACGTCGTTTTATCGCAAGGCGCTGTTCACGCCGGGCACGGTGCTCGTGCAGCCGTCGGGTCTCGTCAAGGGTCTCGCCGATTGCCTGCCGCCCAACGTCACGCTCTACGAAGGCACCGCGATCACCGACGTCGATTACGGCGAGAAGATCGTGCTCGCGCATCGCAACGGCCGCATCGTGGCCGACAAACTGGTGCTCGCCAACAACGCGTTCGGCATGCGCTTCGGCTTCCTCGCGCGCACGATGTTGCCGGTGTTTCTCTACGCGAGCCTCACTCGGCCGCTGACCGCCGCGGAGCAGGCCGAACTCGGCGGCAAGCCGGTCTGGGGCGTGATTCCCGCCGACCCGTTCGGCAGCACGCTGCGCCGCACGCACGACAACCGCATCCTCGTGCGCAACAGTTTCTCGTTCAATCCCGACGGCCGCCCCAGAGAGCAATGCCTCGACCGCTTCGCGCAACGTCATCGCCTGTCGTTCGAACGGCGTTTCCCGATGTTGCCGCAGGTCGATTTCGAGTACACCTGGAGTGGTTCGCTCGCGCTTTCGCAGAATCACAAGGGCTTTTTCGGGCAACTCGCGCCGAACGTCTACGGCGCGCTGTGCTGCAACGGACTCGGCATCACGCGCGGCACGGTCACGGGCACGCTGCTCGCCGACTGGCTCGCGGGCAAGCCCAATGAACTGACGAATTTCCTGCTCGACACGTCCGGCCCCAACAAGGCGCCGCCCGAGCCGTTCCTCTCGGTGGGCGTGAACGCAACACTCTGGTGGGGACAGCGCAAGGCAGGACTCGAAGCCTGATTTGCATCCAGATTCGCATATCGACCGCGAAGCAACGCGATAAACCGGCAAATCAGCATATAGACCGATCGCACCTTATACGAAGCACAGGACGCGACAGAGATGATTCGTATAACGAATCATTGCGTCCCTTTTCATGGAAGGAGACTGGCAATGTCGAACAATCACGTATCCATCGAGGACGTTCCGCTCAATGGATTCCATCAGTTGCTGACCATCCGTTCGAGCGGCGGCTGGCTCATGGATGGCTATGTCCTGAGCATCATCGGCGTGGCGATGGTGCAGTTTTCCTCGGCGCTCGGTCTGACCAGTTTCTGGGAAGGCATGGTGGCCGCTTCGGCGCTGATTGGCATCTTCGTGGGCGGCTTCGCGGGCGGCTGGCTGTCCGACCGCCTGGGTCGCCAGAAGCCCTATTTTTTCGGGCCCGTTATCTTCTTCGTCTGCTCGCTCGCACAGCTTTGGGTGCAATCCGGCGAGGCGCTGTTCTTCCTGCGCTTCCTGATCGGCATCGGCGTGGGGATCGAATATCCGGTGGCCGGTTCGCTGCTGGTCGAATTCATGCCGCGCAAATATCGCGGCCCGCGTCTCGCCTTGCTGACGATCATCTGGTTCCTCGGCGCGGCGCTCGCGTATATCGTCGGCAATCTGATTCTGAGCAGCGGCGCGCACGATGCGTGGCGCTGGGTGCTCGCGAGTCCCGCCGTGATCGGCATCGTGCTGTTCGTCGTGCGCATCGGCACGCCCGAGTCGCCGCGCTGGCTGCTCAGCAAGGGACGCAAGGCCGAAGCCGAAGCGATCATCAAGAAGGTCTACGGTCCCGATTTTTCGCTGAACAATCTGCCTGAAGAAAAGGCCGAAAAGAAGATCTCGCTGTGGTCGCTGCTGCATTCCGGCTACGGCAAGCGCATGTTGTTCGTCACGCTGTTCTGGAGCTGCTCGGTGATTCCCGTGTTCGCGGTCTATTCGTTCGCGCCGCGCGTGCTCGAAGCGCTCAATCTGACCGGCCGCTGGGAATCGCTCGGCTCGGTCGCCATCACGCTGCTGTTCGTGGTCGGCTGCATCATCGCCACGCGCGTCATCAACGTGCTGGGCCGCCGCGCGATGGTGATCCACAGCTTCCTGTGGTCGGCGCTCGCGCTGCTCGCGCTCGGCGCGTGCTCGAACGGCTCGGCCATTCTGATTCTCGTGTTGTTCGGCGCCTATGCGGTGCTGATCGGCGGCGCTCAGGTGCTGCAACTCGTCTACCCCAACGAAATTTTCCCGACCGATATCCGCGCCTTCGCGGTAGGCATGGGCGCATCGCTCTCGCGCATCGGCGCGGCGATCGGCACCTGGCTCGTGCCGATCGCGCTCAACAGCATCGGCATCGGCAACACCATGTATGCGGCCGCGGCCGTGTCCTTCGTCGGTCTTGCTGCCTCGCTTGCGCTCGCGCCTGAAACGCGTTCGCTGAGCCTGCAGGAAGCCGCTTCGCTCAATCACTGAACCCGTCGATCCGACGCTCCCTCATTTCAATCTTCACGGAAACAGTCATCATGAAATTCGAAGGCATCTACACCCCGGCCATCACGCCCCTCGACGCCGCCGGACAGATCGACAACCAGGCCTTTGCCGAAGTGCTCGAATCGCTGATTGCCGCGGGCGTGCACGGCATCATCATCGGCGGCTCGACGGGCGAGTACTACGCGCACACCGCGCAGGAACGCTTCGATCTGGGCAAGCTCGCGAAGGAAGTGATCGGCTCGCGCACCGCGCTGATCATCGGCACGGGCGCCGTGCGCACGGAAGATTCGGTCGAATACGCGAAGGCCGCGAAGGCGATCAAGGCCGATGCGATTCTGGTCAGCTCGCCGCCCTATGCGCTGCCGACCGAGCAGGAAAACGCCGAGCACGCGCTCACGATCGACCGCGCCGCCGACCTGCCGATCATGCTGTACAACTACCCCGGCCGCATGAGCGTTTCGATGGGCCGCGAATTCTTCGAGATCGTCACGAAGGCTTCGAAGAACTTCGTTGCGATCAAGGAAAGCTCGGGCCAGACGGGTCAACTGCACATGCTGGCGCGCGAGTTTCCGACTCTGTCCGTGTCGTGCGGCTGGGACGATCAGGCGCTGGAATTCTTCGCATGGGGCGCGCGCAGCTGGGTCTGCGCCGGTTCGAACTTCCTGCCCGCCGAGCACATCGCGCTGTACCAGGCGTGCGCCGTGGAAAACGATTTCAACAAGGGCCGCCGCATCATGTCCGCGATGCTGCCGCTGATGGACTTCCTCGAAGAAGGCAAGTTCGTGCAGTCGATCAAGCACGGCTGCGAAATCATCGGCTTGCGCAGTGGCGGCGTGCGCGCGCCGCTCAAGGGCCTCAACGACGACGAGAAGCAGCGCCTGCACACCATCGTCACGGCGCTCAAGCGCGAAGTGGCGGCCGTGACCGGAGGCCAGGGCTGATGGCCGATCTGCTTTCCGCTCAGGAATACGCCGCGCTGGCCGCGCGGCTGACCTTGCCGACCGAGGCGTTCATCGACGGCACATTCCAGCCTTCGGTGTCGGGCGCGACGTTCGCCACCACGAACCCGGCCACGAACGAGGTGCTCGCGCACATCGCCGCCTGCAACGCCGCCGACGTCGATCGCGCCGTGGCCAGCGCCCGCGCGGCGTATCGCGACGGCCGCTGGCGCAAGCTGCCGCCCTCGCAACGCAAGTCGATTCTGCTGAAGTTCGCCGATCTGCTCGAAGCAAACGCGCACGAACTCGCGACGATGGAAAGCCTCGACAGCGGCAAGCCCATTCGCGAGTGCCAGAACACCGACGTGCCCGAAACGATTCATACGATTCGCTGGCACGCCGAGCTGATCGACAAGATCTACGACTCCACCGCGCCGGTCGGATCGGGCGCGCTCTCGCTGGTCGTGCGCGAGCCGATCGGCGTGGTCGGTCTCGTGTTGCCGTGGAATTTTCCGCTGCTGATGCTCGCGTGGAAGATCGGTCCGTCGCTGGCCGCCGGTTGCTCGATCGTCGTGAAGCCCGCGAAGGAAACCACGCTCACGGCGCTGCGCGTGGCCGAACTCGCGCACGAAGCGGGCGTGCCGGCGGGCGTTTTCAACGTGCTGCCGGGCGGCGGCCAGGAAGTGGGCGAGCCGCTGGGCCTGCACATGGACGTCGACATGGTGAGCTTCACCGGCTCCACCGCCACGGGCCGGCGCTTCCTGCACTATGCGGCCGAGTCCAATCTGAAGCGGATTGTGTTAGAGTGCGGCGGCAAAAATCCGGCCGTGGTGCTCAAGGACGCCGACGATCTCGATACCGTTGCGCAACACGTCGTCAACGGCGCGTTCTGGAACATGGGCGAAAACTGCTCGGCCTCCTCGCGCCTGATCGTGCATGCCGACATCAAGGACACGCTGCTCGAACGCATCGGCGTGCAGATGCGCGAATGGAAGATGGGCGATCCGCTCGATCCCGAACACCGCATCGGCGCGATGGTCAGCCAGTCGCACTTCGAGAAGGTCCGCTCGTATCTCGTGCAGGCACAGACGGAGCAACTGCGCGTGGCCTTCGGCGGCGACACGGAGCGCGGCATCTTCGTCGAGCCGACCGTGGTCGACGGCGTGAGTTCGACGAGCCGTCTGTTCCAGGAAGAGATCTTCGGACCGGTGCTCGCCGTCACGACGTTCACGGACCTCGACGAAGCCATCGCGCTCGCGAACGACTCGGTCTATGGCCTCGCCGCTTCGGTCTACACCAGCAACCTGAACCACGCGATCCGCCTGTCGCGCGAGATCCGCGCGGGCGTCGTGACCGTCAACTGCTTCGGCGAAGGCGACATCACGACACCGTTCGGCGGCTACAAAGAGTCGGGTTTCGGCGGCCGGGACAAGTCCATCTGGGCGCACGATCAATACACCGAGATCAAGACGATCTGGATCGATACGCCCGCGTGAATGCCTGCACCCGCCTGACGCTTGACCGGTCAGGTGCATTCGGCGTGCGCGCCGTGGCCGGATTTGCGCTGCCGGCCATGGCGCGCGCGTGGGGAATATGAATTATCAAGGCAGGTTCGAGGTATGAAAAAGGATACGGCCACGCTGATCGGGCTCGTCGCAATCATGTTGTGGGCGTCGATCGTCGCCCTGATTCGCGGGGTCAGCGAAAGTCTGGGCGCGACCGGCGGCGCCGCCATGATGTACACGGTGGCGTCCGTCTTTCTCGCGTTGACGGTCGGCTTCCCCAATCTCAGGCAATTTCCGCGAAATTATCTGATCTGGGGAAGTCTGCTATTCGTCGCCTACGAACTGTGCCTTTCGCTCTCGATCGGTTATGCCGATAACGGCCGGCAGGCGATCGAAGTCGGCATGGTCAATTATCTGTGGCCGACCTTCACGCTGGTCTCGGCCATCGTGTTCAACAAGCAGAAGGCCAATCTGCTCGTCGTGCCCGGTTTCGTGCTCTCGATGCTCGGCATCGGCTGGGTGCTGGGCGGCGATCGGGGCATCGACCTCGCGGGCATGCTCGGCAACGTCAAGGACAATCCGCTGAGCTATGGCCTCGCGTTCAGCGGCGCGCTGATCTGGGCCGCGTATTGCACGGTGACGGCGCGCATCGCGAACGGCAAGAACGGCGTGACGCCGTTCTTCATGCTCGTTTCGGCGGTGCTGTGGCTCAAATTCGCGCTAGAAGGCGGCGGCGCGATGCACTTCGACACGCCCGCGCTGATCTATCTGTTCCTGGCCGCGGCGGCGATGGGCTTCGGCTACGCGGCCTGGAACATCGGCATTCTGCATGGCAACGCCACGGTGCTCGCGGGCGCGTCGTATTTCATTCCGGTGATTTCCGCCGCCCTGGCCGCCACGCTGCTGCACGCGCCGCTCTCCGACGCGTTCTGGCACGGCGCCTTGATGGTCTGCGCGGGATCGATTCTGTGCTGGATCGCCACGCGCCCTCGCCGACCGGGAAAGGCCGCGCGCAAGGCGGCCGCGAACGAAGCCGAAGCCGTAGAAAAGCGAATTGGTGAGCGCGTTTGACCGGCCGCGGAGCACGCCTCGCGCAAACCGCGCCCAGGGCGTCATCTGGAGATTTTCTGTCCGCCGCTTTATAGTACACAAAAGGTAGACAGAGAATCCCCATGAAATCGAGCCCCGACGAGTTCCAGATCGACAGCAACGCCCCCATCGACCGCAAGGCGGTTTTAGCCGAAACCCTGCGCCGCCGCATCGTCAGCATGGAACTGAAGCCGGGCGCCGTGGTGGACGAACTGGCGCTGTGCGAGGAATTCGGCCTCTCGCGCCCGCCCGTGCGCGAACTGATGCGCCAGATGGCCGCCGAAGGCTATATCGAGTTGGAAGCCAATCGCGCGGCGCGAGTGTCGTCGATGAACTATCACTCGCTGCGCAGTTTCTTTCTGGCCGCACCGCTCATTTACGTCGCGACGACGCAACTCGCGGCGGCCAACGCCACCGCCGCCGACATCGCGAAACTGCGCGCCATCCAGAAGCATTTCCGCCAGGCCATCGACGCGCACGACGTGGAAAACCGGGTGCTCTACAACGACCAGTTCCACCTCGAAATCGGCACGATGGCGCAGAACGACTATCTGATGCCCAGCCTGCGCCGCCTGCTGATCGATCACGCGCGTCTGGGCAAGACCTTTTATCGCTATCCCGCCACTGAAAACATGCAGCACGAGATGCATCAGGCAGCGGATCAGCACGATGAAATCATCGACGCGATCGAGCGCCGCGATACCGAACGCGCGGGCGAACTCGTGAGAGCGCATTGGGAATTGTCGCGCCGTCATATGACCGACTATGCGATTCCGGAAGGGCTGGATGTGCCGCTGAGTTTTGCCTGAATGAATTGCGCCTGAATCAAGCGTGATCCACGGGTGATTCAAACCTCGCGACATTCAAACGCTCGCACGCCGGCAACGGCGCACCGTCTCCGAAGGCAGTTCGCCGAACATGGTGCGATAGTCCTGCGCGAAACTGCCGAGATGCAGAAAGCCCCATTTCGTGGCCGCCGCCGTGACCGAATCGCCGCTGCGCAATGCGCGGCGCACGTGATTGAGCCGAACCGCGCGCAGATACGCCACGGGATTCAGATCGAGCACATGCTGAAACGCGTACTGAATCGTTCTGCGGCTCACGCCTAGCTGGCCGCACAACTCCGCGATCGACAGCGGGCAGGTTTCGGCCACTTCGAGACACCGCTGCGTGGCCGCGACCAGCGCGGCATGGCTCGCGTGCGGCGCAACGCTGCGCGTTTGATCGCGTGCGCCGTGTTCCAGCACCTCCGACAACAGCGACAACACCGCGCCCTGCAACGCCATCGCACGCTCGCGCCCGGTCTGCGTCACGGTGATCGACAGCGCGTGGCGCAGCACGTCGCGAAAACGCTGCGCCGTGGCTTCGCTCATCGGCACGACGGGCGCCATATCGGTTTTGGCAAGCGAGCCCGCAAATACACGCAACGCGTCGCTGTCGATTTCATCGACATGAATTTCGACGTTCGCAAGCACGTGATGATCGGGCGAAAAGAATTCGAATTCCTCAACGCTCGAAAATACGTGCAGGCTGTCGCGACCGCTTGCGTGTCCGCACATGCGCGCATGGCCGTCGAGTTCGAGCGGCACCGCAATCGCAATCCTCCCCGCGGGCACCGAGCCGCGCTGAAGAATGACCTTGTCGAGATGCTCGACCAGCACGCGCACGCCGCCTATCGACGCAATCGACGACGAGCCGCTGAACGCGCCGCGCGAAATCTGCGTGTAATCGAGATCCCAGCCACTGAAAATGCGGGCCTGTTCATCCACGTCCGTGAAGGCGCAAAACGCGACCGAACGCATCGCCTGGACGGCGCGCTCGGGCTGATCTGCGAGAAGACGGGAATCGGTGCGCATACGCATCAGGCTCGGAACTCGGAATTCACTCATTCACTATCCGGTCCATTCTAGCGAAAACCCTCGCGCGTCAAAATACCCTGCAAAAACCGGGGAAAACCCGCGATTGCCGAAATCCGATAGTCACGCGTTCAGCCGAAATCTAATCTGCGATGCGCACGCCGCGCCGCTTTCGAGCGGTCGCGCCGACTGGCCCTTGGCGCGCTCATGCGCCATGCAACACAGGATAACGAATCATGAACGCTCGACTCGACGGCCGGCTCGCCGGCAAGGTCGCCATCATCAGTGGCGGTGCGGGAGGATGCGGCGCGGCCGCTTCGACGCTGTTCGCGCGGCAGGGTGCGCGCGTCGCGATCATCGACCGTGACGGCGACGCCGCCGAAACGCTCGCCTCGATACTGCGCGACGAAGGTTTGAGCGCCGCCGGTTTTGGCGCCGATGTCGCGCGCAAACAGGACGTCGCGCGTGCCGTTGCCGCCGCGCGCGAAACCTTCGGCCCCGCCGACGTGCTGTTCAATCACGCGGGCACGCTGATCGTCAAACCGTTCCTCGATATCGAAGAAGACGAATGGGACTGGCTCATGGCCGTGAACGTCAAAAGCATGTATCTGATGACCCAGGCGGTCCTGCCGCAAATGCTGGAAAAAGCGGCGGGTACGATCATTTGCACGTCGTCGATTTCCGCCGTGTGCGCGACGCCCGGCGAAGTGCTGTACGACACCACCAAGGGCGCCTGCCATATGTTCGCGCGCGCGCTCGCGATCGAATATCGCGAGCGCGGCATCCGCTGCAACGCCATCGCGCCGGGCTTCATCCGCACGCCGCACGGAATTCGCGAAATCGATCAATTGCGCGCGATGGGCGTCGATGTGTCGGAAAACTCGATCGCGCAGCAACAGGGCCGACTCTGCGAACCGTCCGAAGTGGCCGCCGCCGCGCTCTTTCTTGCGTCTGACGAATCGAGTTTCGTGAATGGCGCACATCTCTTCGTGGACAACGGTTTTTCCGCGCTCTGATTCTTCGCGCCGCGCCCCGCGTTCCGTATCGACCCTGGGTTGCCGATATCCGATAGTGGCCAAAAAAAGCCTCTCCTAGAGTGGGCGCATCACACCGTCACGCGCGCCATGCACGCACGCGTGACGGTCAACCCGGAGGGAGACCCCGTCATGGATGTCGAAAATCGCAGCATCGAATTTATTCCGCATGGCGAGCGTTACGGCACGCCCAAGCGGCTGTTTACGATCTGGTTCAGCGCCAACATGCAGGTGACCGCACTGGTGGTCGGCACGCTGGGCATCGTCGCGGGCATGAGTCTCGCGTGGACGCTCGTCGCGCTCGTCGTAGGCAATGTGATCGGCACGATTTTCATGGCGGCGCATTCCGCGCAAGGGCCGCATCTGGGCATTCCGCAGATGATCCAGAGCCGCGCGCAATTCGGCGTGTATGGCGCGGCATTGCCGCTCGTGATCGTGACGCTCGCCTATGTGCTGTTCGTCGCCGCCGACGGCGTAGTGATGCGCGAATCGATCAAGTCGATTTACCCGATGTCCGACAATGCCGCGATTATCGTATTCGGCGCGTTGACGTTCGTGATCAGCTATATCGGCTATGAATTGATTCACCGCTTTGGCGCGACCATGACGGTGCTGTCGATTCTCGTCTTCGCGGCCACCGCGCTGATTCTGGTTTTCTCGCCGCACGTGCACGTCACGCTGCAAACCGCGAAACACGGCTTTTCCGTGGGCGCTTTCAATCTCGTGGTCGCGCAAGCGGCTTCGTGGACGCTCGGTTTCGGCCCTTACGTCGCGGACTATTCGCGCTATCTGCCGGACAGCGTGCGCACGCGCGACACGTTCTGGTACACCTATCTGGGCGGCCTGCTCGGCTCGCTCGCCGTGATGGTGTTGGGCGCGGTGCTCGCCACGGTATCGACTTCCGTGGTCAACGATCCCGGCACGGCCATCGCCGCGTTGTTCGGCGCCTGGGCGCGCCCGGCGCTCATTGTAATCGTGCTCGGCGTACTCGTTTTCAACGTGTTGAGCCTGTATAGCGCGTATATGTCGTCGGTGACGATTTTCAGCGGCTTTCGCAGCATGACGCGCATTCGCCGCTCCACCAAATTCGGCGTGCTGTTTCTGCTTTTCGCCGTTTCGACGTGGATCGCAATCGCCACGCAATATCATTTCTCCGACTATTTCGCCGATATTCTCAACGCGCAGATTTACGTGCTGGTGCCCTGGAGTTCGATCAATCTCGTCGATTACTACCTCGTGCGCCGCGGCGCATACAGCGTGAAAGACATGTACGACGCGCGCGGCCAATACGGCACTTTCAACTACAAGACCATCGCCATCTACTGCGCCGGATTCGCCAGCACGCTGCCATTCATGGACCTCTCGTTCTATCACAGCTACTTCGCGAAACTCATCGGCGCGGATGTGAGCTGGATTCCGAGCCTGCTCGTGCCCGGCGTACTCTATTACGTCACGTTCGGACTGCGCGCACGCACGGCCCGCAACGTCGTCGCCGTCGAGCACGACGCGATGCAGCCGCACTGAATCGCGGCGTTTAACTCCGGTTTTCCATGTCTCACCCGATCGCCCCTCTTCATTCCGAAACGCGTCAGCCGATTCGATTCGGCATTGTCCTGCTGCCGAATTTCACGCTGACCGCGTTCTCGGGATTCGTCGATCTGCTGCGCCTCGCGAGCGACGACGGCGATATGAGCCGCCCCGTGCGCTGCTCGTGGACCATCGTCGCCGAATCGCTCGCGCCCATTCGCGCCAGTTGCGGCATTCAGGTCACGCCGTGGACGACCTTCGACGAAGCCGGCACGTTCGATTACCTGTTGGTGGTGGGCGGTCTGCTGCATTCCGGGCCCTCGGCCAGCGAGGCGACGCATCGCTTCATTCGCGCCGCCGCCGCGAGCGGCGCCACGCTGGTCGGCATCTGCACGGGCGCATTCGCGCTCGCCCGCGCGGGCGTGATGGACGGCTACCGGATCTGCGTGAGCTGGTTTCACTATTGGGATTTCGTCGAGCGCTTTCCCGCGATTCCCGAATCGAACCTGATCGCCGACCGTCTGTTCGTGATCGATCGCGCGCGCATCACCTGCTCGGGCGGTCGCGCGTCGATCGACGTGGCCGCCGCGATTCTTTTACGGCATCTCGACGCGGCGATCGTGCAGAAAGCCCAGCGCATCCTGATCGTCGACGATGCGCAGCGCGGCAACGCGCCCCAACCCTATCCGCCGGGTCTCGATCCCGCTTCGCATCCGAAGGTGCGCCGCGCGATTCTCATCATGGAACAGCACATCGCGAATCCGCTCTCGCTGACCGAACTGGCGCGGCGCGTCGACACCTCCGTGCGCCAGCTCGAGCGGCTGTTCGTTGCCGAGACCGGCAAATCGCCCAATGTCTACGGCCGCCAGATGCGCGTGCGCATGGCCGCGTGGATGCTGACCGGCTCCGACCGCACGGTTGCCGATATCGCCATGTCGTGCGGATTCTCGGACGCCTCGCATCTCGGGCGCGAGTTTCGCAAGGAATTCGACGCGTCGCCGGGCGCTTATCGCACCACGCGTCCGCATGCGCTCGATAGCGCAATGTGCGAAGCCTGAAACCCATCCCTGCGGCTTGTCGCAATCGTTCTATCGCGCCCGGCGCGCATGTTCTTAAATAGCTGCACGGCCTGGGGCAATCAACACCACGCTGGAACCTGAGAGCCGATACACCGCCCGATATCGCGGCTGCCTCGTCAAACCGAAACTGGAAAACCATGTTCAAACGCGCCGTTTCCATCGCCAACGTCGATCCCGAACTCTTCGCCGCGATCGAACTCGAGAACCGCCGCCAGGAAGAGCACATCGAGCTCATCGCGTCGGAAAACTACACCTCGCCCGCCGTCATGGCCGCGCAGGGTTCGCAGCTCACCAACAAATACGCCGAAGGCTATCCCGGTAAGCGTTATTACGGCGGCTGCGAAAACGTCGATATCGTCGAGCAGCTCGCGATCGACCGCGTCAAGGCGCTGTTCGGCGCCGAAGCCGCCAACGTCCAGCCGAACTCCGGCTCGCAGGCCAACCAGGGCGTGTTCTTCGCCGTCCTGAAGCCGGGCGACACCATCATGGGCATGAGCCTCGCCGAAGGCGGCCACCTCACGCACGGCATGGCGCTCAACATGAGCGGCAAGTGGTTCAACGTCGTGAGCTACGGCCTCGACGCCAACGAAGACATCGACTACGACGCGCTCGAAAAGCGCGCGCACGAAACGAAGCCGAAGCTGATCATCGCGGGCGCGTCGGCGTTCGCGCTGCGCATCGACTTCGAGCGCATCGCCAAGGTCGCCAAGGCCGTCGGCGCGTACTTCATGGTCGACATGGCGCACTACGCGGGCCTGATCGCCGCGGGCGTCTACCCGAACCCGGTGCCGTTCGCCGACTTCGTCACCACGACCACGCACAAGAGCCTGCGCGGCCCGCGCGGCGGCGTGATCCTGATGAAGGCCGAGCACGAAAAGGCCATCAACTCGGCGATCTTCCCGGGCATTCAGGGCGGTCCGCTCATGCACGTGATCGCGGGCAAGGCCGTGGCGTTCAAGGAAGCCGCGACGCCGGAGTTCAAGACCTATCAGCAGCAAGTGGTCGAGAACGCGCGCGTGCTGGCTGAAACGCTGGTCAAGCGCGGTCTGCGTATCGTCTCGGGGCGCACGGAAAGCCACGTGATGCTGGTCGATCTGCGCGCGAAGAACATCACCGGCAAGGCTGCGGAAGCGGTGCTGGGCGCGGCGCATATCACCGTGAACAAGAACGCGATCCCGAACGATCCGGAAAAGCCGTTCGTGACGAGCGGTATCCGTCTGGGCTCGCCGGCGATGACCACGCGCGGCTTCGGCGTGAAGGAAGCGGAGCGCGTAGGCAACTTGATCGCCGACGTACTCGAAGCCCCGAACGACGCCGCCACGATCGAGCGCGTCAAAGCGCAGGTCGCCGAACTGACGACGCGCTTCCCCGTGTATAGCTGAGTCGCGCACGCGTCGCCGCCTCGCTCATCAGGACATCGTCGTGCAAACCTATCTCGGTCCGCATCGCGCGGCCAACGGCCAGACACTCGCCCTGTTCAAGGTCACGACCGGCCAGGGCGAGGTCTTCATGAGCGTCAGCCGCACCGAGTTCGGCAACGACGAACGCGCGGTCGTCGAGGTTCGGCGCGACGCGCTATTCGGTTTGTGGCGCAACGACCTGCCCGACGCGATGCGCGCGTTTCCGGCCCGAGGCCGCGACGACGCAATGTTCAACGAAAAGATCGAGCTGGCCGAGGAAGGTTTCCGGCTCGGCATCAGCGATCCCGTGCCGCTCGTGGAAGTGCGCTGCGGCGTGCGGCCCCGCCTTGTCGCTGCGCATGCCACGGCACGTCCCTACATTTCGGTGATCGACGGCGTGGCGCGCGCGCTGTGGCTCGCATCGCATGGCTCGCCGTGTTTTCCCGTCGAATGCGCGGTGTCCGATGCGCCCTTGCTCGCGCGGCTCGCCGGTACGCGCCGCAGTCGGTGGATGCGCGTTTCCGAAATCCTGCCGCCACCTGGTTTCGGTCGTCGCGATGCGCCGCTCAACGGCGCATCGGCTATCCAAAGCGCGCATTGAGCGCGGCGGCTTGCACGCGCGCGTCGACCTCGCGTCCGGCGTCGTCGAGTTCCGGAGCCGATTGCACCGCGCCCGAGTACAATTCCCTCAGACAGAATACGAATACCAGACCAGATAACGGACCGGACCACGGCGCGGCAATCCGCCCGGCGAACCGGCCATCGTTTTCGTCACACAGGGGAAACCGCATGAACCGCATCTTCATGACCCGCGAGGAAGTCATCCACCTGCTGCTGGAGGCCCACGCGACGGCGCGCGGCGGCAGCGCGCCGACCCTCATCAAGCCGGTCGGGCGCGATCCCGCCAAGGTCGAGGCACTGGACCGGTTGCTGCTCGACGTGCGCGCCGGCCGCGTCAACGAGATCCGGCTCGACGCCAACGACAGCACGCACATCGCCATCACCGACTGAGGCTAGCGGTGCTCAGGCCGCACGCGCGCGCCTGAACACCGAGGCGATTCGCCTAGCTGCGCGTCGGCACGCTCGCGCCACTCGTCGTCAAGCCACGCGCGAGACTGACGACCGCGCCCGCTGCGGCGAAGGCCGCCGCCACAGCGAGACATTTGGTCGTCCGGTCGGCAACGTTCAACTGGAACAGCATCGTCACGAGCGACGAGCCGAGACACCAGCCCACCGTTCGCGCCACCGCCACGAGTCCGCCCGCCGCGCCGCTGCGCGCGACCGGTCCGGACGTCATCATGGTGGTGTTGTTCGGCGTCTGGAAGAAGCCGAAGCCCGCGCCGCACACCGCCATGCGGATCGCGATGTCGAGGTCGCCGGGCGACGCCGGCAGCATCGCCAGCGAGACGAGGCCGCAGGCCAGCACTGCCAGGCCCACGCTGCCGAGCACCGCCGCCGGATAGCGCGCCGAAAGACGGCCGGCGATGGGCGCCGCCACGGCGACGAGCAGCGGCCAGGGCGTGACCAGCAAGCCCGTCTCGACCGCCGAGCGATGCAGCAAGGTCTGCAACAGGAACGGAACCGAGATGTACGCGATGATCTGCGCCGCGTACGAACAGACCGATGTCGCGCCCGAAAGCGCAATCACCGGAATGCGCAGCAGATCCAGCGGCAGCAGCGGCGCCGCCCGCCGGCTTTGATGCCAGACGAGGCCCATCAGGAACACCGCGCCCACCGCCAGCATGGCGATTGCCCGGCCCGTATCGTGGCCGAGAATATCGACGCCCAGTACGAGCAGGCCCAAGGCAATCGCGTTGAGCAACGCGCCCGACAGATCGAATGGACGCGCGACGCCCTGACCGCGTGGCGCGACGGCGAGAAACAGCGGAATCGCCACGACGCAGGCCGGCACGTTGACGAGAAAGAGCCACGGCCACGCGGCAACCGAGAGAATGAGCGCCGCCACCGTCGGGCCCAATGCACCCGACATCGCCACCACCAGCGCAATCGACGCAAAGCCACGCGCGATCAGACTACGCGGATAAATCGACCTGACGAGCGCCGGACCCAATGCCGCGAGACACGCGCCGCCCACGCCCTGGAGCACGCGCGCGGCCACGAGAAACGACAGCGACGGCGCACTCGCGCAGCACACCGAGCCGATCAGGAACAGCACCAGCCCGATGGCGTAAATGCGCTTATGCCCGACAATCTCGCCCAGCGCCGCCGCAGGCAGCAGACACACGGCCACGGCAAGCTGATAACCGTTCACGACCCACACGACCGCCGCATCGCTGGTCCCGAGTTCGCGGACGAGCGTGGGCAGCGCGATATTGGCGATGGCGCTGTCGAGGTTGCTCAGCAGAATGCCGAGCAGAATGCAGCCCATGACGAGCCATCGTTGGCGCTCCGGCAAGCCTTGCCCTTCTGCCGGGCGTTGCGGTTGTTCAATGTGCGTTTGCAATCTCAGACTCCAGCGGTGCGTCGTTTTTAATGACGCGAATAAAACGATTCGAACGCGATCCCGGCCAGCGCGGCGCGAATATCGGTGCTATCGATGCGAGTAATCGTCATGGCCCATTCCTTTCGAATATTCAATCCGGATTACGAATAAATACGCCGAATAGATTCACTGGGACGAAAAGACGCGGCGTCAATGGCTGAAGACGAACGCGATTTCGCCCATCGACCGGCATCACCGAAATCGATAACGTGCGAAAGGAAACTGGCGGGTATGACAACGAGAAAGTCGAAAAGCGGTTTCATGGCGGCAATCGGGCGTAGTGGATCATCGCCCCAAGCCACAGGCTGACGATCAGTTACGCGTTGATTGACGTAAACGCTTACGATCACCATTGCGGCGACCGGCGTATGTTAAGGCAGTGATTATTTTTGTGCAATCACGCCAACTGGCGAAACAGGCTTGCATAAACATGACAGGCGAGCGTGGTTTCGTCGTGCTTTAACGCGGTGAATGCTTTTGAAGCGCCGATTCAGGAAGGCGACAAACGAGTCCGCCCGCCGCCAGTGCGGCATGCGAACTCGTCGGTCAATGGAGATCTCTCAGATTCCAGCGTATCGCCGTTCGTGAATGACGGCGTGCCAAGACGGTAATCGACGGTAAGATTTGCATCAACTACGCTAAATCGCTACAGCCAACACTTCATTTCCAAATATTCCGGATAAGTTGCCAGAACGATTGATTCGCTGGACACCCTCGCATCTATCCGCTACGTAAGCCGTCGTAATTTACATAAATGGACGTGCATCCGTCGCCCTGTTACCGTTTTCGTGTCCGTGGCGTGGTTGCCGCGGATACCTCCAGATCGATTCCGCTCCGGAAAAGGTCTTTCCGTCGCGTCCACCCCGGTCGCGACGGCTTTTTATGTCATCGCTTGCGTCGTTTTGTTGAATCCCCACATGAACGGCCATCATGCCGAGCATGCATATCCGGTCCACGCCCGGAGCGAGCAACGCCTGGCGCGTCGAGCGCGATCCGAAGCGTGAGCGACGCCCGCCGGAACTGCCTCACGGCACCAGCACGGCCTTCGCGCCACCCGCGCCTTCGTACGCCATCGCCGCGTCGATCTGCGCATAACGGAACGTGTCGCCGATGCGCGTGCGAAACAGCGGATCGTCGATCACCGTTTCCAGCGCCTGCAGCGCGGCCTCCAGCCGCCCACGATCCTTGACGGTGGCGCTGTCGAAATTGCTGAAGCGGCGGATGACGAGATTCTTCATCATCACCAGCGCGCTCGGAAACGAGACTGGTGACGCCCCGTCCAGAAAGCCGTAGCACCAGATGGTCGAATTCACCGGCAACGCCGTGGCGACTTCGCTGAGCAAACTGCCGCCGACGCCATCGAACACGGCCGTCGCGTCGAGTTTGGCCGCGCATTCGGCGAGTTCAGCCGTGAAGCCTGCGCCGGTCACGATCACGTGCTCGACGCCCGCCGCGCGCAGCGCATCGCGCGCCGCGTCGGTGCGCACGAGGAAAATGGCCGGCAGGCCGCGACGGCGAGCGAGTACCGCCAGCGCATTGCCGGTCGCCGAATGCCCCGCCGTCACCACGATGCCGCGATGTCCGGCCGCGACGCTCTCCTCGATAAAGGCGTAGGCCGTCATGACGTTGACGAGCGAGCCGCTGTAATCGCACGACTCGACGTGGTCGGGCAGGATCAGGCAACTGGTGTACGGCACCTGCGCACGCTCCGACCACAAGCCCACGCTTTGCGCGCTGCGCCCGAGCGAGCGGTAGATCGCCACCTGACGGCCGACGTAGCGCGACGGCACGCCTTCCCCGACGGCGATCACCTTGCCCGCGCCCGACGCGCCCCAGACGTCATGCTGAATCGCGGGCAGCGCGACGCCCACCGACGCGGGCCGCTTGAGAAAGGTCTTGTCGCCGTGATTGATCGCCGACGCCGTCATCTCGATCACTACATGGCCCGCCGCCGCCTGCGCCGGAGCCGGCACGTCACGCACTTCCAGGTCCCGCGTCGCGGTCACGCAAATCGCTTTCATCGTTCTGTTCCTCCCGAAAAAGCCTCACCTTAACGGTCCGCATCCATTGCGAAAATGGCCACAATGGACATACCATCCATTCCATTCTGGAATTGACGACAAGGAACAACCCCGTGGATCGACTCGATGCGATGCGCCTCTTCGTCAGGCTGGTCGAGACCGGCAGTTTCACGGCCGTGGCGCGCGCCGAAGGCATGGGGCAACCGGCCGTCAGCAAGCAGATCGGCGCGCTGGAGCGCTATCTGGGCGCGCCGCTGCTTGCGCGCACCTCGCGCCGCGTGAGCGTCACGGACGCCGGGCAGGCGTTTTACGCTTCGGCAAAGGCGCTGCTCGACGATTTCGATCTCGCGGAATCGGCGGTCGGCGTGCGGCAGCAGTCACCACGCGGCCTGATCCGGCTCAGCACGTCGCCCGTGCACGGACGCCTGTGCATCACGCCGCTGCTGCCCGCGTTCTTCCGGCGCTATCCGGATGTGGAAATCCAGATGTCGGTCTCGGAGCGCCAGGTCGATCTGATCGGCGACGGCATCGATCTCGCCGTGCGCCACGGCCGCATGCAGGATTCGGCGATGATCGCCCGCAAACTGTGCGACTCGCCGTTCGTGCTCGTGGCGAGCCGCGCCTATCTTGCGACGCATGCCGCGCCCGCGCATCCCGACGACCTCGATGCGCACGCGTGCGTGGTCTTCGCGCATGGCCGGGAGCGTCGTCCGTGGATATTCGGCTCGGGCGACGAGGCGATGGCCTACCTGCCGCGCGGCCCGTTCACGACCGGCGACGCCGAGCAGATTCGCGCGGCCATTCTCAGCGGGCTCGGCGTGGCGCAAGTGCCAACGTGGGTTGTCGCGCCGGAGATCGCCACCGGCGACGTGCAGGTGCTGCTGCCGCAGTTTCAGCGCGACTCGCTGCCCACGCATCTGGTGCATCCCGCCGGCCGGCGCGTGCCCATGCGCGTCAAACTGCTGATGGATTTTCTGCTGACGGCATTCGCGGACGCGAGCTGAGACGATGGCGACGGCGACGGCCGGAGTGCATGGATCGTTGCGCACGCATCAAACCGCAGCCGCGACGCCCACCGTCATCAACATGCCATAAGCGGCTTGTACGCTCGGGGGTCACGAAAACTCCCCTCTGCGATTCGCATGCAATCCGTCACTCCAGTGTGCGATCGGGCATCCGTGCGCGCCGTCCGTTTCAGCGTCCTCGCGAGCGCCACGCTGGTGGCCCTGCAGCTCACGATCGGCTGGTGCGCGGATTCGCGGGCCATCATCGCCGACGGCACGCATACGCTCGTCGATCTGCTCGTCGACGCGGTGCTGTTCGCTTCGCTCTTTCTGCGCCTGCGGCAATGGCGCGGGATGCCCGCACGCGCCCTGTCGTGGACGCCGGCCACGCTGTGCACGGCGCTATCCGCGTTCGCAGGCGCGACGCTTCTCGCGCAGGGCATGGGCGCGTTCTCCGGCGATCCGGCTGCGGCAGCGGCAACATCGGCGACGACTGGTGGAAGCTCGGAAAGCTGGGTGCTGCTTGCGGCGTTGCCGGTCATCGCGATCCGCGAGTACATGGCGCGTCGGCTCGGGGCGACCGCCGAGTCGGTTTCCGATACCGACGCCCACGCGGCGAGCGTCCTGAGCGCGAGCGCCTGGCACGCGCGCATCGACGCCTTGTCGGCCTGCGCGGCCGCCGTGGGCGCGGGCGGCATCCTCGCGGGCTTCGGCGGGCTCGACCAGATCGCGACGGGCTTAATCGGCGTCATCATGCTCGCCACTGCGCTCTTTTCAGCCAACAGCCCGGTGCGCCAAGGTCTCGGACGCCTCAGAAACCTGGCGTCGCGCGCCCTCCGCGCACGCGCCGCCGCCGGGCAAAGCGGCAGCATCGAGGCCTGAGCGCCGCTACTGGCGTTGGCCGCACCACACTAAAACATCGGCGACATAAGCGCGCCGCTCCCCTCCGTCCATCGCCTTCCGTCCCCGCCAAAAGCTGCCATAACCCAACTGCCGCTCCGGTTATTCCGCCCACAATAAATGATAATGGTTATCATTTACAAATCCTGACGACGTAGACACCCGGTCTGCGTAAAGGGCACCTACAGGAGCCTCGATCATGCAACGGCACGCCATGCCTGCTCCCAGCCACCCGTCCGCACGCGATTCGAGCCTGACCCAGTGGCAAACCATCACGCGCCGGGCAATCGCCGCGGCGCGCGAAACCGGGGCGGCCTCGTCGCTTGCGGGCCACGAGGAAGCGCTGTGGATCGCGCGTCAACTGCTCGCCGCGCCGCCGCCCGCGCACGCGGAGGATTGCGTGGCGGCCTTCGTCGTCTCATGTCACAACCTCGCCGATCTGCATATCGATCAAGGCGACAGCGACACGGCCGCCAGCTATCTCTGCCGCGCGCACGAAGCGCTCATCGCGCTGATCCTCGACAACACCCGAACCGCCTCGCTGCGCCAGGCCGCGTTGCGCCACAGTCGCGAAACGCACCTCGCGCTCGTCGCTCACGTAGCAAGTCACGGCGCGCATCCGCTCGTGACGCGCGTCCTGCGTAGCGCCTGCCTCGCATTGAACGTCGACGGCCCCACGCAGCACTGACCCTCCACTGAACTTTTTGCTGCGCCACGCGGCCAGCCTCGCAAGGAGTCTTTCGATGTCCTATGTTTTGCCGGATCTGCCGTATGCGGTCGACGCGCTCGAACCGCACATCGATACCCGCACGATGGAGATTCACCACTCGAAGCACCATCAAACCTACGTCAACAATCTCAACGCCGCGCTCGAAGGCACCGAGTTTCAGGATCTGCCGGTCGAAGCGCTGGTCGCGCGCGTCGAGTCGCTGCCCGAAGCGCTGCGTCCGGCGGTGCGCAACAACGGCGGCGGCCACGCCAATCACAGCCTGTTCTGGACCGTGATGTCGCCGCGCGGCGGCGGCGAGCCCGATGGCGCGCTGGCCGCCGCGATCGACGCCGATCTGGGCGGCTTCGCGGCGTTCAAGGACGCCTTCACGAAGGCCGCGCTCACGCGCTTCGGCAGCGGCTGGGCGTGGCTCAGCGTGAACGCGCAAGGCAAGCTCGTGGTGGAAAGCACGGGCAACCAGGACAGTCCGCTGATGGCCGGGCTGATGTCGGGCAACACGCCGATTCTCGGCCTCGACGTCTGGGAACACGCCTACTACCTGAAGTACCAGAACCGGCGTCCCGAATATATCGGCGCCTTCTACAACGTCATCGACTGGGCGGAAGTCGCTCGCCGATACGCCGCCGCACGCGCATAACGACACGCAACACGCGCATGGCGCCCGGCGTCATGCGGGAGGCTCGATGAACACGGCGACAGACAGCTGCACGCTCACCGGGCGTGCCACCACGGCGATCCGCGAAGTGCTTGAGGGCGGCCCACGCGGACCGCGTTCGATGCTGCTGTTCGCAGGCCCGGCCGTGATCGCGTCGATCGCGTACATGGACCCGGGCAACTTCGCGACGAACATTCAGGCAGGCGCGGGCTTCGGCTACTCGCTGCTGTGGGTCGTGCTCGCGGCCAATCTCGTGGCGATGCTGTTTCAGGGGCTGTCCGCGAAACTCGGCATCGTCACCGGCCGCAATCTCGCGGAGCTGTGCCGCGAGCAGTTCTCGCGTCCGGCCGTCTACGCGATGTGGGTCGTGAGCGAAGTGGCCGCCATGGCGACCGACCTCGCCGAATTCCTCGGCGGCGCAATCGCGCTCGCCCTGCTCTGCAATCTCCCGCTGATCGCCGGCATGGCGATCACCGCCGTCGTCACTTACGCCATCCTCCTGTTCGAGAAAAACGGCTTCCGTCCGATGGAAATCGCCATCGGCGCGCTCGTTGCCGTGATCGGCCTGTGCTATCTCGTCGAGATGTTCATCGCGCCCGTTGCGTGGAGCGAAGTCGCGCGCCATGCGCTGATTCCGTCGATGCCCGGCGGCGGCGCGCTGATTCTTTCGGCGGGGATCGTCGGCGCGACGGTGATGCCGCACGCGATCTATCTGCACTCGGGGCTGACACAGAACCGCGTCGTCGGCGGCGATGCGCGCGAGCGGCGCTTGCTGGTGCGCTTTTCGAATCTGGAAGTAATCATCGCGCTGTCGGTGGCCGGACTCGTCAACATGGCGATGGTGGTCATGGCGAGCGCCGCGTTTCATGGCAGCCACAGCGACATTGCGGAAATCGGCACGGCCTATCGCACGCTCACGCCGCTGCTCGGCGCGGGCGCCGCGTCGCTGTTTCTCGTCTCGCTGCTGTGCTCGGGCGTGTCCAGTTCGGTCGTCGGCACGATGGCCGGGCAGATGATCATGCAGGGCTTCGTCGGCTTTCGCATTCCGGTCTGGCTGCGTCGACTCGTGACGATGTTGCCCGCGTTCGTGGTCGTCGCGCTCGGCGTGAACGCGACGCAGGCGCTGATCGTCAGCCAGGTCGTGCTGTCGTTCGCGCTGCCGGTGCCGATGATCGCGCTGGTGTGCTTCACGCGCCGCCGCGACATCATGGGCGAATTCGCCAACGGACGCTTCACCGATATCGCGGCCATCGCCGCCACGGGCGTCGTTCTGGTGCTCAACGCGGTGTTGCTGCTGCAGACTCTGGGCATTGCACTGCCGGGACTGAGCAGCGCGTAAACGCAGTTGGCATCGATGCAAAAAAAGCGGCGCGCGCCTCGATGGCGCGCGCCGCTTTGTGTTTGGCGCTACCTGGATCTCACATCACGAATACGCGCGGCCCTGGTAATCCGTCCACTGCTGCGTGCTGAAATCGTAGAGCTTGCAGTGCTGCGCCGTCGAAAAATACCAGCGCCACGAAAACGGCTGGATCACGATGCGCTCGGGCAGCAACGTTTCGAGCGTCGATTGCGCCTCTTCGAGCCGGTACAGCGGAATGCTCATGTCGAGATGGTGCGCGGTGTGCTCCATGATGTGATGCATCAGCGCGCCGAAACGCCATTTGAACGTCAGATGCACGGTGGTCGAGATGAACGGCTGCGCGTTCGCCCACGCCGTGCGGTCGTCGTACCAGCGCACGCGCGCGTGCGTGTGGTGCACGTAGACGACGAAGCCGATCATCGAGCACCAGAACAGGAACGGCACCGCGAAGCCGAACACCAGCAGCACGAACACCGATTGCCCCGTCGCGAGCGCCGCCGCGACCAGGCCGCCCAGCCAGAACACCGCGTACACGGCAACGAGGCAGCAGTCGCGGAAGAACACCGGACGGCGCGTCGGCATGGCGGCCTTGGTCGGGAAGAACATGCGGCGCCACCAGATCTCGATCATGTAGTAGAGCCCGGGCCCCCAGCCGCTACGATAGATGCGCTCCATCATGCGGCGCGGTGCCGACAGCGCACGGAATTCCGCGAGGCTCAGCGGCGCCCAGATGAAATCGAAACCCTTGAGGTTCGTATAGCCGTGATGCACGACGTTGTGCCCGACTTCCCAGAGGCTGTACGGCGTAAGCGACGGCAGGAACGCGATGCGGCCGAGCCATTTGTTGAGCGTGCGGCGCGGCGTGAGGCTCTGATGGCACGCGTCGTGTCCGATGATGAACAGACGGCCGATCACGAAGCCCGAAAGCAGCGCGCCGGCGAACTTGAGCCAGAGGCTGCGCGCGAACACCACGAGCGCGATCAGCGCGGCAAAGATCGCATAGTCGATCAGCAGGAGGACGATGGGATAGACCGTCGTGCGTCCCGAGAGCGAAACCAGCCACGAGCGCAGGATCTTGCGGTGCGGCAGCGGGTCACCTGGCGGTATAGGCTGGACAGGTGCAGTCATAGTTCGAATTACCTCGATGATTGATAAGAAGCAGGCCGCCAACGCCAGGCGCGTGAGCGCGTGCGAAACGCGCGGGCGGCAATCATGCGTTTGCGGCGCGGCCCTTTCGGGCGGCGCGCCGCGCACCCGGAACCTTTAATCAGTATCCCGAGGGCCGTATTGATAGAGATCAAGTTTTTGAAAGTGGCTAGTCGGCGCTATCGACCGATGCCGTATTTCTGGATGCCGTCACGCGTTCAAGCGCGTCGGGGTGCTCGACCAGAATGCATTGCTTGCCCGTTCGGGCGCAGTAATCCTTCACGCGCCACCAGTCGCCGTGACTCACGCAGCCGGCCTGACAGATGACGAGATCAGCGTCGGCAAGACCCGCTTTGAGCTGTTCCGCACTGGCCGCGTTCGTGCGCACGAGGCGCACGCCGCTCTCCGCGAGCGCCCGTTCGGTGCGCGCGGTTTCGTCGGCGTGCTGGGCGGTTTCGCGGTCCTGCGCGATCCACATGACGACGCGCCTGCGCTCGGTCGGCGGCGCAGCCGTTCTCGGCTCGCTCGCGGCGTTTGAGGCGTTTGAGGCGTTCGAAGCGCTTGAAGCGTTCGAGGCGGCGACCGGCGCGCGCTTCGCTTCGGGAGAGCGGCGCATCAGCGCGTGCACTCTTGCTTCGAGCACGCGCACCTGCTGGGCGAGCGCGAGGCGCTTCGGCAGCCCCGCAATCGCCGTTTTCACGTCGTGCAATTCGTCGCGCGTCCACGCGAGCGCGGTTTCGCGGATCACCACGGCGGCCCGCAGTCGCATCGCCTGGGCTTCGAGCGCCGCGATTCTCTGCGCCTGCGCGTCGATAACGGCCGACGCGCGCCGTTGCGCCCGCCCCAACTCCCGAACCACCCTGCCGTGCTCGTCGCACAGGCGCACCCAGTTCAGATCAGTCGCCGTCATGTTCATTCACCCTCGCAGGCATTCGCGTCCGAATTGCTCGTTTTGATCCCCACCATAATAGCAATGATTCTCATTTACTAGAAGTCTCCCTCCCGACGCTGGGGGGAATGCGCGGCGCGATGCGCGAGCGACAATGCGCTGGGGATGGGTCTTCGAGGACGAGTGCGGCCTTGCCTTCGGCCAGTGGCGTCGGCGTTTGCGGCGGATGGAGTCGAGCGTGCGGCGCGCGGCGAGACGCCGCGGCGGGATGAAGCAGGTAACAGCACGAAAGATTTAAATGGCGCGGAACGCGAAGAAACGCCCGCGCAGTCGCGACTCCTCAGTCGCGACTCAATTGACCACGCGCTCGCCCGGCCGCAACGTCAGCACGCGCACGCCGTTGCGCGTCACCGCGACCGTGTGCTCGAACTGCGCGGACAGTTTTCCGTCGCGCGTGACGACCGTCCAGCCGTCGTCCTCGGTCTCGACGGCGGCGCGGCCCTGATTGAGCATCGGCTCGATGGTAAAGACCATCCCTTCGCGCAGCGTCAGCCCCGTGCGCGGTCGGCCCCAGTGCAGCACCTGCGGATCTTCGTGCATTTCGCGGCCGATGCCGTGCCCGCAATACTCCCGCACGACCGCATAGCCATTGCGCCGCGCGTGCCGCTCGATCGCATGCCCCACGTCGCCGAGCGTGGCGCCGGGACGCACCGCGCGAATGCCCTTCCACATCGCCTCGTAAGTCACATCCACGAGGCGTTTCGCGAGCGGCGACACTTCGCCGACCAGATAGGTCTTGCTGGAATCGGCGATATAGCCGTTCTTCTCCAGCGTGATGTCGAAGTTGACGATGTCGCCGCTTTGCAGGATCTCGCTCGCGGACGGCACGCCGTGGCACACCACATGATTGCGCGACGCATTGAGCGCATAGGCGTAGCCGTACTGCCCCTTGCTGGCCGGCCGCGCCTTGAGTTCGTTGACGATGAGACCGTCGACGAGATCGTTCACCGCCATCGTCGACATGCCGATCAGGCTCAGCCGGTCCAGACGCGCGAACACGTCCGCGAGCAATTTGCCCGACTCCGCCATCAGCGCGATTTCCTCTGGCCGCTTCGTCACGCCGACGCCACCTTGAGCGCTTCCGCCGCCACGCCCGCGGCGCGCAGTTCGCGCTTGACGATCTCGTTGAACGGCGTCGTCGGATTCATTTCGCACAACATGCCGACCTTGATCCAGAACGCTGCCTGCGCGTTGATCGAGCGGCACGACACGCCGCTCGCCTTGCGGATCTGATCGTGCAGATCGTCGTCGATATTAACAATGCCCACTTGCTGCTCCGTATATATGATCCATATACGAATCATATATACGATGCCGCAAGTCGTGCAAGCGATATCTGGCTCAGCCCGCTTCGAGCGCGGGGCGCAACTGCTTCGTGTCGCGGCTGGGCGGCGCGCCGAACATGCGCGCGTACTCGCGGCTGAACTGCGACGCGCTCTCGTAGCCGACCGCGAACGCCGCCGCCTCGACGCCGATCGCCTGCGACAGCATCAGCCGGCGCGCCTCGAGCAAGCGCAACTGCTTCTGATATTGAACCGGCGTCAGCGACGTCAGCGCCTTGAATTGCCGATGAAACGCCGAGCGGCTCAGTTGCGCGACCGAGGCGAGTTCGTCGACGTGAATCGGCGCGGCGTAGCGCTGGCGCAGCGAACGGATCGCGTTCATCACGCGTTGCGAGGGGCTGTCCGCGAGCGCGAAGCGCGCCACCTCGCCGCCGTGCGGCCCGGCCAGCAGCCAGTAGCTCATCTCGCGCCGGATCAGCGGCGCGATGGTCGCAACCGCCTCGGGCGTGTCGAGCAGGCGCACGAGGCGCAGCGCGCAGTCGGCGAGCGGGCCGTCGAAATCGGTCACCAGCACGCCCCGCGCGCGCTGCGAGGCGGCCACGGGCGGGCGCGGCATCTGCTCGACCACGCTGCGCAGTTCGCCCAGATCGAGTTCGACGATCAGCACGAGGCAAGGCTCGTCGGGCCGCGCTTCGAACACGCGGCCGAGCGACGGCGCTTCCACGCCGACCACCAAGGCCTGGCCCGCGCGGTATTCGAGCTGGCTGCCGCCGAACGTCGCCCATTTCGCACCCTGCGCGACGATGCACATCGCCGGACTCGCGAGCCGGTAGGACGGCGGCGTCGGGTGATCGGAGCGAAGAATGAGCACGCCGTCGATGGCCGTGGCGTAGGGACTTTGCGCGGTCTGACGCTGCGTGTAGCGCAGCATCGCCGCGGCGAGCGGAGCGGACATGATCGGGACAATGACGAAGAAAGTGGGCGGACGACGTGCGCCGAGCATACTCCGCCCGAGCACAATCAGGCAGAAATCAGGCGCGTTTCGGCATTCAAGCGCCCCCTCTCGCGTTCATAAAATCGCGGTACCCACTGATTGAATGAGAGAGGAAAACCATGTCACAGACGACTCAACCCCTTTCCGGCCCGATCGCGATCGTCACCGGCGGCAGCCGCGGCATCGGCCGCGATACCGTGTTGCGCCTCGCGGCGCGCGGCGTTCGCTCGATCTTCACCTACCGCTCGAACGAGCAGGAAGCGCAGGCCGTGATCGCGCTGACGAAGGAAGCCGGCGCGCCCGGCGTGGCGCTTCGGCTGGACACCGGTGTTGCCGCCGGGTTCGAGGCGTTCGCCGCGCAGGTGCGCGACACGCTCGGCGCGATGGGCGCGCAGCGCTTCGACTATCTGGTCAACAACGCGGGCACGTCGTCCGCCGCGAGCCTTGCCTCCGCGACGGAAGCCGAACTCGACGCGCAATTCGCCGTCCATTTCAAGGGCGTGTTCCTGCTGACGCAGAAGCTGCTGCCGCTGATGAACGACGGCGGGCGCATCGTCAATATCTCGTCCGGGCTGGCGCGCTTCGCGTTTCCGAATCGCGCCGTCTACGGGCCGATGAAGGCGGCCGTGGAAGCGCTCACGCGCTATATGGCGCTCGAACTGGGGCCGCGCCGCATCGCGGTCAACGTGGTCGCGCCCGGCGCGATCGCCACCGATTTCAGCGGCGGCATGGTCCGCGACAATCCGGAAGTCAACAAGGCGGTCGCCGATCACACGGCGCTCGGCCGGGCCGGACTGCCGCAGGACGTCGGACCGGTGATCGCCGGGCTGCTGTCGAACGATTTCGGCTGGGTGAACGCCCAGCGGATCGAAGTCGCGGGCGGGATGCATATCTGACGCGCGGTTTGCCGCGCGTCAACGCAAAAGCGGCGCTCCGGGAGCGCCGCTTTATTTGACCGCCCTGAATCAGCGGTCCTACTGCGCGCTCTTACTGCGCAGCGGTCACGGGCTGGGCTTCGACCGTGCGCACCCAGCCGCGCGTGTCCGGCGCCTTGCCGCGCTGGATGTCGGTGAGCAGCGTGCGCAGCTGGCGCGTGACCGCACCCTCGCCGCCGTCGCCGATCTTGAACTCGCCGCCGGCGTGACGCACGGCGCCGATCGCCGTGACGACCGCCGCGGTGCCGCAGGCGAAGGTTTCCTTGACACGGCCCGACGCCGCATCGGCTTGCCATTCGTCGAACGCATACGGCGCTTCATTGACCGTGAAGCCCTCGGCGCGCGCCAGTTCGATGATCGACGCGCGCGTGATGCCGGGCAGGATCGTGCCCGACAGCGGCGGCGTGCGCAGCGAATTGTCGTCCATGACGAAGAAGATGTTCATACCGCCGAGTTCCTCGATCCAGCGATGCGAGGCGGCGTCCAGGAACACCACCTGGTCGCAGCCGTGCGACGAGGCTTCCGTTTGCGCGATCAGGCTGGCCGCGTAGTTGCCACCGCACTTGGCCGCGCCCGTGCCGCCCGGCGCGGCGCGCGTGTAGTGATCCGACGCCCACACCGTGACGGCCGACTTGCCCGACTTGAAATAGGGGCCGACCGGACACGCGATCACGCAGAAGAGGAACTCCGAAGCCGCGCGCACGCCCAGATAGTTCTCGATGGCGAACATGAACGGACGCAGATACAGGCTGCTGCCTTCGCCGCCCGGCACCCAGGCGCGATCGATGTCGACGAGCGCTTCCACCGCGCCGACGAACAACGCTTCCGGCAGTTCGGGCATCGACATGCGGCTTGCCGAGGCGCGGAAGCGCTTGGCGTTTTCCTGCGGGCGGAACAGCGAAATCTCGCCGTTTTCACGACGGTAAGCCTTCATGCCTTCGAAGATTTCCTGGGCGTAGTGCAGCACCGCGCAGGCCGGATCGATTTCAAAAGCGCGGCGGGGACCAACTTTGGCGTCATGCCAGCCGAGGCCTTCCTTCCAGCGGATCGTGACCATGTGGTCCGTAAACACCTTGCCGAATACGGGGTCAGCTAACGACGCGGTGATGGCGGCGGCGGGCGTCGGCTGCGGGTGGCGTTCGAGGGTAAACTCGGGCTGGGGAGTGGCAGTCTTGTTCATGGCGTGTAAAAAAGCTGGAAAAATGCGCCCGTAATGGTCGGCGGCCCTCCAGTATGGCAATTTCGTCGCGGACGCGCCAGCGAACCCGCTTATTTGTGCAGTGCAGTAACGGCGGTTTCGACGTCGCAGCCTGCTTTCGTCAAGCGCGGGTGGACGGTGGAGCGACGGCTGGCGACGGCTGCGAGTCGCCATGAGTCGCCATCTGTGCCGGAAGAATGACCGATCTGCGCTCGCGCCTTGCGGCGCTTCCGGGCGGAACCTTGGGCGACGGCAATCCGCTCCGCAAACAATTTCCGCCGATCCGCCCATTACTCAGGATTACCAGGAAAATCGCCTCGGCAAGAAGTCGACACCCGGGCCTTTCCAGATCACCCACGCTTAATTTGTCGGGATACGATGCGCTCTCGCCAGGAGCATTGCGTGAAGGAAAATGTAAGGAAAATCATCGCTGAGTTGAATGCACGCGGCATTCAGTTGCCGGACGGCGATATTCGCCTCGGTGGCTTCGGCGACTCCGCAGCGCTTTCGAATTCGCTGATCGATCTGATCGTTGCCGGCGCGAAGCGCGCAACGTCCAGCCTGCTCTGGTCGTGGCACTTCGACAACGAGACGCCACCCAGGACGGGCGACGTCAAAATCGTTCTCGACTGGCAGGGCGCGCCCGCCTTGATCCGCCGGACCACGCAAGTCGACATCACGCCGTTCGATTGCGTGGCCGCGGATTTCGCGGCCGGCGAAGGAGAAGGCGATCTTTCGCTCGCGTACTGGCGAAACGAACATTGGCGCTTCTTCAGCGAAGAATGCAGGCGAATCGGCCGTGTGGCGGAAAAGACCATGCCGGTCGTATGCGAGCGCTTTGAAGTGCTTCGGGCGCTGACGCCCACGCAATGAATTGTTAGCGGCTAATCTCGGCTAATCTCGACCAATCCCTATTCCCACTAACGATCGCTAACCCGCCCCGATCCCATGTAAATCCCTGCTCGTCCCGCACTACCTCATGTCGCCGCAACCCTCACGGGTGCGGCCGGTTTTGCACGAACAGGGAATTGATCCATGGAATTCAATCCGGACACGGGCGCGCTCGCGCCCTCGCCGCAACTCGCCCATTCCGAAGAATGGTTCGGCGCTTATCGCGACTACTGGTGGAACGCCGATTTTCTCGACCTGATGGCCCAACGCTGGCGACTCGCGGATCGCCACAGTCTGCTCGATATCGGCTGCGGACAATGTCACTGGAGTCGCTTGCTCGCGCCGCGCATGGCGCGAGGCGTGCACGTGAGCGCGCTCGATCGCGATGTCAAATGGGCTGCGGGCGACGCTGCGATTGCATCGGCATTCGCGGCTTTCGGCGCGAGCGTCGCGTTTCGGCAAGGCGACGCCCAGGCGTTACCGTTCGCCGACGACAGCTTCGACGTCGTGACCTGCCAGACCGTACTGATCCACCTTGCCGACCCGCTCGCCGCCTTGCGCGAAATGCGCCGCGTCGTGCGGCCCGGCGGCATCGTGATCTGCGCCGAACCCTGCAATCTGGTGCAGGCCGCCCTCGCGAACGCGACAACCACCGACCTGTCGATCGACGAGCTTTGTGATGCGTTTCGTTATGCGCTGCTGTGCGAGCGCGGCAAGCGCGCGGCCGGAGAAGGCGTGTTATCGCTCGGCGATCGCTTGCCGCGTGTGTTTCAGCTCGCCGGATTCACCGGCATTCAAACCTGGCTCTCGGATAAAGCCGCGCCAATCCTGCCGCCTTACGACGATCACGAAACGCGCGTGAATCTGGCTGAATTGAATGCGGCGCATGACGACGCTCGCGCGGCATTGTGGGAGAGTCAGGTCGATGGCTGGGTCGCGGCGTTGCATGACGTCGAAGCACAGGCGTTCGTGGCCGGCATCCACGCAAAACGCGCCGAAAGCCAAAGCGAATTGCGCGCGTTGATCGATGCCCAATGCTACTGGGACAGCGGCGCAACGCTCACGTATTTAGTCTCGGCGGGTAAATAACGGCGAGGTGCGCGGGCAAGACGCCCGCGCATTCGACATGCCAATGTCCCCATACGGCGAGCGCCGGGCGGACGAAATAAAAAGTGCCAGCAGTCGCTGGCACAAGCCGATCTTGCCGGGGAAGCAAACACGGCGGGGAAATCAGTGAACCGAATTAACTGTTCGGTACAAATCAGACACGCAGTGTAATCGCGACGCTCCAAAAAATCCATGACTCCCCAAATTTGTTTTGTAACTCGCGTGAATAAACATCAGACGAAGCGCGGTCGATTCAATCGATACGAATAATTCGAACGAACGGTTGTCTTATTCGCCGTCGCGAATCACACGTTGTTGATCGGGCGTGTCGCTGGACGCACTCATGCGTTCCCGATAGCGAACGTAATCGGCACCCGGCGACGTCTTGGCGATATACATCGCGGTATCGGCCTTCGCCAGCAATTCTCCGGCATGGTCGCCATCGGCGGGAAACTCGCTCACGCCAATGCTCACGCCCACATCGACCGAATGCGAGCCAACGGGCACGGCCTGGCGCATTGCGGCCTGAATGCGCGCCGCCGTCGAGTCGATCGCATCGGGCGAATGCACGTCGCCCGCGAGGATCACGAACTCGTCGCCACCGAAACGCGCGACGATATCCGTCTCTCGCAGCGCCGCGCGCAGACGCTGCGCCACCACCACGAGCGCGGCGTCGCCGGCGGAATGACCGAAGTGATCGTTGATCTGCTTGAAGCCGTTCAGGTCGACGAACAACACCGCCAGTTTTTCGCCGCCCAGCGCAGCGCGACCGATCGCGAATTCGAGCTGATCCATGAAACGCATGCGGTTCGGCAAACCGGTCAGCGCGTCGTGCCCCGCGAGATGCGTCAACTCTTCCTGACGCGCGTGCAGTGCGTGCACCTGCGAGCGGATCTCGCTGCGCATGCGCTCGAAACAGCGCGCGAGCACGCCAATTTCATCCGAACGCGCAACCGGCAGACGTTGAATCGCCGCGTCGTCGAAGATGTGCGTCACCGCATGGGCCAGCGTGCGCAGCGGACGCACCAGCGCACGCGCGAACAGGATCGCCAGCACGATCGCGATGACGCTCGATATCAGCGCGAGCCACACGATCTGCGCACCCAGCGCGTTGGCGGGTTCGAGCACGTCGCTGAGCGGCCGCGCGAGCCCGAGCGTGACGAAGTGCCGGTCGTCCACGACGCCATATGGCAGGCGCGCGAACGCGAAGACCTCGGCGGGCGGTTCATGCGCGTGCGCGAAACCGTTAAAGGTCACGTTCGACTGGTTGCCGTCGAAGAGCGCCGCGGTGAGCGGGAAAGTTTTCTGCATCAGCACACGGCGCCCGCGCGCGAAACCGAAGGTCTGCGACGGGTCCGGATGCACGAGAAAATCGCCCCACTCGTTCGCCATGTACACCGCGTAATCGGACGGCAAATCGCGTTCGATCCGCTCGAACACGCGCGTCAGATCCACGTCGATCACGAGCACGCCGATGTTGCTGCCGCTCGTGTCCGCGACGGGCGTGCCGATGCGCACCACCGGCTGATCCGGGTCGGACGCCCCGCCGCCCTCGAGTCCGATCTGCGAAAGATAGACGTGCCCCGCATTCGCGGTCAGCGTATCGAACACATAGGGAAACTGGCCTTTCTCCTGCAGTTCGTCGTCGGGCACGACCGTGATGCCGTGCTCGCCGCGCGCAACGCGCACGCGTTCGAGGCCGAAATTCGAACGCGAAATCAGACGGATCTGCCGATACTCGGGATGTTGCAGCATGAAGCCGACGAAAACCTGCTTGAGCCGCGTGCTGCCGAGCCCGGACGCTTCGCCGAGCGCAACCTGCACCGACGACGGCAGCGTTGCGAGCACGAGCGCGTCGGCGGCGACGTCGCCGAGCGCGGCGGTGAAACGCTGGCCGAGGAGCTGCGTCGAGGTCAGCAGGCTGCGCTCCGCTTCGCGCATGAGCAGCCGGCGATTGGCCTGATACGTCGAATAGCCGGTCGCGCCCGACGCCAGCACGCCGATGCACACCAGCAGGATCGAGAGCCTCGCCGTCAACCCGAGCTTGATCATTGCGGGAAGGTCCTCAAGCGATCACCCGATTCGATGCGCTGCCAGAGCGCCTCGCGCTGGCCGATGTTCTCGACGAGTTGCAGCCAGACGAGCTTCGGCCCTGCATCGGACGCGCCGCCGGGCACCGGCATCATCGTGTTCGCAAGCCCTTCGCGCTGCGTCAACTGCTTGCCGATCTCCGGCTCCTGCATATAGTCGAGCCATTGGTGCGCGAGGTCCAGATTGCTGGCGTTGCGCGTGATCGCCCAGCAATCGAGCCAGGCGAGCGCGCCTTCGTCGGGCATCACGTAGCCCACGTCGACGCCCGCCTTGCGCAACTGCTCGACCTGCTGCGTACCGTAATTGCCGAACATCAGCGCCGCGTGATGCTGCACGAACAGCGCCGTGGCCTCTTCGGGCAGTGTGTAATAGGTCAGAAGATTGCGCCGCAAATTCACGAGCTCGCGCGCGACATCGCGCATCTGCCCGGGCGTCAGATGAAACGGATCGGGATAGCCCAGCGCGAGCGCCGCGAACGAGAAGTTGTGCTGCGCGCTATTGAAATCGAGCACCTTGCCGCGATAGCGCGGATCCCACATCACCCGCATCGAACTCGGCGCGACCGCAAACTGCTTGCGGTCGTAGATGAGTCCCATCGACGACCAGGTGAACGGAATGGCGTATGCGTGACCGGCATTCACGAGTCCGCGAATGTCGGAGAGGCGCTGAAAAAACGGCTGCTGCCAGCGGCGGTTGGGAATTTTCGTCAGGTCGAGCGGGCTCAGCATGCCCGCCTGCGCGTAGCGCGCGATCTCGGCGGTATTGGCCGCGAGCACGTCGAAGGGCGGCGGCACGGCGCTATGCATCTGCGCCCACAGCGCTTCATCGGAATCGACGATGGTGACTTCGACCTTGGCGTGAAAGCGCTTTTCGAACGCCTGGACCCAGTCGTCGTCGGCATAGCCGGGCCACGCGAGCACGCGCAACACCGACTGGCGCGGCGTGTTGGAGTCCGCAAGGGTGCCGGTCCAGAGAAAGCTCAAGCCGAGAATGACAACGGTGACGGGCGTCACCCATCCACTCTTGCGGCAACGACTGCCCGCACCCGGAATGACCCTGCCAACGACGGTAGTGAAGCGTCGCCACATGTCGCCAACTTATTCGATGCCGTTTTAAGGTTCCGCGTCGCACGGTCCCCTTTTTGACAGAACGAAGACATGGCTTCGCTCGCCCCCGATTCAAAGCGGGAAGCCGATATCGACGATATCGAATATCACACGTGCCGGATTCCCGACGCATATTCTATCGAAGAAAGAAAATGAGAATATGCGTTTCGGGTTTTTATCCACACTGGAGAAAAACGGTCGTTTTAAATGGGCGATTCGTGTAGTGCGGATTGCTGTTTCGTGGATGGAATGGCGGCGTAATGAAGAAGTCATTGAATTGGCGATGACTACACCGCGCGCCGCTCATCGATTCGACTTCACCTCGCTATCGCCACCATCGCAAGCGCCGGGTCCGCTGCCCATTCCTGCAACGATCCATCGTAGATCGAGACATCGTCGCGGCCCGTCAAGGTCAGTGCGAGTGCATCCACGGCGGCTGAAATTCCGCCACCGCAATACACGCAAACCGGCTGTGCGCGATCGAGCGCGCCCATCGCCGCGTGCAAAGCGGGAACCGCCGCGTACCGCCCGCTTTCATCGAACAGCCCGCGTGCGGGCACATTCACACTGCCCGGAATATGCCCGCGCCGCGCATAGCGGCTCGCCGAAACACCCGAAAACACCTCAGCCGACAACGCGCACACCAGCGTGCTGCGAACCGCACCCGCCACGATCGCTTCGACATCCGCGCGGTCGGCCCACATCCCTGCGCGCTCGCGCACCTCGATATGCCCGCGCGCCACCGCCCTTCCCGGCCCGCTTTCGACCGGCAGATCCGCCGCCCGCCAGGCGCGCCAGCCGCCATCGAGCACACGCGCATCGATGCCGATCCAGCGCAGCATCCACCAAAGCCTGGCGGCCCAGAATCCATCGGCGCGATCGTAGATCACCACGCGCGACCCGTTGCTCACGCCCAGCGTTTCAAGGCCGTGCGCGAGCGCGGACGGCGCAGGCCGCATGAACGACAGCGTTTCATGCGGCGCACTCAACACGGCGCTCAGATCGGCATGACGCGCGCCCGGCACACGTTGCGCGAGCCAGCCGTCGTAACCGCTCGCCACGCGGTAATCGCCGTCGAAACGCGGCGACGGCAATTCCACATGCGCGTCGAGCACCACGAGATCCGGCTCGCCCAACTCGCGAGCGAGCGCCGCCGCTTCGACCAGCACGTCGGCGCGTCGTGCATCATATGTCCGCTCATTACTCATGCTTGGTTATCCTGACGATACCGATTTCGTAACCACGCAAGCAGACGCATGCCGTCCTCGCTCTCGAACCAGCGCGCGTGCCCGATCAGATAGCCATCGTACGCAGCGTTCACGCCCGTTTCATCGCCGAGGATATCGTCGAAATATTCGACTTCGAGCAGCGCGAATTCGGTGTGCACGATTGGCAGCAGCGCGAGCAGCGCTTCGTGTTCGGCCTCGCTCAACGGCGCGAGCGACGCGTAGCCGTCGAGCAGCGCGGCGATCTGCTCGTACTGCACCGTGCGCGTTGCGGGCGCGGCGAGCCAGTCGATCGTATTGCGCTCGATGGCAAGCGCGAGATCGTAGACCGCACAGGTGCGATCCGCGAGACCGAAGTCGAGCACCGTGCGCACCTGCGCGCCCGGCGCGGCATCGGTCCACAACAGGTTCGACGCGTGCCAGTCGCCGTGCGTCCACTGAGAGCGAAGCGCCGGCAGCCACGGCACGAGCCGCGCGTGAGCGGGCGCGATGACCTCGGCGATATCGGCGCGCCAGTTGTGTTTCGCCAGCGAGCGCGCGAGGCCGGGCTGCGCCTGCACCCAGGCGTCGAGCGTCGGTTCGAGCGTCGGCGAACTCAGCACGCGAAAGCTCGACAGCAACGGCTGAAACGCGCGCGCAGGCGCGTCGTAATCGGCGGCGGCCAGATGCAGACGCGCCAGCGTGCGGCCCGCCGACCACGCGTGGCTCGCGTGAAAAAACGGCTTCCACGACATCACGCCGCGATACGCGTCGAGTCCCGGCGCGGCCGCGTGCACCTCCCAGGTCCAGCCGTCCTGCGCGATGGCCGTGCGCCCCGCGCGATCGGCGAGCACCTCCGCGACCGGCACGCCGCGACTGCGCAGATGCGCGATGAAGCCGTGTTCTTCCGCGAGGCCCGCAACGCTGCGCAAACGCGCGTGATGACGCTTCACGAACCACGCGCGGCCATCGAGCGTATGCGCGAGCACCGCCGATGAAAACGGCCGCGGGCTGTGCCACGCGATCTTCGCGAGCGGCGCGAGATCGGCAAAACCGGCGAGCAGGCGCTCGACTTCGTCACGCGTGATGAGCGGCCAGTCGCGCTCGGCCTTCTCTCCGTCGACTGTGAATTGCGGCGCGGCGCGCGCGGCGGCGTCGTGCGTGTCGGCTTTCGCGGCGGGGTCGATATCGTGGTCGTTATCGTTATCTTGTTCGTGCTTCATGATGTCGATGATCTCGTTGGCGTGGCCGCATCAAACCCGGCTGCCCGACGCCGCATACGCGGCCTGCTCGGCATCGGCACGCAACGCACGCGACCAGTCGCGCCAGCCGAGCGCCGCCAGCAGCAGAAACAGCGCGTACAGCCCCGACGTGAGATACAAGCCCTTATAGATGAACACGCCCACGTAGATCACATCGACCACGATCCACAAGGTCCACGACGCGATGTAGCGCCGCGCGGTCCAGTATTGCGCGACCAGACTGAACGCCGTGAGCGAGGCATCGACCCAAGGCAGCGCCGCATCGGTGAAATGCGCCATCGCCGCGCCGAGCAGCACGCTGCCGATCACCGCCGCGAACAGATCGGGCGCGAGACGCGCGAGCGTCAATCCGCCGACCGGCACGACCGGCTGCGCATCGTCGCTCGCCTGCTGCGCGCCGCCGCGCTGTTGCGCGAGCCAGCGGTGCCAGCCGTAGAGTTGCAGCACGGCGAATGCGCCTTGCAGGAGCGCATCGGAATAGAGCCGCGCGTCGAAGAAGATCCAGCCATACAGCGCCACCGAGGCCAGCCCGATCGGCCAGCACAGCATCTTGCGGCGCGCCGTGAGCCAGATGGCGAGCGCGCTGACGATAACGCCGATGATTTCGAGTGCGGACATGATGTGTAGAAGGTTCCTTGCCGGATAGCAGTCGTACGTGCTGATGCTTGCTTATGCTGACTTATACGTGCCTGACTGCCGCGTATCGTCGGGCAGAAAGGCGTTGGTAAATGCGTGCGGACTCTGCGAGGCGTCGCGCAGCACGCCATGCCGGCCAAGCCATTGCGCGTAAGGATGCACGAGCGCCTCGCGCTGCACGCCCCACGTGCCGTCGTGCGTCCACGTGGGCGCGATCAGCGGCAGCGAGCGCTTGAGCAACGCGCGCGGGAAATACGGAATCACGCGCTCCAGCGACGGCAACGCCCGCTCGGGCTCCTGCGCGACCGCCAGATAGCCGCGTCGCGCCGCCGCCAGAAACCCGCGCACGAGTTCGCCGCGCGTTTCCAGCGTGTCCTCGTGCGCGCCGAGCAGATAGCTATGATAGGCGGGCGCGCCGATTTCATCGACCGGCCAGATGCGCCGCTCGTCGTCCGGCACGCGCGAGGCGAACAGCGTGTCCCATGCCCAGTAGCTGCCGAAAGAGGCATCGGCCTCGCCGTCGAGAAAGCTTTCGGGTGGCAGCTCGCGCACGCCGCTATCGACGATGGTGATCGCGTCCGGATCGCCGCCGTCGTGCGCCACGAGATGGCGCACCATCGCCATGCCGCGCGGCGTCGGGTTCAGCGCGAGACGCCGTCCCGCCAGATCGCGCGGCCGTTCGATGCCGGTGGCCGCGACGGTCTGGATCGTCTCCAGCGCGCGATGGTTGATCGCCGCGATGCCGACGAGCGGATGGCCCGCCTCGCGCTGCACGAACAGGCGATTGCTCGGGAACACGCCAAAGTCCACGTCGTGGCGCGCGAGATGCGCGAGCGCGTCGCCGCGCGCCGGGTCGGGCACGACGATTTCGACGTCGAGTCCCGCCTCGGCGAACCAGCCTTCGTCTCGCGCCACATAGAAGCCCGCCGCATTCGTCCACGGATGGAAGTACTCGAGCATCAGGGTCATTCGGGTCATGCAATTTCTCCAGCGGCCACGGCCACGCGAACGGAAGTCATCAGAAGTCGTAAGTCACGGACAGACGCGCCGTGCGCGGCGCGCCGAGGAACAGATACGCGTCGCCCTGCTGCTCGCCCGCATCGCTCCAGTAGTAGCGGTTGAAGAGATTGTCGACCCACAGGCGCACCACCGTGCGATGGCCCGCGAGCTTCGTCGTGTAGCGCGCGCCCGCGTTGAACACGATCCAGCCCGGCACGCGCGCCGTGCCTTCCTCGTTGGCGTTGCGGCTCGAACTGTATTCGATGCCGCCGAGCAGATCGAATCCCGCGAGGCCCGGCACCGACCAGTCCGCGTTGAGCGCCGCGCGCAAGGCCGGCACGTTGATGACCTGATGTCCTTCGTACGCGGGCGTGCCCGAATCGTAGGCGCGCGCGCGAATCGCCGCGACGCTCGCTGTCACCGACACGCGCTCCGTCACGCGTCCCGACGCCGACAGCTCGATACCGTCGTGACGTTCCGTGCCGCGCTGCACGAAGGTATAACCGGCCTCGGACGCATCGGGCTCGGCATACTGGAACGGCTTGCTGATCGAAAACACCGCCGCCGTGAGACTCAGGCGATTCGCCCAGTCGTACTTTGCGCCGATTTCATACTGATGCGACTCGACGGGCGGCAGGAACTCATAAGCATTGCTCGCACGCACGGGCGCCTGATCGCCGAGCGACAGATCCTTGCTGTACGACGCATAGAGCGAGAGCGGCGCAACCGGCTTGTAGACCAGCGCGATCTGCGGCAGCAACGCCGATTTGTCGGTGCCGGTCTCCGGGCCGTCCTGGCTCGTCCACGCTTTCTGGCGCAGGAACACGGCGCGGCCGCCCGCCAGTACTTCCCAATGCTCGCCGAGACTCACGCGGTCGGTGGCGAACAACGAATACTGCCACGCGTCGAGTTGCGGATACGACACGCTCGGCGAATTCGGCGACGGCGCGAAGTCGACATCGTCGCCATAGATGTTTTCGCTGCCCACGTAGTCGTAGACCGCATCGGACAGATGCACCACGCGATGCAGCGCGCTCGTGCCGAACAGCACGTCGTGGCGCAGCGGACCGGTCGTGAATTTGCCGTCGACGGCCACGCGTATTTCGTCGTTGCGGCGATATTCGCCGGGGCTGCGATAGTCGTAGACATCGTAGTCGCCGTTCGAGCTGAAGAAGTACGGCGACGTGCCGCCCGCGCCGCAACTCGACACGTAATAACAGCCATACGCGAACGCAACGTTATCGTCGATCATCGTGCGGCTGCGGCCGGCTGCCACATACGCGCGCCAGTTGTCGTTGAACGCGTAGTCGAAGCGGCCGTTGATGTTGAGCGCGTCGGTGGTCACGGGTTTGGCCCACGACTGCGCGCCCAGCAGTTTCGACGACGACACCGCCGACGGCACCACCGTGCCGCCCAGCAATTGATAGCCCGACGCCGAACGCTGAATCCACTGCTGGAATTCCGCGTTCAATTGCAGGCTCGCGCGCGGATCGATGTTCCAGTCCGCCGCGATCGAGCCGAAGGTGCGCCGTCCGTTCGTGCCGTCGATGTACGAATGCATGTTCTCTTTCGCGGCATTCACGCGCAGGCCGAACTGATCGTCGGGACCGAAGCGCCGCCCGAGATCCACGGCCGCCGATGTCGAGCCGCGGCTGTCCACGCCGGCCGTCACGCTCGCCACATTCTCGGGGCGCTTGCTCACGTAGTTGACCACGCCGCCCGGCGAAATCACGCCGCTGTCGATGCCTGCGAGACCCTTGAGGATCTCGACGCGCTCCTTGTTTTCGAGCGCCACCTGCTGCTCGCCGGACAGCGTGAGACCGTCGAGCCGATAGGCGCTCGCCGGATCGAGCGCGAAGCCGCGAATCGAAAAGCCCTCGTAGTAGCCGACCGGCGCGTAATCCTTGTTCACCGAAGCATCGTTGCGCACCACGTCGCTCAGACGTTTGGCCTGCTGATCGTCAAGCTGCGCGCGCGTGACGACCGTGATCGACGCGGGCGTATTCTGCAGCGACGCATTGTCGTAGCCCGCGACCGACGCCGTGCGGGCGCGCCATGCGTTGCCGCTCGCGCCGTTGACCGTGACGGTCGGCAACACCGCGTTACTGGCCGATGCGGCCACGGGCGGCGCGGCCTTATCAGCCGGTGTTGTCGGTGTTGCCGCTTGTGCCTGATCCGTCTGATCGGCTAGCGCTGCGGTGGCCGCGATCACATTCGCCGCCATCAGACTCACGCTCAGACCGACACCAACGCCGACGCCCAGACGCACAGGCCCCGCGAATCGCCGCGCCACGACGCGCGGTACGGATGCCGCGCGTGATCTCCCCGAATATCGTTTCATGTATTTCCTGCTGATGGTTCCGCCCTTGAACGAATTACGGCGCGATTGCGTTGACACGCATAAAGCCGTATTCGCATAGGGATTTGCGGAATAACGAAATCACCGTTTGCAATATATGAATTGCATGGCACTCCGACTCAAATGTGCCCGCTATACTGCGCGAAACGGCATTCGAACATAGCCGCGCCGCGCGGTCCAATGACTTGTTGTCGTTGTGGTGATAACCGGCGGTGATAACTCGCGGATATGAACTTCCATTTACTCAAATCCTTCGTCACGCTCGCGAACTCGCTGCACTTCGGCACCGCCTCGCAAACGCTCAATCTCTCGCAGCCCGCGCTCACCAAACAGATCAAGCGGCTCGAAGACGATCTAGGTGCGCCGCTGTTCCATCGCGACCGTCACGGCACGGCGCTCACCGAACTGGGCCGCTACTTTCTCGGCGAAGCGCGGCCGCTGGTCGAGCAGGCCGAACGCGTGTTCTCGCAGGGCAAGCGCGCCGCGCGCGGCGAAGTCGGCCGCCTCGCGATCGGCTACAGCTTCTCGACGGTGGACACCGTGTCGCGCGTGTTGCCGCGTTTTCGCGCGCGGTTTCCCGACGTCGACGTCACGCTGCACGATCTGTCTTCGGCGGAACAGATGGAACGGCTGCTCGAAGGCAGCCTTCAGGCGGGGTTCGTGCGTCTGCCCGTGCAGGCCGGTCTCGCGCACCGGCGCATTCTTTCCGACCGGCTCGCGCTCGTCGTGCCGCGCACGCTCGCGCACACCATCGCCGGTTTCGACGTCGAGGCGCTGCGCACGCTGCCGTTCCTGATGCTGCAACGCGCGCGTGCGCCGGGTCTGCACGACCACATCGTCCGATTCTGCGCGTCGCGCCGCTTCGAGCCGCACTCCGTGCAGCACGCGAACGAGTCGCTGACGATCCTTTCGCTGGTCGGCGCGGGGCTCGGCGTGTCGATCATGCACGAGTCGGCCTTGCATTCGCCCGGCGACAAGGTCGTGTGCCTGCCGATCGAAGATGCCGACGCCCGCTGGGACGTCGGTCTTACATGGCGCGACACGGGTGCCGATTCGATCGTCGAGAACTTCGTGGCCCTGCTTCCGGAAGCCGATGCGAAGGCGTGGATCTTACAGGAAAGCTGAGGCGGCGGACCGAGCTTCCGGGGTTGCCGGTATCGCCGCTGTCGTGCCGTCTCACGCGCCAGGGTTCCTTCTGACCGGCGGGCTGTTGTGGCCGCGCGCGCCGGACGGCAGCCCTTCGTCGCCCGATCCCAGCGGCACTTCGGCCGTCTGCTCGGGGTGCGGGCCGCCTTCGCGCGGCATCACGTCGGGATTCGGTTCGGGCTGATCGAAGCTGCCCGGCGCGCCGCGCGCGGGCTTCTCGGGATTGTCGGGTTTCGCGGGTTGCTGATCGCGCGCATTCGTCGCGCGCGTCGAATGCGCGCCCGCTTCCTCGTGGGGCGCCGACGGGGTATCCGACTGGGTATCCGGTTCCATGATGCGTTGCCCTCCTGTGGCAAAACGTAAGCTCATCGCCGCATGACACGTTCCCGTCGCCGTGCGCCGAAGCGGCGTATCGTCAGTGCTTGTTACCCCGCTCAGCACCCTCGACACCCGCCGCACCGGCACGCAACTTGCGCGACCGCCTATTCGTCATTCGCCAATCCGCCATCCGAAAGAGGACCTCCCATGACCGACCAGACCGCCAGCGGCAGCGCGCCCGCGCACGCCATTCCATCGCCCCGGGACCCGCATCTGCGCGCGATGGCGAACTGCATCCGCTTTCTGTCGATGGATGCAGTCCAGAAAGCGAACAGCGGCCACCCCGGCGCGCCGATGGGTCTGGCCGATGTCGCGACCGTGCTGTTCCGCGACTTCCTGCGCTTCGACGCCGCCGAGCCGCACTGGCTCGATCGCGACCGCTTCATCCTCTCGAACGGCCACGCGTCGATGCTGCTTTACAGCCTCTTTTATCTGACCGGCTACAAGGACATCACGATCGACGAATTGAAGCGTTTTCGTCAGGTCGGCAGCAAGACCGCCGGGCATCCCGAGTATTCGCACGCCGCCGGGATCGAAACCACGACCGGGCCGCTCGGCCAGGGCATCGCGAATTCGGTCGGCATGGCGCTGGCCGAGCGCATCCTGAACGCCAGTTTCGGCGACGAACTCGTCGATCACCACACCTACGTCTTTCTCGGCGACGGCTGCCTGATGGAAGGCGTGAGCCAGGAAGCGATCTCGCTCGCCGGCCATCTGAAGCTCGGACGCCTGATCGCCTTCTGGGACAACAACTCGATTTCGATCGACGGCGCGACGAGTCTCGCGGTTTCCGATAACGAAATCGAGCGCTTCCACGCCTCCGGCTGGCAGGTGCTCGAGATCGACGGCCATGACACCGACGCGATCCGCGACGCCATCACCACCGCGCGCGCGACGCAAGACCGCCCGACGCTGATCGCGTGCCGGACGATCATCGGCTTCGGCTTTCCGACCAAGGCGGGCACGCAGAAAGCGCATAGCGACGCGCCCGGCGAAGAAGAAATCGCGGGCGCGCGCAAGATTCTCGACTGGCCGTCGCCGCCGTTCGAGATCCCCGACGATCTGTTGCGCGAGTGGCGCGCAATCGGCGCGCGCGGAAGCGAGGCGCGGCTCGCGTGGAATGAACGCGTCAAGCAGGCGCCGCCCGCGTTGCGCGACGAATTCACGCGCCGCAACGAACACCGTTTGCCGCCGGACTGGAAATCGGCCATCGCCGCGGCCCGCCAGGCCTTCGTCGAAAAAGGCGACGCGATCGCCACGCGCAAGGCCAGCGGCGACGTGCTCGACAAGCTCTTCGACGCCATCCCCGAACTGCTCGGCGGTTCCGCCGACCTCACGCCGTCGAACAACACGAAAACGAAGCATCAGGTCGAGATCAAGCCCGGGCAATATGCGGGCTCGTACGTTCACTACGGCGTGCGCGAGCACGGCATGGCCGCGGCCATGAACGGCATCGCGCTGCATGGCGGCCTGATTCCCTACGGCGGCACGTTCATGTGCTTCTCGGACTATTGCCGCCCGGCGATCCGCCTGAGCGCGATGATGCGCATCCGCTCGGTCTTCGTGATGACGCACGATTCGATCGGTCTCGGCGAAGACGGCCCGACGCATCAGCCGGTCGAACACCTCGCGGCGCTGCGCGCGATCCCGCAACTGGCCGTGTACCGCCCCGCCGATCCGGTCGAAACGGCGGAATGCTGGGAGCTGATTCTGGACACTCCGCGCCGCGCCGCGCTGATCGCGCTGTCGCGCCAGCCGGTGCCGCTGCTGCGCAAGGATGCGAGCGGCAAGAACCGCTCGGCGCGCGGTGCATATGTGCTGCACGAAGCCGAAGGCGGACCGCGCAAGCTCACGTTGATCGGCACCGGGTCGGAGCTGCAACTGGCCGTGGCGGCGCGCGAGATTCTGCAAAGCGAAGGCGTGCCGACCGCCGTGGTGTCGATGCCTTGCCGTCTGCTATTCGAAGAACAGGATCGCGAATATCGACGCGCCGTGCTGGGCGAATCGCCCGCGCGAGTGGCGGTGGAAGCCGCCGTCGAGCTGGGCTGGGATCGCTATATCGGACCCGAGGGGCGCTTCGTCGGCATGCATAGCTTCGGCGAGTCCGGCAAGATTCAGGACGTGTACGCCAAGTTCGGCATTACGACCGATGCGGTCGTGAAAGCGGCGCGCGAGTCACTCGCGTCGTCGTAACGTAAAAGGGGCAGGCGCGCACGCCTGCCCCTTCAAACATCGTGTGAAACACGAACTCAGTCGATCGTCTTCAACGCCTTCGCGAAACGCGCGACCGCGCCTTCGATGTCGTGCAGCTTGTCGAGCCCGAACAAACCGATACGGAAGGTTTTGAAATCGGCCGGTTCGTCGCATTGCAGCGGCACGCCGGCGGCGATCTGCAAACCCGCGTCGGCGAACTTCTTGCCTGAGCGTATGCCGTCGTCATCGGTATAGCAAACCACCACGCCCGGCGCTTCGAAACCTTCGGCGGCCACGCTCCGGAAACCGTGCTCCGCGAGCAATGCGCGAATGCGCGCGCCGAGTTCGAGTTGCTCGGCCTGCACTTTCGCAAAGCCGTAGCTCTCGGTTTCCTTCATCACGTCGCGCAGTATCGCGAGGCTGTCCGTGGGCATCGTGGCGTGATATGCAAAAGCGCCGCCCTCGTAGGCTTCCATGATCTGCAGCCATTTGCGCAGATCGCACGCGAAACTCGTGCTGGTGGTCGAGTCGATACGTTCGCGCGCGAGCGGGCTCAACATGACCAATGCGCAGCACGGCGGCGCGCTCCAGCCCTTTTGCGGCGCGCTGATCAGGATGTCGACGCCGCTCGCCTCCATATCGACCCACACCGTTCCCGACGCGATGCAGTCGAGCACGAACATCCCGCCCTCGGCATGCACGGCGTCGGCCACCGCGCGCAGATACGCATCGGGCAACAGCATGCCGGACGCGGTTTCCACATGCGGCGCGAAAACGAGATCGGGCTTGTGTTCCTTGATGGCGGCAACCACTTCGTCGATGGGCGGCGGCGCAAACGCGGCCTGGTGGCCCGCCTCGACCGGACGCGCCTTCAACACCACCGACTCCGACGGGATGCGCCCCATGTCGAAGATCTGCGTCCAGCGATAGCTGAACCAGCCGTTGCGGATCACCAGACATTTTTTGTCCGTGGCGAACTGCCTCGCAACGGCTTCCATGCCGAACGTTCCGCTACCCGGGACGATCGCGACGGCCTTCGCGTGATAGACCTTTTTCAGGCTCGCGGAGAGATCGCGCATGACGCCCTGAAAGCGCTGCGACATGTGATTGAGCGAGCGATCGGTGTACACCACCGAGTACTCGAGAAGCCCTTCGCGGTCGACATTGGGAAGTAAACCAGGCACGCTCGCCTCCGTTAAAGGATGAACCATGAGAGCAGCATGCTCGCTTCGATCATGCCGTGACGAAGATCGATTCTAGCGAAAGCCGGCGATGCGTGGGGATGGTGCGACGCAGCAGATCCGGCGTGCGGATTTCCGCGCGCGGCAAGCGAAACCGCTTGCCTCTGCCACAGGCGCTTACAATGGCGATCGCTCGTCGCCGCCCGGCAAGCCGACTTATCCGCAGAGACCCTATGAGTACCGAAGCGTCCACCTCACGTCGTCCCACGCGCGCCCTGTTGCCCCGCTCCGCGCAACCATTGCTGACCTGCCTGACCTGCTTGACCGGCCTGATGCTGGCCGTGGCCGCGCCCGTGGCCCACGCCGCAACCTGGACCCCGGTCGGCTCGGTGCCCAATACGTGGACCGAATCGGTGGATACGTCGTCCATCGTGCGCGAAGGCGCGATTCGCCGCGCGTGGGTGCAGATCCGCTACGACCGGCCCACGGCCGTTGCGCATGGCGTTGCGCCTGCCTCGTTGCTCAAGCAACGGGTGGCCTTCAATTGCACGAAACACCAGGCGTCGCTGATGACGCGCCTGAGCTACGACGCGCAAGGCCAGTTGATCGATCGCGTGGACATGATGCCCACGGTCGGCGCAGGCAAGTTCTTCGACGTCGATCCCGACACCGAGTGGGACAACGCACTCACCGCCGTGTGTGCGCATTGAGCGCACATGAAATGCATCGCCGACAAGGGCGTCATTCGCCCTTGAGCAACGTCCACATGGCCGCCGTGATGCGCTGCTTCGCATCGGCGTATTCGTGCCACGGATCGGTGCGCAGCGCGTCGAGGCGCTCACGCAGGTTCGAAACGTTCCACTGATCGCCGCTCGTCACGCGCGGCAGCTCGTCCCAGGCGATCGGCGTCGAGACGCCCAAGCCGGGACGCGCGCGCGGCGCGTAAGCCTCGATCGCGGTCGCGCCGCGCCCGTTGCGCAGATAGTCCACGAAAATACGGCCCTTGCGATTCTGCGGCCCCATCTTCGCGCTGAAGCGATCGGGTAAGGTCGCGGCCATATGCCTCGCCACGGCCTGCGCGAAGTCCTTCGCTTCGTCCCAGCTGCTGTGGCGCGTGATCGGCACCACAACGTGCAGCCCCTTGCCGCCGCTCGTCTTGCACCACGCACGCAGACCGAGCGCCTCGAGCAATTCGCGCGTGAGTTGCGCCGCTTCGCGCATGCGCGCCCAGTCGAGCGACGGATCGGGATCGAGGTCGAAAATCAGACGGTCGGGCTTTTCGATATGGCTCGCGAGCGCGTTCCACGTATGCAGCTCGATCGTGTCCATTTGCGCGGCGCCGATCAGCGCCTCGAGACTGTCGAGCGTGAGCAGCGGCGCGTGTCCGGGATCGAGATCGGCATGCTGCGTCGCATGCGGAATCTGCAACTTGTTCGCGTGCTTCTGGAAAAACAGTTCGCCGTCGACGCCCTTCGGCGCACGCACCAGCGCGACCGGGCGATTGCGCAAACCCGGCAGCAAATGCGGCGCGATCCACGCAAAATACCGCACTAGGTCGATCTTGCGCGTGCCGCTGCGTTCGTCGATCACGCGCTCGGGATGCGTGATGCGCACGCCTGAAACTTCGTCTTCCACGTTGTCTTCCTTGTCGATGGCGTGTGCAGGCGACGATGCACGCGCCTTCACTTTCACAGGCTGGGACTGCGGCTCCCGAACGATCGATGCCGCCGCCTTGTCGCGACGCAGACCGACGAACGACGCCTGACGCACCACGCCCGCGCTCGTCCAGGTCTTGAAACGCACTTCGGCCACGAGTTCCGGTTTCACCCAATGCACATGCGTGCGCCGCTCGGCCGCGGGCACCTCGGCAAACGGCGTGGTCTTGCGCGTCCGCGTTTTCAACTCGCGCGCGAGTTTTTCCAGCAAGGCCGTATCGAAACCGGTGCCGACGCGACCCGCATAGTGCAACTCGCCCGCTTCGTCATACACGCCGATAATCAAGGCGCCGAAGCCCGTGCGGCTGCCCGCCGGTTCCGTGTAGCCGCCAATCACAAACTCCTGCCGACGCGCACAACGCAGCTTGAGCCACGACGCGCTGCGCGTGGACGTATAGGCGCTTTCGCGTCGCTTCGCGACGAGCCCTTCGAGATTTGCAGCGCACGCGGCTTGCAGTAAGTCGTCGGGATCGCCGTCGAATGCAGCGGAAAAACGCAGCACATCCTGATCGCCGCGTTCGAGCAAGGCGGCAAGCTGCGCGCGGCGCGTTTCTAGCGGCACCTTGCGCAAATCGAAACCGTCGAGCCAGGGCAGATCGAACAGCCAGAAAACGATGGCGTCCTCATGCCCTTCTTCGAAGGCGTTTTGCAGCGCCTGAAAATCCGGTACGCCTTGATCGTCGAGGACGACGGCTTCGCCGTCGAGCCACGCGGAATCGATATCGAGCGCGGCAAGCGCTTCCATCTGACGCGGAAACTTCGCGCTCCAGTCGAGACCGCTACGCGTGAAAATGCGTACAGCGCGCCCGCCTTTCTCACGCCGGTCGACGCGGGCGAGCACGCGATAACCATCGAATTTCAGCTCGTAGAGCCAATCTTCGCCTTTCGGCGATGTGTCGGCGGGCGTGGCGAGTTGAGGCGCGAGCGTGTGCGGTATTGCCGCGCGAACCGCGCCGGGCAGCTTGCTGAGCGCGGTTTGATCCAACGGTTTTTCAGCGGCTTTCGAAGCCCGTTTTTTCGCGGCGCCCGAATCGGCCAACGTGTTTTTCATTTTCACCGCATCGCGCGCTTTCGTTTTTGCCGGAGTCTTTTCACGCTGGTTCGCATGGCCGTTTCTCTCGCCGCGCCCGTCCGTGACCTTGAAAGCGTCCTCGCTCACCGCATCGTCGCGTTGCTTGATGAGGAGCCAGCGCTCCTGCTTGCTGTCGCCCATCGGGCTACGCACCAGCGCCCAGCCGCCGTGCAGCTTGTCGCCATTGAGCGTGAATTTCAGATGGCCACGCGCGTATCCCTCGCGCGCGGCGCGCATGCCGCCTTCGGGTTGCCAACTGCCGTGATCCCAGATCTCGACGGTGCCGGCGCCATAATGACCTGCCGGAATCGTGCCTTCGAACGCGCCATATTCGAGCGGATGATCTTCGACATGCACGGCGAGCCGCTTCACCGACGGATCGAGACTCGGGCCTTTCGGCACCGCCCACGACTTGAGTGCGCCGTCGAGTTCGAGCCGGAAATCGTAGTGCAGCCGCCGCGCGTCGTGGCGCTGAATCACGAACGACGCGCTGCCGTTGCGACGCGCACGCCCGCGTGTCGGCGCGGGCTCAGGCGTTTCATTGAAGCGTCGTTTTGCTTCGTAAGCCCGCAGATTGCCCGATAGATTGCGCTTCATCGCGACCGTCCCGTTTCATTGGCGCAGCATTCGTCGCACCATCGTCACGCCGCGCGCTTACCGCGCCGGGGCGTGCTCTTGCGCGGCGGCGAATCGTTGCTCGCCGCGCCGTTGCGTTTGCCGAGACTGCGTTTGAGCAGATCGGAAAGATCGACGATGTCGGCGCTGCGACGCTCGTGCGCGGGCGCATGCACCTGCTCCACTTCGTGCGCCTTGCCCTCACGCACCTTGCGCTCGACGAGCGCGAGAATTTCATCGCGATAGGTGTCGTGATACGACTCCGGCTGCCACTCGGTCGTCATGTCGTCGATGAGCTTGCGCGCCATCTGCATCTCGTGCGCGCTGACGCCCGCTTCCTTCGCGGATTTCGGCAGCGCGGGAATCGCTTCGTCCTCGCGCACTTCGGTCGACCAGCGCAAGGTCTGCAACGCCAGCGCCGGACCGGTGGCGACCAGCGCCGCCAGATGCTGACGGCTGTGCATCACCACGTTCGCAATGCCGATCTTGCCGCTCGCCGCCAGCGCATCGCGCAGCAGCGCATAGGTCTTGCCCGCGCGCTTGTCGGGCGCGAGCCAATACGGCGTGTCCAGGTACAGGAACGAAACCTGGGCGGCTTCGACGAACGCGAGAATATCCACGGTCTGCGTCGCTTCGGGACTGGCCGCTTCGATTTCCTCATCGGAAATCACCACGTATGCGCCCTTTTCGTATTCGTAACCGCGCACGATGTCGTCGCGTGCGATGGGCTTGCCCGTGCGTTTATTGATGTTCTGATGACCGACCGGATCGAAACTGCGGCGGTCGAGCAGACTGAAACCGGTGCGTTCGCTTTGCGTGGCCGGATACAGTTCGACGGGCACGTAAACCAGTCCGAAACTGATAGCGCCTTTCCAGATTGCGCGCGGCATGATGGCCTCCTGTCGCCTCGTCGGGCATGGGGAGCATGGGGAATCTGCATTGAGCAAACACGATGCCCGCTGTGCGCTTCAAGTCGTCCGAGCACATGTCTCGAAACGTCTCGAAACGTGCGCGCGGCACGCCGCATGCGTGCATGAGTGCTTCACTCCTCAACATAGCCGCTATCTGCGAAGGAGGTCGTCATGCCGCTCAACAGAGGCAAATCTCGCGAGGCAATCTCGAAGAACATCAAGACGGAAATGAAGGAGGGCAAACCGCAAAAGCAGGCGGTTGCTATTGCCTTGAATCAGGCGCGTAAATCGGGCGCGAAGATTCCGAAGAAAGCGAAGCATTGATCCGATCATCAGGCGCAATACGCAGCGGCGCGTTTTCACTCACGCGCCGCGAGCATCATCGCCCTGCTTTGGCGAGCGCGCGACGCAGTGCATCGAGCGTCGCCGGCTTGACGAGATGATCGTCGAAACCGGCTTCGAACGCGCGCGCGCGATCTTCCGGCTGGCCGTAACCCGTCACCGCGATCAGCACGACGTGCGCAAGATCCGGCGTCGCGCGCAGACGCTGCGCCATGTGATAACCGTCCACTTTCGGCAAGCCGATGTCGAGCACGATCGCGTCCGGCGCGAACTGGCGCGCCGACGCGAGCACGGCATCGGAGTCGTACACCGCCGTGGCCGCGTGACCTTCCGCTTCGAGCAGCATGACGAGCGAGTCGGCGGCATCGGCGTTATCGTCGACGACCAGCACGCGCAGCGGGCCGCTTTGCTCCAGCGGCGCATCCGCCTCCGCTTCGAGCGTTGTCGCATCGCAATCGGCCAGCGGCACTTCGAGCGTGACCGTGGTGCCGCGCCCGACGCCGTCGCTCGTCGCGTACGCATGGCCGCCATGCATCTCGATCACTTTCTTGACGAGCGAAAGCCCGAGCCCCAAGCCGCCTTGCGCGCGATCGAGCGTGCGCTCGCTTTGCACGAACAGGTCAAAGATATGTTCGACCAGTTCCGGCGCAATGCCCTGCCCCGTATCGCGCACGCGCAGCACGCCGAAGCCCTCGCGCTCGAACGATTCGATGCGCAATTCGCCGCCTTTGCCGGTGTATTTCGCGGCATTCGTCAGCACGTTGACGAGACATTGCACGAGCCGCTGCGGATCGCCGTCCACGCGCGCCGCGCCCTCGCTCGTCACCGTGAGCCGATGCTGCCGCTCGCGGATCAGCGCATCGACGCTCTCCAGCGACTGCGCGATGATCTCCTGCAACAGCACGCCGCGCTTGTTCAACTGCACGCGGCCAAGCGTGATGCGCGACATGTCGAGCAGATCGTCGACAAGACGGCTCAGCACCGCCGCCTGGCGACGCAGGATTTCGATGCAGCGTGCCGCCTGCGGCCCGGTGAGTCCCTCGGAACCCAGCCGGTCAGCGACATGGCGTATCGGCGCAAGCGGATTGCGCAACTCGTGCGCGAGCATCGCCAGAAATTCGGTCTTCTGGCGATTCGCGGCTTGCAGTGCCTCGCGTCCGAGCGCGCTCGCGACCACCGCTTCCACGCTCGCCGCGACGAGATCGAAAAACGCGCGATAGCTCTCGTCGAGCACGCAACGCGGACTCACGCCCAGCACCGCAATCCCGCAGATATCCTGCACGCCCGCACGGCGCAACGGAATCGCCAGCGCGGAAAGCGGCGCTTCGGGCCAGCCGCCCTGCGCGTCGCCGCTCCAGTCGAGCGACGTCAGCATGAATTCGCGCGACTCGCCTTGCGCGAGCACTTCCCGCAGCGGCCACGCCTGCGCCTGCGCGTCCGCGAGCGTATGCAGGCGCGCCACGAGCGGCGCGCCGAGCCGGCTGCTCGCGACGAGTTCGAGTTCGGTGCGCCCCGTCGGCGCGGCGTAGATCGCCGAAAACGGCACGTCGTAGCCGTTCGCCGCCAGCACGTCGGCCGCACACTCGCAGGCCGCCGCGACCGCGCCTTCGTCCGTCGCGCAGGTGCTCAGGCCGCGCAAGGTCTTGAGCCGGCGTTCGCCCTGCATGCGCGGCGTGGTTTCGCTGCACAGGCAGAACACGCCGGCCACCGAGCCGTCGTCGGCGTAAAGGGGTTCGTAGGCGCAGCTCGCATAGACCTCCTCCTGCGCGAGATGGCGCGCGAAGAAGACCTGCTCGTCTTCGCTCAAGGCGGTGTTGCCGCTGTGCATCACGCCTTCGATGCGCGCGCCGAGTTGCGGCCAGGCGTCGGGCCAGCCCGCGGCGCCCGGCAGGCCGAGCACGCCGGGATGCTTGCCCGCGCCGAGGAACGGGATATAGGCGTCGTTGTAGAGCACGCGCGCGTCGTCGCCCCACCAGATGGCGGCGGGCGCGTGCGCGCCGAGGCACAGACTGAGCGCCGCGCGCAGCGGCGGCGGCCAGTCCGCGAGCGCGCCAAACGGCGTCGCGTCCCAGTCGAAGTCACGCACGCGCCCCGACATCTCGCTGTTCCCCCGGATGAAACTCGCATTCCGTGCGCCAGACACGCTTCCTCCTGCATTCGTGGATGATGTGACCCTTCGCTCGCTGACGAAGGGCGCAAGTTCCAGTCCTGAGCGGTGCGCGCGGTGAAAAGGCTTGCTCCGGCGCGGCAGCGGGTTTGCGTACGGCGCTGGGTCAGAGTTCGACGGCGAGCCGCGTGGCCTGATCGATGGCCCGCAGCGCGTCGAGTTCGGCGGCCACGTCGGCGCCGCCAATCAGCTTCGCGTGGAAGCCGCGCGCCGCCAGTTCGTCGAACAGCACGCGGTTCGCGTTCTGGCCCGCGCACAGCACCACGTGATCGACGGCCAGCGTCTGCGCCACGCCATCGACGCGATAATGCAGCCCCTGATCGTCGATGGCGTCGTAGGTTGCGCCCGAGATCGTCATCAGATGCGCGCGGCGCAGGCGCGCCTTGAGAATCCAGCCCGTCGATTTGCCGAGGCCCTTGCCCGGCGGTTCGGCCTTGCGCTGCAACAGGTGTACGGTGCGGCGCGGTTTGGCGGGGTTCGTTGCGCCCATCTCCTTCGTCAAACCGCCCGAACCCGCATTGGCGTTCGCAACATCCACGCCCCACGCGCGAAAGAACGCCTCGGGATCGAGCGATTCGCGCCCATCGCCGAGCAGATATTCGGCGACGTCGAAACCCATCCCGCCCGCGCCGATGATCGCCACGCGCGCGCCCACGTCCACCTTGCCGGTCAACACGTCGACGTACGACACCACCTTCGGGTGATCGACGCCCGCGATATCGGGCACGCGCGGCGTGACGCCGGTGGCCAGCACGATCTCGTCGTACCCGGCGTCCGCCAGCGCCGCCGCGCTGACCGCTTCGCCGAGCCGCACGTCCACGCCGAGCTTCGCGAGCCGCGCCGTGAAATAGCGCAGCGTTTCGTTGAACTCCACCTTGCCGGGCACGACTTTCGCCATGTTGAGCTGGCCGCCCAGACGCGGCGCGGCCTCGTAGAGCGTGACCGCGTGGCCGCGCTCCGCCGCATTCACTGCGAACGCCATGCCCGCCGGGCCGCCGCCGACGACCGCCACGCGTTTCACCGCGCGCGCCCGGCCCTCCGGAAACTCGATCTCGCGCCCCGCGCGCGGATTGACGAGACACGTGGCCGTGCGCTCGGTAAAGATGCGGTCGAGACACGCCTGATTGCAGCCGATACAGGTGTTGATTTCATCGGCGAGACCCAGGCGCGTTTTCTTCGCGAACTCGGGATCGGCGAGCAGCGGACGCGCCATCGAAACGCAATCGGCCACGCCCGACGCAATCAGTTCCTCGGCCACCTCGGGCATATTGATGCGATTCGACGCCATCACCGGAATGCTCACCGCGCGCTTCACGTTGCGGATCGCCTCGCGCCAGGCCGCCCGCGGCACCGAAGCCGCGATCGTCGGCACGGCCGATTCGTGCCAACCCACGCCCGTGTTGATGAGATCCGCGCCGGCCGCTTCCACGCGCTGCGCAAAGGTGGCGATCTCCGCGCCGCTCAAGCCGCCTTCGACGAGATCGATCGACGAAATCCGGTAGATCAGCATGGGCGCCGCGCCCAGCCGCTCGCGCACCGCGCGCACGACGTCGAGCGCGAAACGGATGCGCGCGTCGAAGCTGCCGCCGTAGGCGTCGTCGCGATGATTGGTGGCGGCCGCCGCGAACTCGTTGATCAGATAACCTTCCGAGCCCATGATTTCGACGCCGTCGTAACCCGCCTCGACGGCGAGCGCGGCCGTGTGGGCGAAATCGGCGATGGTGCGGCCGATGTCGTCGAGGCTGAGCGCGCGCGGCGTCCACGCGTTGATGCGCGCCTTGATCGCCGACGGCGCGACGCACTCGGGCACCTTCGCGTAACGGCCCGCGTGCAGGATCTGCAACACGATCTTGCCGCCCGCCGCGTGCACGGCGCGCGTGACGGCGCGATGCTCGTCGAGCTGTTCGGCGCGGTCGAACAGCGGGCCGCCCGCTTCCATCACGCCCTCGGCGTTCGGCGAAAAACCGCCGCTCAGGATCAGGCCGATTTCCCCTGCCGCGCGCGCCGCGTAGAACGCCGCGAGGCGCGCGTGCGGACGGTCGAGCGTTTCGAGCCGCGTATGCATCGCGCCCATCACCATGCGGTTGGGCAGCACGGTCTGGCCGACCGCAAGCGGGGTCAAAAGCCGGTCGAAAATCGACATGGCGGATGTCTCGATGTTGTTGTGGGGTATCGTGCGTACTCTAGGGTGACGGGCGTTTTACGTCAATATCTTGACGTATTTGCGCGGCCTTATGGAATTAAAATCGCTACAAATATCGAATACTCATGCATAAATAAGGAAATATATTGCCTATTTACGCAGTGTCGCACCTTGCCCGCGCCAGACAGCCCGCCGCCGCACGCATGGCATAATGAACGCCTCGTTTTTTCCCGTCTCGTTCGCTGATCACCGTGCGCCGGCTCCGCCTCCAGTTCGTCAGTCTATTAGGAACGCTCGCGATCCTGCTGACGACGTTCGCGCCCGTGATTTCGCATCTGCTCGCCGCCACGACCGCCGCGCCGGCCGGCATGGCGGCCATGCACTGCAACATGCCGTCGATGCGCGGCGCGACGATGGCCGCGCACGGCGACAACCAGGCCAACCCGCACGCCAGCCCCGGCGACATGCAGGACTGCGGCTACTGCAACCTGCTCGCGCATCTGCCCGTGGTGCCGGGCGTGCCGATCGCGCTGCCGCTCGCCACGCGCCTCGTGCACGCGCGCGTGGCCGCGCGCTTCGACAGCCAGCGGCGCATCGAGCCGCTCACCTTCGCGCTCGCGCGCGCCCCGCCACTCGCCTGAACGAAGCCTGACCGTTTGCGCGGCCCCGCGTTTAGCGTGCCGCCGCGCGTTCGCGCGCGCCATCCACACGGCGCGCGACCCTCTTCGTTACAGGACGCTTCATGTTCCCAACCTTGCCGTGCCGGAGCGCGTTCGACGCGCCCGCACGACGCCGCGGCGCGTATGCGCTGACGCTCGCGCTCGCTTGCCTCGCGCTCGCACCGCACCTGGCCCACGCACACGCAATCGCAGGCGATCGTGTGTTTCCCGCGACCCTGTCCGTCGACGATCCCGGCGTCGGCGACGAAGCCGACCTGCAATTCGGCCACCAGCGCGTGCCCGGCGACGCGGGCGACCAGAGCGTCAACACCTTCGACTTCGAATACGACAAGCTCATCACGCCGCGCCTCGCGTTCTCCGTCGACGGCGGCTACGTCATGCAGAACAACCCGACCGCGCACGGCTTCGACAACTTCGGCGTCGGCCTGAAATATCTGCTCTACGTGAACGACGCGCACGAATTCATGACCTCGGTGGGCGTGGACGCCGACATCGGCGGCACCGGCAGCCGCGCCATCGCCGACAACTTCTCCACCATTTCGCCGACGATCTACGCAGGCAAAGGCATGGGCGACCTGCCCGACGCGCTCGCGTGGCTGCGCCCGATCGCCATCACCGGCGAAGCGGGCCCGGCGCTCACGACGGGCGGCGGCCAGCCGAACGCCTTCAATTACGGCTTCACGTTCCAGTACAGCCTGCCGTATCTGCAGCAGCACGTACACGACCTCGGCCTGCCGCAACCGCTCTCGAACCTGATTCCGCTCGTGGAAGTGCCGCTCTCGCGCAGCCAGGGACAGACGACCGGCACCGTGAATCCCGGTTTCATCTGGATGAACCGCTACGGCCAGCTCGGCATCGAGGCACAGATTCCGATCAACCGCGCGAGCGGCTCGCACGTGGGCATCCTCGTGCAAACGCATATTTTCTTCGACGACGTGGCGCCGCACAGCATCGGCAAGCCGCTCTTTCAATAACCCGCAGCATCGAGTTTTATCGAGGACTTCATCATGACTTTCAACGCTATCCGTTCGCTTCGCGCGCTCGCCGCCACCGCCGCCCTCGCAGGCGCGCAACTCGCCTGGGCGCACGCTTATCCGACGCATCAAACGCCCGCCGCCGGCGCGAGCGTCGCCGCGGGCCAATCCACCGTCACGATCGATTTCGACGACGAACTCGAACCCGCATTCAGCTCGATCGACGTTACCGACGCCGCGGGCAAGTCGGTGATTCACGATAAGGCCGCGGTCGACGCGAGCAACAAGAAACGCATGTCGGTGGCGGTGAATCCGCTCGGCGCTGGGCAATACGCGGTCAGGTGGATCGCCGTGGCCGCCGACGGCCATCGCACCACGGGCCACTACAGCTTCACCGTGCGCTGAAATCGCGGCGCGGGGCGCGATGATTATTCGCGCCATTAATGAAAAATATAAGAACGTTGAAATTGACGTGAAGGGCCGCAAGGGCGAACACTATGGTGCCGCCCTTGCTTTCTGGAGCCCTTCCGATGAATCGAAGTGAAGCTGTGCGTTCGCACGCATTGCTTGGCGAAGTGCACCGCGCCGTGATCGAATCGATACGCGAGCACTCACGGGTTAATTGAAATGGAACGTGAGACTGCGATCGTTGACGGGCAGATCGAATTTCAGCGGGACATGGCGTAGTCGCGCGGCCCCGCTGCGCACAATCATTGAATCTTCGTCTTCGAACGTTATGGCGAAAGCCATCAAGCACCAGAAGGAGCGTGGGCAAACCCGGCCATGCTCTGATAAGTAGAATTGCTGCAACGGCAACACGCGCCAGTTGTCTGAATCATCCTCAGAGTGGCACGTGCTGCGCATGTATGCCTACACCTGGAAGCGGGGCATTGAATTAGCGGAATCAATCGTCAATGTCAGCCTGTTTTGATAGACAAAAGATTTCGCAAAAATTCATTCTCCTGTTTTCGAATTTGATATCGACAACTGGACTCCATAGCGTCATACATATCAACGTGATTTTTGTTCACGTCAACAATAGCCCAATCCAGAGCCAACCGTGGAGCAAGCGCGCAGCCTTTCATGGCCACGTCTTCGGCTCTTATGTATCTATCCAGCCTCGCTTTCGTGTCTGCCTTTATTCCGGACGATGATTTGATCGACGCAATCAATTTTTGATTTTCCGATTCGAGTGATTTTGTGTGTCCACCATAGCAATCAACGTCACCCAAACCGCCGCCACCTACGTATTGCAGGCAATTGGAGTAATTTACATTCTCATCGGCCTGTACGTTTTGCATAACTACCAAAAACATCAACAGAACGAAAATAATAATTTTATTCAATTGCGACCCCCGGCCCGTGACGCGCATCGTAGTTTCCATAGCGGAACAGGCGTGCCTCAAGCGCCCGACGCCACTCGATCCCATGCGCTCGGTATGTTCGTATGAAATTGGGAACGCCTGTATATACGCCTTCATTGACCTTATCCGCTATACCATTGAATCCGTTACCGCCACCGGCATTGAACGCGATGCTAGCTAAAGCGTCGAATTCATATTGCATTAGCGGGACGTGAATTTTTCGATTGACTGCCGAGGTCGCTTCACGTTGATTTTTCTTCGAGAGTTCGCGCGCCCGCTCGACCGAAATCGTATCGCCTACATGTAGGTGATCTTCTGGCAAAACCTTATGACCGAATCCAACTGTAGGAAACCCCTTGCTGTCGATGTAGACTTTTAAGATCATCCCATCAACGACGGGCATTCCCTGATAGGTGCCATTCAGAACCCCACTCTCGCATACTGCCACGAATGCTAAACCATCGTTTGAAAGTGTCCAAGGCTTGCATAGTCTGTCTGATTGCACGGTAACGCATGAATTCGGGTCCGCGTTGGTTACTGAACTTCCAAGTGCGTCAGGCATTTATATTTCCTCTCTGTGCCCAATATAAAACCGGATCGGTTGCGCGCTATCCGTCGCGTAGCGCGCGGTGCGGCCATGCTCGTCAGTGGTGCCGTGTTCAATCTCGCCCGTTGATAACCGCAGCGTGTAGTACGTATCGCGCATCGGCTTTCCTGCGCGATCGCATAGCCTGAATCGTTCGTGGTGTGTGGCGCGCCGTTCGCCCTGTGACGCCACCAGGCTCGCGGCATACCCCATGTCCCCCCATTCGTCTTCCCAGCTGTGAGAGGCGCTTGTTTGCGATGCGCTGAATACAGGCGGCGGTGAACACTTGCAGATGCAGATATCGCCTTCCAGCGCCTGTTGCTTGCCGAGCATCGTTGCCGGATGGTGCGGTCCTACCGACTCGATGTAACCGCTCGATTCACAGCCTTCGCACCAGACCTTTGCGCCGATAAACGCAATCGGTATACCGTGGTGCGAGCAGTTTTCCGCTCCCTCAAGGACAACGCCGCCTGCCGTAGATTTGTCGCCTAGCCTTAACAGAAAACGCCTCATGTGCGTGCCTCCGTTCGATTGCAGCTACGGATACTGTGCAGATACACGACCGGCACAGTCGCGGCGGACCATCCGCCGCTAACCGGCAATCGTCGGACTGCGCAAGCGAGCAGACCATCAGACAAGCTTTAAAATGGGGGTTGATTTAGTCGATTTGCATCACGAACGGAACGCAATTTGACATCCGACAAATTCGGCTGGCATCGCGCTTTATTCGGATCCCAGAACGTCGTTCGAATAAATGAACCGGCCCGAAACAGCCGATTTTTTTGCTTCTTCGACTGCTCAAGACGCTCAGGGTGTCTTTCATCATGCGCGAGCAGTATTGAGCGCTTCCGGCTCGACGCGCCACGCCTCTGAACGCAGCGGTATGTTTGCGTTGTAAGTGCTGCTCGCACAACGCTTCGGCGAAACGCACTTCCTCACCTGCGCAGCGATTCTCTCGAAGGTCACGCCGTATCCGATGTTCCTGCTAGTGCAGGCAAAAAGCCTCTTCGCTATGGTGGCTGGCATCGCGTTCGCGATCTTCTCGCTGCTCGGGATCGTCGAACTGTGCCGCTACAAGCACACCACGCGAAACCACCACGCCCACTTAACAAAAGCGCCAGGCGCCACCACCGCTCGCTTCCCCGCCTCGCCAGGCGCGCGCCAATCGCGTAAACTCCGGGCCATCCGAACCCGCTTTTCGGCATCCGGCCGAACCCGCCATGCACGAGCTCACGCGCCGCCGTTTCCTGATCGCCAGTGCCCTGGCGGCCTGCGGCGCGGCTTCGCCCTTCGCGCGCGGCGCGGGTCGCGACATCACCGTCGCGCTCGTCCTCAAAGCCGGCAACGATCCGTTCACCGCCGCCATGATCGCGGCGGCCACCGCCTTCCAGGCACATTCGCCCTATCCGTTCAAGCTGATCGTGCGCAGCACCGAAGGCGAGACCGACGTCTCGCAGCAGGCTGCCTACGTCGAATCGCTCGCCGCGAAATCGGTCAGCGCCATCGTGCTCGCGCCCGCCGATTCGCGCCGCCTCGTGCCCGCCGTCGCAACGTGCGTACGCCAGGGCGTGCTGGCCGTGACGATCGACAATCCGCTCGACGCGGACGCACTGCGCGAAGCCCGGCTCCACGTGCCCTTCGTCGGCCCCGACAACCGGCGCGGCGCGCGGCTCGTCGGCGACTATCTCGCGCGGCGGCTGCATGCGGGCGAGCGCGCCGCCATCATCGGCGGCGTGGCGTCCGATCGCAACGCGCAGCAGCGCGAGGTGGGTTTTCGCGAGGCGATGCGGGCCGCTTCGGTGAGGATTGTCGACGCTCAGCCCGGCGACTGGGACTACGCCAAGGGCCGCGCCGCGGCCACCGCGATGCTCGCCACGCAGCCCGGCCTGCGCGCGCTGCTGTGCGCGAACGACAACATGGCGCGCGGCGCGGTGGACGCCGTCAACATGGCGCATCTGCGCGGCCGCGTGCTGATCACCGGCTACAACGCCAGCGCCGCCATCAAGCCGATGCTCGCCGACGGCCGCGTGCTCGCCACCGTCGACCAGTTCGCGGACAAACAGGCCGTCTACGGCATCGACGTCGTCTTGCAGGCGCTGATCGAGCAGCGTCGCCAGGACGACCTGCCCGACCGGGTCGAGACGCCGCTCGTGCTGGTCACGAAGGACAGCGCGTCATGAGGCGCCTGCCGCCGCTCAACGCGCTGCAGATCTTCGAAACGGTCGCCCGTTACGGCAGTTTCACGCGCGCCGCCGAACATCTGTGTCTCACGCAGGGCGCCGTCAGCCGCCAGATTCTCGCGCTCGAGGAGTATTACCGGCTGCCACTGTTTCGCCGCTCGCCGAAGGGCCTCACGCTCACCGCCGAGGGCGAGCAGTTGCTGCCCGCCGTGCGCGAGGGTTTCGGGCGCATCGAGGAGGCGTCGATGCGGCTCACGCGGCAGCGCGGCGAACTCGCGCTCAAGATGCCGACCTGCGTGATGCGCTGGATGCTGCCGCGCATCACGCGCTTCCAGACTGAGCACCCTGAACTCCAGGTGCAGATCACCACGACCTGGCAGCACGAAGTCGACTTCCAGGCCGAGCCCTTCGACGCGGCCATCATCTACGGTCCGTCGCCGGGCGCGGACGTGCACGCGGTGCCGCTGTTCGACGAATACCTCACGCCCGTGTGCACGCCGGAATTCCTGCGCAGCCATCCGATCGCGCACGCCGACGACCTCGCGCACCTCACGCTGCTGCATCCCACACGCGATCACGCCGACTGGAAGCTGTGGCTCGCCCGCGCGGGCGCGGCGCACGTCGACGCCCATCGCGGCCCCACCTTCGAATCGCTCGATCTCGCCACCAGCGCGGCGATGCAGGGCTTCGGCGTGGCCATCGGCGACCGCACGCTGGTGAGCGAGGACGTGGCCGCGCAGCGGCTCGCGCTGCCGCTCGACTTCGCGGTGGCGACAGGTTCGCGCTACTACTTCGTCTATCCCGACTTCGCCGCGCAGCAGCCGAAGATCCAGCTATTCAGCGCGTGGATGGAACGCGACCGCGCGCGCGCCGCGGCGCCGTCTGCCTGAGGCCGAAGAAGCCGAAGCAGAGGCCGAACCAGACCGCCAGCATCCGCGCGAACCCGGCGCAGGCGGCCCATGAGCCGAACGCATGGCGCACATGAGAAAAATTCGATTGCCCCCGCGCGGGCTTTTAGGCCAAATAGCCGTTTTTCTCCCATTTCCGGACGATGCACAGCGCCGCCTCCTCCCGCTCGAAGCTGCCCAATGTGGGCACCACGATCTTCACCGTCATCGGCCAGCTTGCCGCCGAACACGACGCCCTGAATCTCTCGCAAGGCGCGCCGAACTTCGCGCCCAATCCGCAGTTGATCGACGACGTGACCGCCGCCATGCGCGCGGGCCACAACCAGTACGCGCCGATGGCGGGCGTGCTCGCGCTGCGCGAAGCGCTCGCGGCCAAGTACGCGGCGCTCTACGACGCGCACTACGACCCCGCGAGCGAAGTGACGGTCGTGGCGAGCGCGAGCGAAGGGCTCTATTCGGCGATCAGCGCGCTCGTGCACGCGGGCGACGAGGTGATCTACTTCGAGCCGTCATTCGACAGCTACGCACCTATCGTGCGCCTGCAAGGCGCGACGCCCGTCGCCATCCAACTCGCGCAGCCGCATTTCCGCGTGAACTGGGACGAAGTCGCCGCCGCGATCACGCCGCGCACACGCATGATCATCGTGAACACCCCGCACAATCCCACGGCGACGGTGCTCGGCGCGAAGGACATCGCGCGCCTCAAGGCCCTTACGCGCAACACCGACATCGTGATTCTCTCCGACGAAGTCTACGAGCACGTGGTGTTCGACGGCGCGCGCCATTGCAGCATGGCGCGCTACACGGAGCTGGCCGAACGCAGCGTGATCGTCTCGTCGTTCGGCAAGTCGTATCACGTCACGGGCTGGCGCGTGGGCTATTGCCTCGCACCGGCCGCGCTGATGGACGAGATCCGCAAGGTGCATCAGTTCATGACCTTCGCCGCCGACACGCCCATGCAGCACGCGTTCAGCGCGGCGCTCGCCGATGCGTCCTCGTATCTCGACCTCGGCGCGTTCTACCAGCGCAAACGCGATCTGCTCGCGCACGCGCTCGCCGGTTCACGCTTCGAATTGTTGCCGAGCGAAGGCAGCTTCTTCATGCTCGCGCGCTTTCGCGCCTTCTCCGACGAGCGCGACGGCGACTTCGTGCTGCGCCTGATTCGCGACGCCCGCGTGGCGACTATTCCGCTGTCCGCGTTCTACACCGACGGCACCGATCACGGCGTCATTCGCCTGAGTTTTGCGAAGGATGACGAAACATTGCTCGAAGGCGCGCGCCGCCTTTGCACGATTTGAATCACTCAAGACCCGGCCAGGAGATCACGATGAAGCCCCTCACCACGCTGCTCGCGCTCGCGTGCGCATTCGCCGCGCTGCCCGCGCTGCCCGCATTCGCCGACTCCGGTTCGCTGCGCTTCGGCGTGGAGGCGCAGTATCCGCCGTTCGAATCGAAGGACGCCAACGGACGCCTGCAAGGCTTCGACATCGACATCGGCAATGCCGTCTGCGCGCGTGCGCAGCTGCATTGCGCGTGGGTCGAAACTTCATTCGACGGGCTGATTCCCGCACTCCAGGGCCGCAAGTTCGACGCGATCAATTCGGCGATGAACGCCACCGCGCAACGCCGTGAAGCGATCGACTTCACGACCGTGATCTATCGCGTGCCGAGCCGCCTGATCGCGCGCACGGACAGCGGCCTCGTGGCCACGGCGGCGTCGCTCAAAGGCAAGCGCGTGGGCGTGCTGCAGGCTTCGATTCAGGAAACCTATGCGAAGACGCATTGGGAACCGGCGGGCGTGAACGTGGTGCCGTACCAGGACCAGAACCAGATCTACGCCGATCTCGTGTCCGGCCGGCTCGACGGCACGCTGCTGCTCGCGCCCGCCGGTCAGAAAGGCTTTCTCTCGCAGCCGGACGGCAAGGGCTTCGCGTTCGTGGGCGAACCCGTGCGCGACGACAAGATCCTCGGCAACGGCGTGGCGTTCGGCATCCGCAAGGGCGACGCGGCGCTGCGCGAGCGTCTGAACACGGCGATCGCGAAGCTCGAAGCGGACGGCACGGTCAACACGCTCGCCCGCAAATATTTCGGCGATATCGACGTCTCGCCGAAGTAAGCGCGATCGATCGCGCTGCGGCCGCCGTCGCGGCAAGCGCATGCGGCAAGCCGGCACGGCGGGGTCACACCATCGTCGCCGGCTCGTCGTCTTGCAACGTAACGCCGGGGCGCCAGCCTGCCCCGGCGCTTGCCTGACAAAACGCGCCGCGCGAGGCGGCGCACCGCCCTCGCCCGATCGATTCGGACAAACCCTCGCCGCTGACAGCCAGTACGGCGTGGCGCGGCGCTGCGGCGCCGCACGCGCGGTTACGATGACGTTACAGGCGCGACAGCCTCGGACCGCTGATCGCGGAACGCAGGCGCGTGGCGCGGCGGACGTCCCTGCCAACTCAATCGTGAGCGGTCATTGTCCATGCGCATTCTCTTCGTCGTCGGCAACCTGGGCGACTACCACGTGCCTCGCTACGAAGCCCTCGTCGACGCCGCGACCCGCAGCGGGCACGACGTGTCGCTGCTCGAAGTCTTCGCGCGCTCGGGCGTCTACGGCTTCCCGCAGGAGCGCCGCGCGGCGTTCTTCGCGAACCGGCCACCGCACGCCATCACGCTCGTCGAAGACGGCTCGGACAGCGACGGGCTCGGCCTGCGCGACTGCTCGCGCCTCGTCGCGCGGTTGCGCGCGTTCGCGCCCGACGTGGTCATCACGCTCGGCTACAACACGCAGTATTCGGCGCTGCTGTGCGCGCTGCGCCATCTCACGCGGCGCTTCAAGCTCATCTACATGTCCGATTCGAAAGCCGACGACGGCGTGCGCAGCGCCGCCAAGGAACGCCTCAAGCGGATGATCGTGAGCCGCTTCGACGGCGCGCTCGTCGCGGGCGAACGGCACCGCCGCTACGCGCTCTCGCTCGGCATCCCGATGACGCGTTCGCGCATCGGCTTCGACGTCGTCGACATCGACTATTTCGCGCGCCTCGCACAACGCGCGCGCGATAACGCCCGCAGCGTGCGCGAACGCTATCGCCTGCCGCCGCGTTTCCTGCTGTGCGTGAGCCGCTTCGTGGCGCGCAAGAACGTCGACGTGCTGATCGACGCCTATGCGCAAACGGGGCTGCGCGAGCGCGGCATCGGCCTCGTGCTCGTGGGTCAGGGGCCGCTCGATGCGGCACTGCGCGCGCGCATCGCCGCGCACGGACTCGACGCCGACGTGTCGATCCTCAGTTCGCTGCCGAATCACGAAATGCCGAACCTCTACGCGCTCGCGGACTTCATCGTGCTCGCGAGCGAATTCGACCAGTGGGGATTGTGCGTGAACGAAGCATTCGCGGCGGGCTGCCCGGCCATCGTCACCCGCACCTGCGGGGTAGCGGGCGAGATCGTGCACGACGGCGTGAACGGTTTCGTCGTCGAGCCGCGCGACGTGCGCACGCTCGCGCAGCGGATCGGCCAGCTCGGCAGCGACGGCACGTTGCGCGAGCGCTTCGCCAATGGCGCGCGCGATGCGATCCGGCGCTGGTCGCCCTTGCTGTTCGCTTCCAGCGCGCTCGAACTCGCGCAGGCCACCACGCGTCGCGCCACGCCGCACGCGCAGCACGAACTGGTTTGATTCAATCGTCTGCATTCACGGCGCGCCCGGATCGAACGCGCCGCATTCCCAACGTCCTTATAGATTCGGGGCGAAGACGGAACCCGGCGCGAGCCGCCGCTTGAGCGTGCGCGCCAGCAGATACGCGGTGCCATGCCGTTCGACGCCGAGCCGCTGCGTGAGCGTCGCGCCAAAACCATTGAGAAAGCTGAATGTTGACGGGCTCGAAAAACCGTCGAAATCGAAGATGAGTCCGCTTTCGATCGCGCGCTGGATGCCGCTCCAGATCAGCAGACTGATCGAGCCGCAATGCGCCTCGGGCATGCGCGACGAAAGCAGAAAATACATCGCCTGCTGATCCCACACGAGACCGATGGCCGCGACGAGCTTCGCGCCCGGCCCATACGCGCCCAGCAGCGTGCCCGACTTGCGTTCGACGAACGTGTTGACGAGCTGGCGCATGACCGCGCTGCCATAGGCGTTGCTGCGCGAGCGCGCGCGCAGATTGTCCTCGTAAAAGCCGAGGAATTCGCCCGGCGTCGCGATGGGCGCGACGGTCAGCTCGCGCGCCGCGCCGCGAATCACGTTGCGCGTCTTGCTGTCGAGCCGCGACCATGCCTCGTCCTGCGTGCATTGCGCATCGAGACGGAAGGTGTAGCGCGCCGACACCGTATAGCCGCGCAGCGCGAACGCGATCGCGTCGTCCACGCGCGGATCGAGCACCTGGAAAAAGCTGTCACACACAGGCAATTGCTCGATCAGCCGCGCCGTCACATCGAGCTGATGACGACGCTGACGCGCCGCGCTGCCCGTGACCGGCGCAATCACCGGACCGAGCGTGCGCGTGAGCGGCGGCAGATGCGAAATGCGCCACACGCGCCGGCGGATCAGCGCGTACGGCATTTCGCCGAGCACCGCGTCGTCCTGCTTGACGGTCGCGAGCGCCCAGTTGCCTTGCGTCGCGATGTCGAGCCACCAGCGTTCGTGAAAAATCGAATGCGCGCGCGCGAACTTCGACTCCACATCGGCCGACGACGACGCGGCCGACGCGGCCGACGCAACTTCGCGCGCGCGCGCCTGCCTCGATAGCCTGGCGAACGGCTGCGGTTGTGGCGACGGCTGCGATTGCTGCGGCTGCGGCAGAGATAGCGGGGCAATCTGCGGCTGTTCCCCGAACACCAAGCGGTCTCTTATGGTCGTCATCGTTCACCCGTTCTCATTCCGCGCTGCCACCCGTATTGCAACGCGTTGTCTCCGTGCTGTCTTCAAGCTCGGCTTTCAGCCTCGGCTTGGGTCTTTTGATCTGAACTTTGCTGTGCGCTTCGGCTTCGGTCTGCGCGAAAGCGCGATGTGCGGCGGTTTTTCCGGTGATCAGTCTACGGGCTGACGGCTGGCCTTTTACGCCAAGATTTAGTCCGCGCGGACATGAATGCACCGCAATGGCTCGCTGCGGCGCGACGCCCGCATTCCATTCCCACGCCGGTTCTGTTCTATGTCTGACATTAATGGCGGCGTCTACTGGATCGCCCGGTCATCGACCGGCGCGCGCCGCACCCGCGCACCGGGTCGCGCTTCCAGACGACAGGAACGACATGACACGCCATTCGCCCCATGCACCGGCACGCGCGACATCGGCCAACGCCGCCGCGCGGCTCGAACGTCTGCCGTATTCGCCGTATCACCGCACGATCTTCCTGATCATCGCGGTGGCGTTCTTCTTCGATTCCGTGGATCTCGGCACGATGACTTTCGTGCTCGGCTCGATCAAGACCGAGTTCGGCCTGTCGAGCGCGACGGCGGGACTCGTGGCGAGCGCGAGCTTTTTCGGCATGGTGCTGGGCGCCGCGCTCGCGGGCCTGTTGTCGGACCGATTCGGCCGACGGCCGGTCTTCCAGTGGAGCATGGTGCTCTGGGGCGCGGCCTCGTATCTGTGCTCTACAGCACACAGCGTCGATGCGCTGATCCTCTGGCGCGTGCTGCTCGGCGTCGGCATGGGCATGGAGTTCCCCGTCGCGCAAACGCTGCTTTCCGAGTTCGTGCCCGCCGCGAAACGCGGCCGCCTCGTCGCGCTGATGGACGGCTTCTGGCCGCTCGGCTTCATCGCCGCGGGCGTCGCCTCGTATTTCGTGCTGCCGCATTTCGGCTGGCGCACGGTGTTCGCGCTGCTCGCGATTCCCGCGCTGTTCGTGCTGATTGTGCGCCGCATCGTGCCGGAGTCGCCGCGCTGGCTCGAACATCGCGGCCGCAGCGCCGAAGCGGATGCCGTCACCACGAAGATCGAAGCCCAGGTCATGCGCACGCTCGGCGTCGCCACGCTGCCCGCGCCTGCGCGTCAAACGTCCCCGGCAGGATCGGCGCTGAACCGGCCGCACGGCGCGTTCCGCGAAATCTGGAGCGCCGCGTACCGGCGCCGCACGATCATGGTCTGGGCGCTGTGGTTCTTCGCGCTGCTCGGTTTTTACGGCCTCACGTCCTGGCTCGGCGCGCTGATGCAGCAAGCGGGCGCGACTGTCACGAAGTCCGTGCTCTATACCGTGCTGATTTCGCTCGGCGGCATCCCCGGCTTCCTGTGCGCGGCGTGGCTCGTCGAACGCATCGGCCGCAAGCCGACCTGCGTGGCCTCGCTCGTCGGCGCGGGCGCGATGGCGTGGGTCTACGGACAAACGGCGCTGCATCTGCAAAGCGCCGCGCTGCTGATCGGCTCGGGGCTCGCGATGCAGTTCTTCATGTTCGGGATGTGGGCCGTGCTCTACACCTACACGCCGGAGTTGTACGGCACGGGCGCGCGCGCGACGGGATCGGGATTCGCCTCGGCGATCGGGCGCGTCGGCTCGCTGATCGGCCCGTACGCCGTGGGCGTCGTGCTGCCGGTCTTCGGACAAAGCGGCGTGTTCACGCTCGGCGCGCTGTCGTTCGTCGTCGCCGCGCTGGCCGTGGCGATCATGGGCATCGAAACGAAAGGGCTGTCGCTCGAAGCGCTGGCCGGGGACGATGCCGATGCGCCCGTGCGTGCCTATGCGGCGCGCGCGGGGGAGTCAGGCTGAATCGGGCTGAGTGGGCTAAGTCTGGAAAACGGACGTTTGCAACGCGATGCGCGGGCCGCGAGCCCGCGCGCGATGCACGTTCAAGCCGCGGGCGCTTCCGGCAACTCGCCGTGGCCCTTGAGCGCGTCGTAGAGATCGGCGAGCGGCACGTCGCCCGCTTCGCGCTTCAGGTAGAGGCTGAACGCGCGGTCGTAAAGCTCGCGCCCTTGCGGCGCGTCGAGCGTCAGATCGAAACATTCGAGAACGAATTCGGCAATCCTGTCCGCGTCGACGAGCAGACGCTCCGCTGTTTTTCGATCCATATCATTCACCTGCCGCTAATACCTGATGCCAGGCGGCGGATCTTACACCAGACGCGCGTGCGGCGCGCGCCCGATCGTGCGGAAACGGGCGCGCCTCATTCGCCGATCCACGAGCCACGCAGATCGCTGTCGTGCAGCAATTGCATCAGCGTTTGCGCGGGACGGCTCAGGCGCTTCGCCGCGAGCGCGATGAATTCGACGTCCGGCAACACCGGCAGGCTCGCGACATTGAGCGGCGGCGCGAGACCGCGCGCCGCCAGGTACTGCGGCCGCACCGTGATGCCCAGACCGCCGCGCGCCGCCGCCACGCAGCCCGAGTGACTGCTGCTCGTGCACACGATCTGCCAGCGAAAGTCGGTTTGCGCGAGCGCGTCGAGCACCACGGCGCGCGTGACGCTCGGCTCGGCCACGAGATTGAGCGGCAGCGGCTGCGTGAGATCGACCATCGTGCCGGTGCGCGCGAGCCATTCGAGCCGCCCGGTGAAGAGCGCCACGCCGCGCTTGTCGCCGAGCCGCCGCTTGCCCACCATCAGGTCGATCGCGCCCGCGTCGAGCAGCTCGTAAAGCCGCCCCGTCATGCCGATGATGATTTCCAGCTCGACGTCCGGATGCGCATTGCGAAACGCTGTGAGCACGGTGGGCAGCGGGCCGAGCGCGATGTCGTCGGAGGAACCGAGCCGCACGCGGCCCTTCAGGCGCGGCGCGCGGAATTGCGATTCGGCGCGGTTGATCGCCTGGAGGATCGCGCCCGCGTGCGCGAGCATGGCCTCGCCGTCGGGCGTGATCGCGAGCGTATGGGTATCGCGCACGAACAGGCGGCGGCCGATTTCCTGTTCGAGCCGGCGAATATGGTCGCTCACGCTCGACTGCGTCAGGCCGAGTTGCCGCGCCGCAGCAGTGAAGCTGTGGCAGGCCGCGACAGTCGCGAAGGATTTGAGCCAGGTGGGATTGAGCATGCCGCATTGTTATCGGCAACACCGATAACAGTCAATGTCCTGAGTGGGGTTCCCGATTGCCCGCGATGACAATATCATGACGTCATTGCAGATTTCCGCGCTGCGCGCCCGTGTTTCCCCACCGTTCGCGCCCCGCCAAGACGTTCCCATGAACAAGGATTCAAGCCAGACGGCGCTGCTGTGGATCGTCGCCGCAGGCTTTTTCATGCAGGCGCTGGACACGACGATCGTCAACACCGCCCTGCCTTCCATGGCGCACAGCCTCGGCGTCAAACCGCTCATGATGCAGCCGGTGATCGTCGCCTACACGCTCACCATGGCCATGCTCACACCCGCTTCGGGCTGGCTCGCCGACCGCTTCGGCACGCGCCGCGTCTACTTCACCGCCATCCTCATCTTCGTGCTCGGCTCGCTGTGCTGCGCGAGCGCGCATACGCTCGGCGAACTCGTCATTGCGCGCGTACTGCAAGGCGTCGGTGGTTCGATGCTGATGCCGATCGGCCGCCTCGCCGTGCTGCGCGCCGTGACGGGCGAGCAATACGTCTCCGCGCTCGCGCTGATTTCGGTCGCCGGGCAGGTCGGACCGATCGTCGGCCCGACGCTCGGCGGCTGGTTCGTGCAGGCCATCACCTGGCACTGGATCTTTCTGATCAACGTGCCGATCGGCGCCGCCGGTCTGTTCATGGTGTGGCGCTATCTGCCGCGCAGTTCGGGCACCGCCGCGCCGCCGTTCGACGTGATCGGCTGCGCGCTGGTCTCGCTGTGCATGATTGCGTTTTCGCTCGCCTTCGACGCGCCGGTGCAGACGCATCGCGCAGCCTGGTCGGCGGGACTCTTCGCGCTCGGCCTCGCCTCCGCGCTCGCCTACGTGCCCTATGCGCGCCGCCGCCGCGATCCGCTTTTCAAGCTTGCGCTGTTCGGCGAGCCCAACTTCAGCGTGGGTCTGATCGGCAATCTCGTCTGCCGCGTCGGTTCCAGCGCGGTGCCGTTTCTCGTGCCGCTGCTCATGCAGCTCGAACTCGGCTACACGCCGCTGCATTCCGGCCTCATGATGCTGCCGGCCGCGCTCGCGGGCACGGTCGCCAAACGCTGGATCGCGCCGCTGATCCGCCGCTACGGCTACGACACCTTCCTGCTCGTCAACACGCTGATCGTCGGCGGCTCGATCGTCGCGTTCGCACTGATTTCGCGCGGCACGCCGGTCATCGTCTCGCTCGTCGTGCTGGCGATCTTCGGCGCGGCCAATTCGATGCAGTTCGCGGCGATGAACAGCATCACGCTCAAGGGTCTCTCGCACGAAGACGCGGGCAGCGGCAACAGCCTCTTTTCGATGGTGCAGATGCTCGCGATGGGCCTCGGCGTGACCATCGGCGGCGCGCTCGTGAGCCTCGTCGCCGCGCATTGGGACTCGGTGGCGCTGGGCTTTCGCGTGAGCTTCGCTTCCGTGGGCGCGATCACGCTGATCTCCGCGCTGATCTTCCGCGGCATCGAGGAAGCGCCGCCGGCGCGCGCAACGGTGAAAGCCGTGGCGGCGGGCGGTCGATAGGCGCAACGCCAGGCATCGCGCCAGACCTCACGACAGACCTCACGACAGGCATCGCGCCGCGCAGGCGCGATCTCCCCGATCAAGCGCGTTTGCCGCGCAATGGCCCAACAGCGGCATCGGGCAATCGACGCTCGAAACGCCGCTGCTTGCGCTTCTCTTTACGTCCCCGCGCGACCGACGATCCCCGCCGCCCGCCTTCAAGCTGGGTTTCAACCAGGTGCCGTGAAGCGCCGCCTCAATTAAGCTGCGGCATAACTCCTGCGCGCGCGTGCTCGCCCGCGCCAGGTCTCACTGCTCGCACCTGAAACTCATAAAAGGAATTCGATGTCGACTCCAACATCGGCGGAGATCGCGGCCCGCCTCGACCGGCTGCCGCCGTCACGCACCGTCTGGACCATGGTGATCCTGCTGTCGCTCGGCGGCGTGTTCGAGTTCTACGACCTGTTCTTCACCGGCTACGTGGCGCCCGGCATGGTCCACGCCGGACTCTTCACGCCCGAGTCGCTCGGCTTCTTTTCGGCGCTGGGGCCGTTGAAAGTGGCGGGCTTCGGCACCTTCGTATTCTCGACCTTCGCGGGTCTCTGGGTCGGCGCACTCGTGTTCGGCCAGGTCGCGGACCGCTTCGGCCGACGCATGATCTTCACCTGGTCGCTGATCTGGTACATCGTCTGCACGGCGATCATGGCGTTCCAGACCACCGGCCTCGCGCTGAACATCTGGCGATTCATCGCGGGCATCGGTATCGGTATCGAACTCGTGACGATCGACACGTACATCTCCGAGCTGATTCCGCGCGGCGAACGCGGCCGCGCCTACGCGCTCAATCAGGTCATCACGTTCTGCGCGGTGCCGGTGGTCGCGTTTCTCGCCTATGCGCTCAAGGACACACAGCCGCTCGGCCTCGACTACTGGCGCGTCGTGATCCTGATCGGCTCGCTGGGCGCGATCGTCGTGTGGTTCGTGCGCCGACGCATTCCCGAAAGCCCGCGCTGGCTCGCGCGCAACGGCCGCGAAGCCGACGCGGAGCGCATCGTCGCCGATATCGAGCGCCGCGTGCAAGCCGAAACCCGCACGCCGCTGCCCGCGCCCGAGCGCGCCGCGCCGGAAATTGCCGGTGCCGGCTCGCTCACCGAAGTGCTGAAGCCGCCGTATCTGCGCCGCACGGTCATTCTTTCGATCTTCAACATGGCGCAGGTGATCGGCTTCTACGGCTTCGCCGCCTGGGTGCCAACGCTGCTGATCGAGCGCGGCATTCACGTCACGCAGAGCCTCGCGTATGCGTTCGTGATCGCCATCGCGAATCCGTTCGGGCCGCTCATCGGCTTCTGGTTCGCGGACAAGCTCGAACGCAAGACCCAGATCGTCGGCGGCCTGCTGATCATGGCCGTGGTGATCGCGCTGTTCGCGCAGGCTTCGCAGCCGTGGCTGCTGATCGTGCTGGGCGTGCTGTTCACGCTCGCCGCGAACATCATGTCGTACGCGTATCACGGCTACCAGGCCGAGCTGTACCCGACGCGCGTGCGGGCGCGCGCCGTGGGTTTCGTCTACTCGTGGAGCCGCATCGCCGCCGCGTTCGCCGGGCTGGCGATCGGCATTCTGCTGCACCACTACGGCGTGCCGGGCGTGGCGATGTTTATCGGCGTGTCGATGCTGGTGGGGATCGTGATGGTGCTGCTCGGACCGGCGACGCGCGGACGTTCGCTCGAAGACATCAGCCGCTAAACGGCAAGGTAATAAAAAACGGCGGCGCCGCGTGATGCGGGCCGCCGTTTTTATCCGGATGATCTTGATCGACGATTAATTCGGATTACGTACGATACGGATTACGTCGTCACGCCTTCGACCAGACCCGCGCCGGCATGCGCTTCCTCTCGCGCAGTCGCGAGCGCTTCGTACTCGTCCTCGCTCAACACCGGGCCAAGCTGGCCTTCCCACTTCGTCACCACGGCGGCAGCCACGCTGTTGCCGAGCACGTTGGTCGCCGTGCGCCCCATATCGAGGAACGTGTCCACGCCCATGATGAGCAGCAGACCCGCTTCGGGAATATTGAATTGCCCGAGCGTCGCCGCAATCACGACGAGCGACGCTTTCGGCACGGCCGCCATGCCCTTGCTCGTGAGCATCAGGATCGCGAGCATTGCCGCCTGATCCATGAACGACAGGTGAATGCCATACGCCTGCGCGATAAAGAGCGTGGCGAAGGTGCAATAGATCATCGAGCCGTCGAGATTGAACGAATAGCCGAGCGGCAGCACGAAGCTCGAAATGCGGCGCGGCACGCCGCTGCGTTCGAGTTGTTCGAGCAGCTTCGGATACGCCGATTCGCTGCTCGCCGTGCTGAACGCCAGCAGCATCGGCAGACGCACCGAGCGCACGAGTCCGAACACACGGCCACCGATCACGAGACCGCCCGCCGCGACGATCGCGCACCACAGCAGCACCAGCGCGCCAATGAACACGCCCATGAAACGCCCGTAGCTGAGCAGCACGCCCAGACCCTGAATGGCCACCACGTGTGCGAGCGCGGCGAACACGGCGACCGGCGCAAACGCCATGACGTAGCCCGTCACCTTGAACATGACCGCCGAAATCTGTTCGAGCAGTTTGACGATGCTTTTCGCCTGCTCGCCGATCGCGATGATGCCGAGGCTGAAGAACGCCGCAAACACCACGATCTGCAGGATTTCGTTTTCGGCCATGGCCTGCACCACGCTCTTGGGCACCAGATGCGTGACGAACTCGCGGATCGAAATCGCGCCCGCCTGAATGCCGGTGGCGGCATGCGAATCGGGCAGCGGCAGATTCAGCCCCGCGCCCGGTTGCAGCCAGTTCGCGACCAGCGCCCCCAGCAGCAATGAAACAAAGGTTGCGCCAAGAAACCACGCGAGCGTGCGCACGCCTACGCGACCGACCGCCTTCGCGTCGCCCATCTTCGCGACGCCCACCACGAGCGTGGCGAACACCAGCGGCGCGACGATCATTTTGATGAGCCGCAGGAACAGGTCGGTGACGAGCGCGAAGCCGTCTGCGACCGACTTCAGGCTCTGCGCGTCGTCGATCGCGCGATGACAGCCGTAACCCACGGCAATCCCCAATAGCATGCCGATCACGATCCAGCCGGTCAGCTTCGTACGTTTCATTGCGACACTCCTTTTTGGCCGCGCAGACGAGCGGCCGGCAACAGGCTTACGAATACATTTGTTGCAACACTGTACTTTGTTGCACCAGTTGTTGCAAACCTGTCAAAAACCCTGGTGTGGCGGAATGTCGGGTGTTGGTGAGACGCAAACCCATGCTGGTTTGGTGCAGACAACCTTGGCTTGACGATTTGCGACAAACAAAGTTGACCATCGCTGTGAAGCTCACCACGCAATCGGCGGTTATTCTGAAACCCCAAAAAATCCTTTTATGCCGATTACAATCTCAATGTTGGTGTGAAATTATTATTCACTTTGAACATCTCAATTCTGTTGGCGACTCAGCGCAAGGTTTAACCAGGGGGATCGTTCCGGTCTCTACATGTTCTAAAGCCGATGCTCCACCGGTGGGCGGCGTCTCAGCAGGAAAAAGCACTCAGTTCGGCCCGCGCCCATGCGATGCAATGCGCATGAGGTGGCATCCGCATTACACAAATAAACGGTACTCAAACGTTTCTAAATATGGACGAAAGCTTTTCGGGTTGCTAAATTGAACTGTGATTGCGTTTAGACATTCCGCAATCATCGGCGCCTCAGCGCCGGCGTGTGTGCTAGCCGCCGCTTCTGGCAGAAGTGGCGGCTTTTTTTTTTAACGAGCCCAGCTACGTTTCGAGATGTTGAAACGGTATCTGAAGCCACACCGGCTGAAGTGCTGCCTGCTGTTTGAACATCGGCGATGTCTACGAATGCTCCGTCGTTTTAATTAAATATCTACACAGGCCGATACATTGCAATTCAGGAAGACGCGGCCGGCGGCGATCCCACATGCGCGGCCCCGAAGCCGGCTTCAGGCCGGAATGTCGCGCACCACCTCCGTCAATTTGCCCGAATTGATCTCGTAAAAGAAACCGTAAAGCTTGACGTTCGCCGGAACGGCTGCGCTGTCGCGAAGTAAGCGGACATCGTGTTTGATCGAATCTTCGAAGTTCGAAATGGCGAGGCTATCGTGATCGAACAGCGTTGAAATATCGGCATGGTGATGATGATGAAACTCATCAACGAGGTCTTCAGGTTCGAAAGCCGTAGCGCCGCAAAACGAGTGATGCACCACAACGACATTTTGAACCTTGAAAAGATAGTCCATCGTGGCGACCGACTGCAAAGCCGAAAGCGCGCGCCCACCCGCGTTAGACACCGCAAACAACGTACGCGTGTTACCGATGCGGTTGCCCGCTTCGTCGAGAATGTTCTCACCGGGATAAACCTCATCACCGAAATAGTCCGCGACAGCCTGCGGTATTTCAGATGCCCTCGGATCAAAGCAGTGGACCACGATCGTCTTCATCGGAATGAAGCGACTGAACCCCTGAAAATTTGACCGATCGAACCACGCCGCGTCAAACCACGGCTGCTTCCTGAATTCGAATTCGCTGTATTGGCTCATTTTCCTTGCTCCATTTTCCACATTCATGGACTGATGCGATTAGCTGAATCACTATAGGATCATTGATCGATGTGCCGCAGACATTGACACCTCGTTTTCTGCCAGAACGCTAATTCGTTCTGGGCAAGACCTCGTTTTCTTTTCCCGCTCACTCCGAACCGGCCGCGATATCCGCCTGCTCTCGCACCGCCGACCTCGCGTAAGACCTGGCGGCGCGCCCGGACATTGGCAGAAAATGAGGTATGGTTGGCCTTGCGCCGCTACGCCGGATTCCGGTAGCGTGTGCGCTGGTCCACGACCGGTCGCCATAGCCAGGTCTTGTCATGGCCCGCATAAGGCTGGGTCCGGTTCGATCGGCGATCCCCGTACTTTGATACGTCAGCAAATGTCCAGAACCGACAATCCGGATGGTCGAGCGCCGCGCAAGGTTGTCATCGTCGCCTATGAAGGCGCCAAGCTCCTGGACATATCAGGTCCATTGCAAGCTTTCAGCGATGCCTGTTTTGACGACGGTCGCTCCGCGTATCAGGTCGTGCTGGCCTCCGAGTCAGGCGGTTCGGTGCGGACGGACACGCGTGTGAAGCTTGAAACGGAGTGCATCGATGACACGATGATGGACTCTGTCGACACGTTGCTCATCGCCGGCGCCGACCTGATCATGCCCGCCGCCGCGACGGCATCGCTGCGTGCAACGCTGGCGAACTATCTGGAACGACCGCGTCGGCTCGGTTCGGTGTGCACGGGCGCGTTCGTCCTCGCGCAACTCGGCGTCCTCGATCATCGGGATGTGACGACTCACTGGGCGGCCTGCAACCGGTTGGAGCAACAACATCCGGCCATCAACGTGAAGCCCGACTCGATTTTCGTCACGTCCGGCCATATCTGGACGTCCGCCGGCGTCTCCGCCGGGATCGACATGGCGCTGGCCATGATCGAGGACGATCTGGGCCATCTCGCGGCGCTCAATGTTGCACGCGGCATGGTTCTCTTTCTCAAGCGACCCGGTGGCCAGGCGCAGTTCAGCATCGAACTGCGCCAGCAGATGCGCGACGCGCGCGGCCGGTTCGAAGACCTCCATGACTGGATTCGTACCCATCTGGACGCGGACCTGTCCATTCCCGCACTCGCCGACGCCGCACGGATGAGCCCGCGCAACTTTGCTCGCGTCTATCTTCGCGAAACCGGGGAAAGCCCGGCGAGGGCGGTAGAGCGACTGCGCATCGAAGCGGCCAGACGTCTACTCGAGTCTGCGCACGAGCCCATCCAGGTCATCGCGCGCAGGACGGGTTTTGGCGACGACGAGCGTATGCGCCGGGCCTTCACGAAAGTGTACGGTGTGGCTCCGCAAGACTACCGCCGACGCTTCGGACCGCCAAAGGCATAACACACACGAGAAGCCTCACGCCGGCATGCCGACGACGAGCCATCGGCCGGAAACGAGGTGTGTTTGTCATTGCTGACGGGTTCGGTACGCCCTATCTTCGTCGTACCGAACATTCAAGGATCCTGTATGAAACACCCTGTCACCGTCGGAGGCATAACGGCTCCTGATTCCGAGCTTGCACGTCGAGCAGCCGCGCTCGCCGAATCAGCCCACACGAAGCCGCTTTTGAATCACGTTCACCGGACGTGGTGGTTCGCGGAGTTCATCGGAAAAAAGCGGCAGATGAAATACGATCGTGAGCTCGTTTATCTCGCATCGCTGCTTCACGATCTCGGGTTGTCGGCGCATCACGCGGCAGATAAACGCTTTGAGGTCGATGGCGCCGACGCGGCGAGCAGGTTCCTGCATGCGCATGACTATCAGAAGGCGAAAGTCGATGTTGTCTGGGATGCGATCGCGCTTCACTCATCCGCGGATATCGCCGATCGCCGGGAGCCGGAAGTCGCGCTCGTGCACTTCGGCGCCCACGTCGACGTGATGGGACTCAGGATGGACGAGATATCTCCGCAGTTGATCGACGACACCCTCGCGCTTTATCCCCGGCTCGGCTTCAAACAGGCGTTCACGCAAGCACTCGCCGAAGTGGCGAGACGGAAACCCCATACTGCGATTGGAACGGGTTTGGCCGACATTGGACGTCGCCTCGCGCCGGGCATTGAAATCCCCGATGTCTGCGATCTGCTGCTCGCCGCGCCGTTCGAAAGCTAAGCTGACGCAACGAGATCAAGCAGCAACCCGCGAGGCCGCGGCCCATGTCTTGTGATGGGGCGGCAATCGTGATCGGTTCGATAGCGCCTACGCCTTTGCCTTATCCGCGTGATTTCCGAGCGCATACCGTCCCTGCCCTCCTTGCTGCCACGGCCGTCCGCTCAGTCCGGCCTGCCGTCGGGAGGCAAGGGCCGCGCGCCGGCGGCATCGCCGCATGCAGCCGAAAGCTGCCACTCCTGCGCGGCGTCCAGACAAGCGCGAACTTCGTCATCGCCGGTCTGGGAAAAGTCCGCGTAAAACTGCCCGATGCCCATGAAATGGTACGGCTGCATCACGCAGACAAAATCGTCCGCCTCCTCGGTGAAGCGCGCTTCGGCACCGACCGGACAGACCGGGACCGCGATGATGAGCGCTCGCGGCCGACTCGCGCGCAGCGCCTTGAGGGCCACATGCATGGTCGCGCCCGTTGCGATTCCGTCATCCACGACAATAACCGTCTTCCCGAGCACCGCCACAGGCGGCCTTTGTCCCCGGTAAGCCGACTCACGGCGCTGCAGCTCGATGCGCTCGCGCGCAAGGGTCTCGGCGAACCGCGCTTCGCTCACGCCAAGCGCGCGCATCACTGCGTCGTTGACGTAGAGCGCGTCGCCGCTCGCCACGGCGCCCATCGCCAGCTCAGGGTTATAGGGCGCCCCGAGCTTGCGCACGATCAGCACGTCCAAGGGACATCGCAAGGCCCTCGCTACTTCGTAACCAACCGGCACGCCACCTCGTGGCAGCGCCAGCACCACGACATCATCGCGGCCTGCGTAGCGCTGGAGCGCCGTTGCAAGCTGTCTGCCGGCATCGGCACGATCGCGGAATACCTCGCTCATGATCTGGCGTCCTCTTCAGGGCCGGCTTTCGTGGCTCCATCGGGCACGCAACAGCCGTTCGCCATCGCGATACTCGATCGAGAGTCTGCCGTGGTGCGCCCGCAGCATCGCTGCGGCGAGCTTGCGGAGCACATGCGGGCCCGTCGTCGAAACGCGCACGCCATCGGACTGGACCTGTATGTCCATGATGCGTTCGAGCGCATGCAGGCCTGCTTCGTTGCGCGCCTCGCGGGAGAGCAGCGCGACGACCTGATCGAGGTGCGCGTTCAGATAGTCGCAAGACTTGAGCCACAACTCTCCCGCCGGCGCGTGATCCTGAATCCTTCGACAGGCGGGACACAGGAGTTGTCGGGTCACTTCCGCGCTGGCGCTCCAAATCCACCGGCCATTTTCGTAGATAGCGCCACATTCGCGGCAGCCCGTGCCGCTCATCACGCGGGCGGGGGCGCGATAGCTGTCGTTCGTGTGCGGTTGCAGTCGCTTGTCGCGACGCATTCCAGTCGCCGCGCTTTCGTTGCGAATCGGGTTCATATCGGTTCACTCACGTCGGGAAAATTGGATGGCAAACGAACGGCGCGTTCAATTCGGCTCGCACGCACCGAGCCAGCGCTCGAACCATTCGTTTGCGAGGCAGGTGACTTCCTCAAGCGCGCCCGGCTCCTCGAACAGATGCGTCGCGCCGGGCACGATCTCGATTCGGTGCTCGCCGGTCATTTGCTTGGCGGCCTTGCGGTTCAGGCGCAGGACGTCCTCGTCGAGGCCGCCCACGATCAGCAGCGTGGGCGCCTTAACCGAGGCCAGTGCCGTTCCCGCGAGATCCGGGCGGCCGCCTCGACAGACGATGGCCTTTACCCAGCCGGTCTGCGCGGCCGCAACGAGCGCGGCGGCCGCGCCCGTGCTGGCGCCGAAAAGACCAAGTGGCAAGGATGCGAAGTCGGGCGATTCCCGCAACCAGACGAGGGTCGCGGCGAGCCGCCGCGCGAGCAGCGAGATATTGAAGCGATAGGTGCCATCGCCGTCGTGCAATTGCTCCTCGGCGCTGAGCAGATCGAACAGCAACGTGGCGAAGCCCGCGCCATGCAAGTCAGCCGCCACCTGCCGGTTGCGCGGGCTGAATCGACTGCTGCCGCTGCCGTGCGCGAATACCACGACGCCGCGGGCGTGGGTGGGTATTTCCAGTAACCCGCCCAGCGCCACATGATCGACAGGAATCTGCACATCCTGCATTTCCATCTGCATCTCCAGGCACGGCAGACGTATGCGGTTTGCACCGCGCTCGTGTTCATCATCATCGCCGCGTTAGCCGGCCGATTGACTTCGATCAATTGCTCGTGGCAAGGAGAAAGGGCTGCCTCCGGCAAAGCCGTGCTCATCCGGATAGCAGCGAAGCCTTCTGAGCACCGCTGCCTGCAAAACGTCGTGCAGCGCAAGCCGGCAGTCCCGCTCAATGTCTGCAACGCTGAATCCCTCTCACGGATTTCCTCCGATCCACCTGTCGCCGTCTTTCGCCGGCTCCTTCAAGTTGAAGTTGATCAATCGCGCGCCCTGACTCCGGCCCTACGGGAGAACTGACCTGCATCAACGCGCCTGCGACACGGCCGTCCATGCTGTGATCGAGTGAGGAGGCGGTCATGCCGCCGCACGACATTGCGCTGCAACCCTGCACCGCCCGGTTACCCGACGAGCCGAGACCATGCTTATCCCCAGTACCGATATCGCCGGGTTGCTCCGCGAGATCGCCGACCTGAAAGCAGTCCCACCCATCGGCGGCGAATTAGCGCTGGAAGCGCTCGCGCCGCATCGGAACACACGCGGCAGGCCGGACCATCGGGCTCGATCATGTGGTATGCCCTGATCGAACAGCAGCGCCGATGGCTGCGTGCGTGGCGCGCGGCGTCGGAATATGCCGAGCATGTGTGCGATGGGTGGCCGGCGCCCGCGCTCGCTCACGCGGTCTCCTCCTGCTATGCCGGCCTCTACGATTCCCTGCCCGGCTTCACCGACACGCCACCGCCCTTCGTCATCGACACCGTCACGCTCGAAGGTCGCCGCACCGCGGTTGAATGCGGCATCGTCGCGCGCACGCCGTTCTGCGACCTGCGCTACTTCGCATGCCGCGGCGCAGACGCCGGGCCCCGGCGCGCGCTGCTGCTATGCGCGCCGCTGGCCGGCCATGCAGCCGTCATGATGCGCGAGACGGTCGAGACGCTGCTCGCCGATGGCGATGTCTACATCACGGACTGGAAAAACGCTCGGGACGTGCCGCTCGCAGCGGGACGCTTCGGCCTCGACGAATACGTGGCGATGCTGGACGACTTTATCGGCCAGTTCGCGAACGACACGCGGCCGTTGCACGTCCTTGCAGTCTGCCAGTCGACGTTTCCCGCACTCGGGGCGCTGTCGCTGCGCGCGCAGCGTGCCTTGTCCCCACCCGCCAGCATCACGCTGATCGGCGGCCCGCTCGATGCGCGCCTCAACCCGGGCACGCTCGGTCTCGCCGCCACATCGCATTCGTTGGACTGGTGCGAGCGTCATCTGATCGATGTGGTGCCTGCGCAGTTTGCGGGACGCGGCCGACGGGTTTTTCCGGCCTATCTGCAACAAGCCGAGATCGCAATCCTCTATCCGCATCGGTACGTTTTGCTGATCGAGCTTTACGCCGATGCGAGTTCGCGGGGCGACGTCCGCGCACTCGCCGATGCACGGCGCGCATTGAGCGAATACACCGCGCTGATCGACATGGCCGCCGAGTACATCCTCGACACCGTGGACATCGTGTTCCAGCGTGCGATGCTCGCGAACGGCACGTGGCGCGTCGCATCCGGAGCAAACGGTGCCGACGGCACGCTCGTCGAGCCGTCGGCGTTGCGGGACGTGGTGCTGCTGACCGTCGAAGGCACGCGCGATGCCGTCACCGGAGCCGGGCAAACGCACGCGGCGCATGCGATGTGCCCTGCCATTGCGCCGGATGCACATCGTCGCTTCGACGTGGAAGGCTGCGATCACTACGGGCTGTTTACAGGCGAGCGCTGGCTTGCCGATGTGCACCCCGTGTTACAGGCGACCTTCGCGAATGCCGAGGCCGCCTGGCGCTTGTCCCAGCGCGCCCGGAAGACGACGCGCCCGGCGCTGCGCTAGTCCGGCGTGGAGACGGTACGGCTTGCCGGCCTCGACCCTGCGGCCTTGCTCGTCGCGAGTCTGACAACGCATCGCGGTCGCGAGCGAAGCGCGTGCCGTCACGACCTTGACGGTTTGATCAGCCACGCAACAGGGCGACCAGGGGTGACCGATGTCGACGATGGCGGCCACAGGGGCCGAAGCGCAGGCGAGCGCTAAACGCAGCACTTTCGGCCAACGACAGGCGCGAACCTGTACGGACCACGATGACGCGGGAAACGACGGCTCACAAACGAGCTGACTGCGTCGACGCCCCGTTTAGCGGGCCGCCGCCTCGTCCTCGCGCGCCGAGAGCGCGTCCTTGATAGCAAGGACGAAGCGGGCCACCTTCTCCACCGCTATATCCTCTTTCATGTCGCGCGCGGAAATCGCACAAGTCGCGAGCGGTGCGCGGTGCGCGAGCTGCTGCAACTGCGCGAACGTTTGTTCGCTGCCGCGTGAGCCCATGGTGCAAAAGAATGCGGTGGCGCACACTTCGTGCCAGTGTTCGGCCAGCCAGGTCGCCACGGGCGTGGAAGCGCGAGCGGCCCACACCGGCGTGCCGATCAGCACGACGTCGTAGTTCGCAAGCACGTGGGCCATCGGCTGAAGATGCGCCGTGCGCTGGCGAACCACATCGACAATCGAGCGCAGGAAGCCGAAAGGCCCGGCACGCCGCCGGAATTCGACCTCATGCAACCGTTCGTAATCGCCTTCAAGCTCGGCGGCGAGCCGCCCGCCCAACTCGGCGGTGGTCTCGCTGCGCGAGTAAAAGACGACGAGGATGCGCATTGGGGTATTCATGACCGAATCCATGGAATCTTGCCGATGCGCGGGCTAAGCCCTGTCACCGCGGCGCTTCGCTTCGAAATGCTGCTGGCGAGCGGCGATGAGGCGCAATTCATCGAGCAGGTTCGCGGCCGCATGCAGCAGGTCGTCCAGCGTAACGATGCCGACCAGCGAGCCGTCCGCGCCCACCACGGGCAGACGGCGTACGCCGTGCAGATGCATGCGCCGCGCGAGCATCCATAAGTCGTCGGTGCCGTGGGCGAGCACGGCGGGCGCCGACATCACGTCGCCGGCATAGAGCGTCGTCGGCGAGGCATCCGGACTCACCACCGCCAGCACGATGTCGCGATCAGTGAGCACGCCAACCGGCTGGCGCGCGCCCGTCTCCTCGCTCACCACCACCAGATCGCCCGCATGAAGGGCGCGCATGCGGGCCGCCGCTTCGACAATGGACGTTTGCGGACCGCAGGTGGCCACCTCGCGGGTACACAGTGAAAAAGCATTCATTTGACTTCTCTCCACTCGGCCAGCAAGGCGTCGCATTCGGCCGGCTGGCTGACCGGCTCGCAGGCGAACACGCTGCCGAGCGCTGCATGGGCGGCACTCGCGAAGGACGCGCCGCACCGCTCGACCACGATGAAACCCGCACATGCCACAGCCGACGCCGTCACGATGCCGAATGCCCACCGTTCCAGCTTACGAAAGATGCGATACATGACAGCTTTACCTCATTCGGTGTACAGAATATCCATGATGATGCACACAGCGAGCGCCACGCTTTTCGCGCGGACCACACGCCGCCGTTCTCGACTGCCTCGGCCGGATCTCGCCGCGCCTCCGAACCTCGTCGATCACACCTGTGACCCGGCGCACATGCGAGATCGTCCGCCGGCCCCGCTTTCACATCGAGCTTGAGGTCGACCCATTGCTCGCCTAGATGCTGATATAGCCGCGGAAAAGCCACGGCAAACGCACGCTGGACGACGAGGACGGCTCGCCGGGCTGCGCCATGCAACTGCCGGAAAAGCACGGCGCGCCATCAGCGGAGAAAACGGGCACGAACGCGAAGGCATCGTTGACCCGAATGAGGCAATCGTTGTTGTAACGCGAAGGCGGATAAATTTCGATCGACCGGAAGAATCCGTGATTTTCCACGCCCCTTGCCATTTCCCTCACCCGCGACATGTCGGGTTGATGGACTTCAGCGCACCACGCATAGCGCGCCGGTATCTCGTCGCTGCGTGTGCCGCGCCTGACTTCTTCGCCTGCGGTGAAGGCCAGCTCGACACCGGGGTACGGCAGGCAATGCGGCGCCTGAACGACCGGCCCTTCCGGGCCGAGTGCGGGCGGGGGATAGATCCACATCGCGACATCGAGTACGGGCGTCCTGCGTGAAAAGTACTCTGCCAGCCAGTTCATACGCGCCTCCGTGCCGTGTCAATTTCGCGTTAGCCGAAGCACACCCGCCGTCGTCCCTGCGGACCATACGGCAGACCGTATATCGACGATGCCTTCGCCGATGCGAAACCGCGCCAGTTCATCCTGTCGCCGGCTGCATGTCCGGCGAGAAAGTACACGCTCATCGCGCGATGGCAATTGCAATTCCATGCGGATGAAACCATCGTGTCCGCTACCGCGGCTGTCGGCTTGACTCAAATCAATCGGCCGCCCAATCCGAATCACATGGCTGCGACAGCCGCACCGGGCATGCGCCGCAGCGGTCATTTTGCGTGCAGCCTCGCACGCGCTTGTTCACTGGCCCCAGATGTTGCCGCGCGATCCGATCGACCGATGCGGCGAGTGGCACACACTGCGGTGTTCCCTTATTCAACCGCGCGCGAACGCACAATGATTCACGGCATCAGGCAGCCCGCGGCGAATTTGTGTTTGTGAACCGGCGGCTGCCGTCACGAGGAAGTCAGTACGCCTCGCCATTAGCCTCACGGTGTATTGCGTGAACGACATGAAGACCGACAAACGCCTGCAACGCTCAGACCTTGGCGGCGTGCGCGCCGAGTCGTCGTCGCTCGACATCGTGTTGCCCGACGGCGAAACGGAACTGATCGACCTGATTCCCGACCCTGCGACCGCCACGCCGCTGGATACGCTCGCCAGCGCGCGCATGGGCGAATTCGTGCAGGCACGGCTCGACGACATGTCTGCCGTGCAGGCGGATATCGTGCGCCGGCGCTTCGGGATTGGCGTCGAGCCCCAAACCTACGATGAAATCGCGTGCCGCACTGGTATCTCGCGTGAGCAGGTTCGCCGCACCGAACAGCGGGCACTGGAGGCGTTGCGGACATCGGAACGCGTGCGCGCCGCGCACGACTATCTCGATCCGGAGCCGTAAACGCAACGCCTGAACGGCACTCGCGCGCCACCTCATGCCGCGCGTTCGACGTTGCCCACTTCTTTGGACCTCGCACTTTCCGGCGCACTTTCGGGCGCGCCCTGCCGCGCGCTGCCGGCCGGCTCGGGCTCGTTGGCGATCAGCGCGAGCAGTTCGTCGTGATCCAGCATTTCCCGTTCGAGCAGACGCAACGCAATCCGGTCGAGCGCCTCGCGCCGTTCGGCGAGCGTCTGCACCACCCGTTCGTGCGCCTCGTTCAGAAGCCTGCGTACTTCGTCGTCGACGCGCTGCGCCGTATGCTCGCCGCAGCGCGGGCCGTCCGTGGCGCCGAGCGCATGTGCCGTACCGGGCTGGTCGGCGCAATTCGCGAGGCCGATGCGCTCGCTCATGCCGTAGCGCGCCACCATGTGCCACGCCATGGCGGTCGCGCGCTCCAGATCGTTTTGCGCGCCGGTGGACACGTCGCCGAACACCAGCTCCTCCGCAACCCGCCCGCCCAGCAGGGCGTCGAGCCGGTCGAGCAGTTCGCTGCGCCTGAGCACGTAGCGGTCCTCGGTCGGCACCTGCTGCGTATAGCCGAGCGCGGCCACCCCGCGCGGAATGATCGACACCTTCTTGACCGGATCGCAATGGGCGCGGCTTTGCGCCACGAGCGCGTGTCCCGCCTCGTGCCATGCGATCGTCTGCTTTTCCTGCGCGTTCATGACGCGGCTCTTGCGTTCGGAACCCGCGAGCGCGCGATCGATGGCCTCGTCGAAGTCCGCCATGGCGACCGTCGCGCGGTCGGCTTCGGCGGCGTGCAGCGCGGCCTCGTTCACGATGTTGGCGAGGTCGGCGCCCACGCAGCCGGGCGTGCGCGCCGCCAGCTCATCCAGATCGACATCCGGTGCCAGCGGCACCTTGCGCGTATGCACAGCCAGGATCTGTCGGCGTCCGGTCAGGTCCGGACGGTCAATGGCGATATGGCGATCGAAACGCCCCGGGCGCAGCAGCGCGGGGTCGAGTGTTTCGGGCCGGTTGGTCGCCGCCAGCAGGATGACACCGGCATTGGCCTCGAAGCCGTCCATTTCGACGAGCAACTGGTTGAGCGTCTGTTCGCGTTCGTCGTTGCCCGACATGAGGTTTGCCCCGCGCACCTTGCCGAGCGCATCGAGTTCGTCGATGAACACGATGCACGGCGCCTGCCGCTGCGCCTGTTCGAACAGGTCGCGTACCCGCGCCGCCCCGACGCCGACGAACATTTCCACGAACGACGAACCGCTGATGGAAAAGAACGGCACGCCCGCCTCGCCCGCGAGCGCCTTGGCGAGCAGCGTCTTGCCGGTGCCGGGCGCGCCGACGATCAGGATGCCTTTCGGTATCTTGCCGCCGAGCCGGCGATAGCGCTCCGGATGGCACAGGAACGACACGATCTGTTGCAGCTCTTTTTTCGCTTCGTCGATGCCCGCGATGTCGTTGAAGGTCGCGCCCGTGTCGCGCTGGACATAGACCTGCGCGCCGCTTCTGCCGATGCCCATGAAATCGCGCGCACCGCCGCCCCGCCGCGACATGACCTGCCACACGATCACGAAGAGCACGAGCGGCGCGAGCCAGCCGAGCAGCGCGCCGCCCCAGTTGCTGTCGACTGCGCCGCTATAGCGCACGCCGGCGGCGCCGAGGCGGCCCGACAGCGCGTCGTCGGCGACACGGACCGTCGCAAAAGGATAAGGCGCCGGCCCGTCTCCAAAGCTCGCGGCCTCCGACGCAGGCAGGGTCGCCCTGGCGTGTTCCGAGCGCAGTTCGCCCGTGATGCGCGTCGGGCTGATCACGAGATTGTCGACCTGATGCGCGCCGAGCAGGCGCACGAAGTCGCTGTACGCCATCTGGGGCACGGAAGGCGTGGACCAGAACAATTGCAGCGCCACCATCAACAGCAGCCCGACAAAGAAAGCGATGCTGCCGTAATCGAACTTCTTCTCCATACTGAGCTCTCCCCTCGTTGCGCAGGGGCAGGCGTTCGGCGATCACGCCCCTGCCGATCTCGCGTGGTGCAGCGACGTGGCGGGGCGCGCCTCGCCGTCCGGGTACGTGGCTGTCAACGACGCGAGATATGCCATCCAGTCCGCCGACTGCGCGCCGGTTCCGGCCGGCGTTGTCGCCAGGCCCGGCGCACCCGTCAACCACACCTTCCGGGCGCCGAGGACCGTGTCGCGAAGCATCGCGCCATAAGACGCCTGGGTTTCCGCGGCGGCCACCATCCCTTGCCCCCACAAGGCCACGCACGCCGCAAGATACTCGCGCGTCATCGTTTGCCACGCCTGCGCGACGGCCCCCGTATCGTGGGTGCGCGCCTGCATCCATACCTCGCACAGGTGCTGCGCGGCAGTGCGGTCGCGATCGAGGCACTTCGCCTGGAACGCCAGCGCGGACGCGAGTTGATCGAAACCGATCTGCACCATGCGCGCGCCCATGTCCGACAGGAAAACGGGTTGAAGCGGCGTGTCTGGAGCAATAGGGCTCATGTCATTCTCCTGATCAATCAAAGCGTGCCGGATTCACGACGCACCAAGCCCTGATCCGTTCGTCGAATCCCATCCTTGTTCAATCTAGCGAACGGGTCCTCCGCAAAATTGACCTGCATCAGCCGAGATCAGCATCCGAAATAGCCACGATGGCGATCCCGCGTGCGCTGCCTTGCTTGATCTGCATCAGAGGCCGCCCTCGCGGCGCGCGCCAGTCTTCTGATTGCCCCGATTGACTTCCCGCGCGATGCGCACCTTCGCCATGCCTTACGCAACGAACGACGATTTGCCCGCGAGCGTCCGCAATCATTTGCCGTCGCACGCACAGGATATTTTTCGTGCCGCCTTCAACCATGCGTGGGCCGCCCACGCATCGGACCCGCGCCAGGAAGAAGCGGCGCGCCGGATCGCCTGGGCCGCCGTCAAGCGCCTCTATGTCCGGACGGGTACATCGGATACCTGGTGGGTGCCGCGCTGAAGGGTCGGCCCTGTCCGGGGTGCATGAAAGCGGCGTGAGGCGATTGCCACCCCTGCGCCGCCGCTCTTTTCAGCGAGTATCGGGGGCAACCGGGCCGTGCATGAGCCGCCCCAATTGAAAAGACGGCTAAGGCGTGATTTCGACCCCGTGGGCGCGGCGCGACACCTCGGCTGCCGGCACGGCAAGGTCCGCATCGTGCGCCGCCTCGCGGGCCGCGACGGCACGCTTGATCGCCACGAAGCTGTCGGGGCTCACCGAAATCGAATCGATCCCGCATTCGACCAGGAACGCGGCAAACTCGGGATGATGCGCGGGCGCCTCGCCGCACAACCCGACCTTCGCCCCGCATCGATGGGCTTCTTCGATCACGGTGCGCACCATCCACTTGAGCGCGTCGTTCTGCTCGTCGAAAAGGCCCGCCAGTTGCGCCGAGTCGCGGTCCACGCCGAGCGTGAGCTGCGTGAGATCGTTGCTGCCGATCGAGAAGCCGTCGAAGCGCTTCGCGAACTCCCGGGCGAGCACCACGTTGGACGGAATCTCGCACATCACATAAATCTCCAGGCCATCGCGCCCGCGCTCCAGCCCGTTCCCCTTCATGACCTCCAGCACACGGTCGGCCTCCTCGGGCGTGCGGCAGAACGGGATCATCACGATGACGTTGGTGAAGCCCATGGTTTCGCGCAGGCGCCGGATCGCACGACATTCGAGTGCGAATCCTTCACGGTACAGCGGCGAGTAATAGCGCGAGGCGCCGCGAAAACCAAGCATCGGATTGGCTTCGCGCGGCTCGAACTGGGCGCCGCCCACGAGGTTCGCGTACTCGTTGGTCTTGAAGTCGCTCATGCGCACGATCACGGGACGCGGAAACTGCGCGGCCGCGATGCGCCCAAGCGCCCGCGAAAGGTGGTCCACGAAATAGGCCGTCTTGTCCGCGTAGCCCGCGCTGAGGTTGCGAATCGTGCGCTTTGCCTGTTCGTCCTTCAACTGGTCATAGTGAACCAGCGCCATGGGATGAACGCGAATCTGGTTGCCGATGGTTCGCGTACTCGTTGGTCTTGAAGTCGCTCATGCGCACGATCACGGGACGCGGAAACTGCGCGGCCGCGATGCGCCCAAGCGCCCGCGAAAGGTGGTCCACGAAATAGGCCGTCTTGTCCGCGTAGCCCGCGCTGAGGTTGCGAATCGTGCGCTTTGCCTGTTCGTCCTTCAACTGGTCATAGTGAACCAGCGCCATGGGATGAACGCGAATCTGGTTGCCGATCACGAACTCCATGCGCGCGAGTCCCACCCCATCGGCGGGCAGGCGCCACCAGCGAAACGCCGCCATCGGATTCGCGAAGTTGAGCATGATGCCGGTACGCGTGGGCGGCAAGCTCGAGAAGTCGATCTCGTCCGCGTGAAAGTCGGCGATGCCCTCATAGACCTCACCTTCCTCGCCCTGTGCGCAACTCACGGTGACCTTCTGGCGGTTGCGCAGCACGCGCGTGGCATTGCCGCTCCCGACGATCGCCGGCAAGCCCAGTTCGCGGCTCACGATCGCCGCGTGCGAGGTGCGTCCGCCATGGTCGGTGACAATCGCCGACGCGCGCCGCATGATCGGCACCCAGTCGGGGTCGGTGGTCTGCGCGACCAGCACCGCGCCGTCCACGAAGCGCGCCATGTCGCGAGGCTGCTCGATCACGCAGACTTCGCCCGCGCCTATCGCCTCGCCGACGCTGACGCCCGAAAGCAGCTTCGGCCCGCTCCTGTCGAGATGCCAGGTCCTGATGCTTGCGGCATCGCGGCGCGACTGCACGGTTTCCGGACGCGCCTGCACAATGAAGAGCTCGCCCGTCGCGCCGTCCCGCGCCCACTCCATGTCCATCGCACAGCCATAGTGCGTCTCGATCAGACAGGCCCAGCGCGCCAGCTTCAGGATTTCATCGTCGTTGAGCACCCAGGCGCGGCGCTCGGCCAGCGAGGTCCGCACGCTCTTGGTCGGCTGCATGCGGCTGCGTGTGCAGATCATCTTGATCGCCTTGGCACCGCACTTCTTGCCGACGATGGGCGCCAACGCAGGGTCTTTCAGCAGCGGCTTGAATACCTCGTATTCGTCCGGATCCACCGCGCCCTGCACCACGTTCTCACCGAGGCCCCAGGCCGCATCGATCAGGACGACGCGATCGAAGCCGGTCTCGGTATCGATCGAGAACATGACGCCCGCGCCGCCGAGGTCGGCGCGCACCATCTGCTGCACGCCCACCGACACCGCGACCTTGAGCGTGTTGAAACCCCTGGCCTGACGGTAGCTGATCGCCCGGTCGGTGTAGAGCGAGGCGTAGCAGCGCCGGCATGCGTCGAGCACGGCGGCGGCGCCAGACACGTTCAGGAAGGTCTCGAACTGCCCCGCGAAGCTCGCCTCGGGCAGATCCTCGGCGGTTGCGCTGGAGCGCACGGCAACGCTCAGCACGTCCTGGCCGCTCTGGCGGCTCAACTCCGCATAGGCAGCGGCGATAGCGTCCGCGATCGCCGCCGGCCATTCTCCTCGCAAGACCGCCGCGCGGATGCGTGTACCCGTTTCCGCGAGCGTGCGGCGCCCCGTCTCCAGATCGTCGAGCGCGGCGGCGATCACTTCATCGAGCCGGTTTGCCGCGACAAAGTCACGATACGCCTGCGCCGTGGTCGCGAAACCGGGCGGCACCTTAATGCCCTGTGGCGTGAGCCGCGCAATCAGTTCGCCGAGCGACGCGTTCTTGCCGCCGACGCACCCGAGATCGGCGCGCGTGACTTCCGCGAGCCAGACCACGGCGGAAGAGGCGCCGGCGCTCACAAGGCACCGCGCACGAGCAGCACCGGGCAGTCGGTCACGCGCACACATTCCTCGGCGATACTGCCGAGAACGGCGCGTCGCACGCCGCGACGGCCATGCGTGCCGAGCACGACGAGTTGCGCGCCCACGCGCGTGGCGCAGCGGTTCAGGCAGTCCGCCACGCTGTCGGTGACGCTTTGCAGTTCCAGCAGCTCCGTCTCGCATCTCACGCCCGCGCCCTTTGCTTCGGCGCGCGCCACTTCAAGCACCCTGCGCGCGCCTTCGCGGTAGGCGGCGATCAGGTCCGCCGGCACGTAGGTCAGCCCCATGCCGAAGGGCGCCAGAATGTCGATCACATGCGCGACGTAGAGTTGAGCGCCTGTCAGGCGAGCGACGCGCAGCGCCTCGGCGAGCGCGTGTCTCGACGTCTCGCTGCCGTCGAACGCCACCAGAATCCTGTCATACATGTCGGCTCCTGAACCGGGATGTCACGCCCGTGTGGTCTTGCGTGCTTTTCATCATCGGGTTGGGCCGCGCCGCGGCATTGACTTGCGTCAAGAGACAAACGGGGCCGAACGGGGCGCGTGGCCGTGCGCATCTGGACGGGCGTTTGATGAACCTGGCGAGAGTCCGCACCGTAGGCAGGCGAGCCGGCATCTTGCCGGCCCGCCATCGGGTCAACATCAGTTTTGTGGAAGCAATCAGCGATACGGACGGAGCCGCCGGCGACAGCCTGCTCTCGGGGGTGGCGTCGAGCTCCCGCGATTTCGCCGTGACGGACGCCTGTCGTCGTCCGGCGTGGAAGGACAAAGGCTCCACGGCGTTGCGCGCTGCTCAAATCGGCGACCGTGGTCGTGCCGCTGTGGCTTCGCCGGTCAGGCGCCGTCTGAACAGGCGCGGCAAGGCGTCAGGCCGCATCCCGGATGGCGGCGTGCAGCCGCTTCACTTCATCCGCGTCGCACAGCGCCGTGCCGCTCTTGAGCAGCGTGGCAGAGGCCGCAGCCTGAGCGAGACGCGCGGCATCCCGCAAGCTGTCGCCGCGACGCAGCGCCACCAGCAGGCCGGCCAGAAAACTGTCACCGGCGCCGGTTGCACTCAATACGGCCAAAGGCAGCGCTTGCACGCGAAGGGTTTCTTCGGACGAGACAAGCAGCGCGCCGCGTTCCCCCAAGGTCAACGCAACGATCTGCGCGCGCTGCTCCTCGACCAGACGACGGGCGGCCGACAGCCAATCGGTTTCGTCGGCAAGGGGCTTTCCTGCCAGTGCGGCCAGTTCGCCGAGGCTGGGCTTCACGAGGTAGACACCCGCTTCGAGTGCGAGCGCGAGCGCCGGCCCCGATGTATCGAGCACCACGCGCGTGCCACGCAGATGGGCATAGCGGGTCAGATCGGCATAGGCCCTGGCCGGCAATCCGGGCGGCAGACTCCCGCTCAGCACGAGATAGCGCGGCGCGGGCATTAACGCATCGAGCACCGCGAACAGGGCCGCCCACTCATCGGCGTTGATCTGCGGGCCGGGCAGAACGAAGCGAAACTCGCGGCCCGTGGCGCGCTCGCTCACGGAGAAGTTCTCGCGCGTTTCACCCGCAATGCGCAGCCGCCGGCTGCTGACGCGCTCCGCCGTCAGCATCTGTTCGAGCTGGCTCCCGGATGAGCCGCCCGCCAGATAGAGAGCGAGGCAGTTCGCCTCCCTTCCGTCGAGCCGCTGGATCACGCGGGCGACATTGATGCCGCCGCCGCCCGGGTAGCGGCACGCGGCGTCGCAGCGCAGCTTGTGCGTGTCGACGACCCGCTCCACTGCCGTCGAGAGATCGACGGCAGGATTCAGTGTCAGTGTCACGATCTCGATCACCTGCGCCCCCCTTCCCTTGTGCAGGCGTTTGCCTGCGGTGTCCAGAAAATGCTTGCGGCAGTTTCAGCAGCGCCTCATTGGAACGCGCCCCGCTGCGCGACGTACTGAAGACGTGCCACGCAAACGGGCCGCTTCTATCGAATGCAAGGCGCTTCGACATAACCGCCGTCGACACACCTGCGCAAGCGGCGGACGACAACGTCGAAACCCTGCCCGCAATGCGCGCTAAACGCGACATCGCGAATCCATGAACGCCGGCCTTCACGGCCGCATCGTTTGCGGTACGACCAAAGTGGATCAATCAAACACGGGGATTCAAGGAGCCGGAGCGTCAACCAGCAGCAGTGGCGTCCGCGTGAGACGCGCGACCTCTTTGGCGACACTGCCGACCACCAGATGAGTCAGCCCCCCGCTGCTGTGCATCCCCATCACCAGCAGATCAGCGGCCCATTCCACCGCCTCCCGCACCAGCACGCGCGCGATGTCGTCGCTCGTTTCCGCCGCGCCGATGGTGGCCGTCGTCACGTTGTCCGAAGCCCGCTGGAGACACTGTTTTGCCGCGACCAGCGCTTTCGTTGCGCGCCCGACGTCCGGGGCATCGTGCGCCACTGGCCAAACGGGAGCCGGTGCAGCAACGTTCACTGCGCGCAGATGCGAGGCTCGCGTCGCGAGGCGCAGTCCATAGGCCATGCAATGTCGTGCGTCCTCAGCGGAATCAACCGCAAAGAGGATGCGTGTCGGCCGATCGTGTTCGGCTTGTGCCCCGGAAAGGGGGACGATCAATAGCGGACACCGGTGCAAACGCGTCAATGCCCCGGAGACGCTTCCTTCAAGCCATCGCAACCATTGCCGATGCTGCCGCGCGCCGACGACAAGCAGATCGGCCTGCCACGAAGCCGCCGACGTCACGATTGCGCGGCCGGTATCGGTGTCGCGTCCGGGCAGTTCGACCGTCTGAGTCTCCGCTCGAATGCCGGCGCGCGCGAGATAGTCCGTCGCGTTCGCGAGCACGCGCTTCGCCTCGCGAACCCGTTCTTCCTGCAAGGAATCCAGAACCGGAATCGTGGCGTCTCCGGGCGGCAGAATCGACGCTTCGCCCAGCACCACGCTAACGAGGCGGACGATGCTCCCAATCGGCGCGATGTCGCGAACGAATCTCAGCGCCTCGCGGGAAGCTTCTGACGAATCGATGGCGATGCATATTCTCAGCGACATGCGTCAAGTCCTTGAGATGTCCGCCCGACGGACTCATGCGGTTTTACGCGGACTATCGCGCCTGTTTGCACAGGAGAATCACACCGCAGGTGTCGGGATCGTCAAGACGAAAAATCGCCTCTGATCCTCCGCGCGCAGGAACCTGCACCGCCTTCGTCGCACTCTGCGGGCCAAGATGAATTTCGATCTGGTAGCGGCCCGCCGGCAGGCGGACAAACAGGAACGGCCCTTCCGTGCGCACTCGCAGAACACGATGACGCGACATATTCCAGATGCTCACGTCGACATCGGACAGGAACGCACCCGACTTCGTCGTGAAGGTCATGCGCAGGTTGTACTGTTGAGCCTGCGCTCTGAACGCTTCGACTTCGGTTTGGCCAATGCCCCCTGTGATGTAGCTGATGCCGTTGTGCCGGACGGGTGCAGACGCCGGCATTGCGTCCACGCTTCCGGAAAAAACGACCAGTCCGGCAAAGAGGAGGAAGGCGTAAAAGCGGAAAAGCGTGAACATGAACGGGCTCCATTCGCTTGAACTGCGCCACGACCCGGTGCTCGACGTGGCATCGATGAAGCAAGAATAGAAATGTCGCTCGAACGGCAATTGATATGCATCAATTGGCGCTGCCGTTCCTGTCACAAACTCGAACAGCGCGCCTCCTCCGCTCGCCCCGTCGCTCCGTGGCCGAACGTGGCCGGGGCGTGATCCATCGGCACGCTTGAAGAACCGACCGGTTGTTTGTATGGACACCCGTTGCGTTTCTAGGCGCCCTCATCGAGCGCGTGGAACAGTTCATCCTCCTGCGTGCAGTGCAAGCGTACAATCGCGTCCAGTCCGTACAGTAGTCGCTGGAATTCCTGAATGCTGTCCGCGTCGGGGCCCTCGCTCGGTATCTCCGCCGTCATCTGTCCAAGCAGACGGGCAAGGCGAAATATTTCCCGATGCGTGCCGCTCATTGCCGCCATCGGATCTTCTCCACCGAGCAGGCGCGCGAGATCCGGATACACCTGCGCATCGTCGCGCTGTTCGTGCGGAACCAGCTCTCGGGACAGCGACGCGTTCACGCTCTCGAGCGCGCTTGCAATCGTCGTTCGCGGCAGTCGCGGTAACTCGTCCGCCAGCTTCCGGATCTGTTCGATCACCGGCCCGAGTTCGACGTGACCGGCTTTCAGACGGTCCGCATCGTCCCGCGCGAGACTACCGGTCGTCGCCGTGGCGCGTATCCGCAGCGCCCGCAGTGCATTCGCGATGACACCCACGTCGATAAGCTCCTGAACCATCGCGCCCGCCAGGGGCTGCAAATAGCCGAGGGCCGCCACCACCATGGCCGCAATCGAAAGCGCCATGCCGGTCACCACGCTCTGCATCGCGATCCGTCGGGTACGGCGAGCCACTCTCAATGCCTCCACGAGGCGATCCAGGCGGTCTACGAGCAGCACGATGTCTGCGGCCTCCGATGACGCAGCGGCCCCGCGCGCGCCCATCGCGATCCCGACGTCGGCGGCCGCGAGCGCAGGGGCGTCGTTGATGCCGTCGCCGACCATGATGACCGTGCCTTGCGCTCGAGCGGCGTGGATAGCGGCGAGCTTGTCCGCGGGCGTTTGCTCTGCGCACACTTCGGTGACGCCGAGCATTGCACCGATGGTTTCGGCCACGTCGCGTCTGTCGCCGGTGAGCATGATGAGCCGCCGGATACCTTCCTGACGCAGCAACCTCAGCGCTCGTGGCGTCTCCAGGCGGATCTGGTCCGCCATCTGAATGGCGCCCGCCATGACACCGTCGACGCCCACGAACACGGCCGAGGCGCCTTCGCTGGCAACGCGCTGAAGGAAGGCCTTGCTCCAGGGCGCCGGCGTCGCGACCGTCGATACATAGGCAAACGAGCCGATCGCCACCACCTGACCGTCGATCTCCCCCGTCAGTCCCGCGCCGGGCTGTTCGACAACACGGGCGGGCACGGCAAGCGAGAGCTTGCGCTCGCGTGCGGCCGTGGTTACCCCCTGGGAAATCACATGCCCCGACGCTTGAGCAAGCGAAGCGGCAAACCGCAACACGCTGTCCGCCGTTGTCCCGGGATCCGTGACGACCGCGACCAGACGAGCATGGCCGCCCGTCAGCGTGCCGGTCTTGTCGAAAAACAGGATGCCTGCCTGAGCGAGACGCTCCAGCGCGCCGCCGCTTTTGACGAGTACGCCGCGCTTTGCGCAACGCGACATGCCTGAGACGACTGCCACGGGCACCGCGAGGATCAGCGGGCATGGGGTTGCAACGACGAGAACCGCCAGCGCACGCTCGACGTTGCCGGTGACAAGCCAGCTCGCTCCGGCAAGCAACAGGGCGACGGGGATAAAAAGCAATGCATAGCGGTCGGCGAGGCGCGCCGCGGGACTGCGGCCTTGCTGCGCTGACTGCACCATGCGGACGATCCCGGCAAACGTGCTATCGCTGGCGGCCGCTGCGGCCACCATTTCGAACGGCGCTCCCGCGTTGACTACGCCGCTGGGCACGGACTCCCCGGGCGGGCGCGACTGGAGCACGGACTCGCCCGTGAGTGCGGATTCGTCCAGCTGCGCGTGGCCAGCGAGCGTGCCATCGACCGGTACAAACTCGCCGCTTCGCACCAGTAACCGATCGCCCGGAACAACGGCGTCCAACTCCACGCGAAGCCACTCGCCGCCTTCGAAGCGATTGGCGTAGTGCGGCGCGTGCGCGAGCAGCGCCGTCATTTCTCGTCGCGCCCGCTCGTGTGCATAGTGTTCGAGCGCGCGTCCACTCGCCAGCATGAGCGCGATCACCGAGGCGGTAAGGAATTCGCCGAGTGCCAGTGCAAAGCCTATGGCGAGCAGCGCGAGGATATCGATGCCTGCTTCGCGGCGCCGCAACGCCTGGAAAATGGAAATCGACAACGCCAGCAGGACCGGCGCTGCCCCGACGGTCCATACCGCGTGGGCGATCACGCCTCGGCCGAATGCCGTGAGCATGAGGCCGCCTATCAGACCCAGGGCCGTGATGAGCAGAAGGACGAAGTCGATGGAACGCAATAGACGTCGCATGGCGAAACCACCAGGTTCTCTCGAGGCAGATTGCGGTACGAATTTCCGGACGACTGTAAGGTGTGCCTGACACAGTGTATTAACCGGTTCTTAGCACCCCTTGACTGGCGTCAAACCAGGCCGGACGCCGACGGCTCCGATCTGAATCCAGACTCGTTTGCAAACAGGCGTCCTTGCGACGAAACCCTGCGAGGTTCGCGCAGCGAGCGGTCTCTTAAGCGTTGGATAAGGCTTCTCGTGCAAGATACACGCTACACACGTTCCAAACTCTTCAAGGAGTGACGATGTCTGCCATCAAGCAAAACGGCGACGAGACCTACGGACTCGTTGCCCGACTTCTTCACTGGTCGATTGTCGTCCTGGTTGCTGCTCAATTCGTCGTGGCCTGGACGATGCCCGACGTGCACCGCGATACGCAACCGGTCGGACTCATTGCGTGGCACCTTGCGATTGGTACGGCACTCATTGCGGCCATGGCTGTACGGGTCGTCTGGCGCGTCACGCACAGGCCACCTCCGGGCACACTGCCGCCGCTGCTGGCCACCGTTTCTCGCTCCACGCACTTCCTGCTTTATGCCGCGCTGATTGCGGTTCCGCTGCTTGGCTGGGCCAACGCATCGTCACGAGGGTGGAAAGAGACGGTCTTCGGCGCACTACCGTTGCCAGCGCTCGTGCCCACCGGATCAACCGCCGGACATGCGATGGGAGACATCCATGGCACGCTCGCCTGGGCGCTGCTGGTGCTGATCGGCGTGCATGTCGGCGCAGCACTGTTCCACCGTTTCGTGCTGAAGGATAAGGTGCTGCAACGGATAACCGGGTAATCGCCATCCGGTCATCGCGTCAACAGTTTGCCAATGGCTCGTTTCCTGCAAAAGGAACGAGCCGTTTTTCATTTAGTGCCTTTAATCGATCCTCGCTATTGCCGCGGCAGTTTGACATGCGTCACGCGTGGCGCCGCGGCGGAAAATCAGAATAAAAAACGAGAGGCCTGTCCGCTGAGAGATGCGCCGTGGCGACACGGTCAATCCTGTTTGTGGTCGCGCTGCTTGCCTTGTTTTGCGTATTCAGGTGCCCCGGCGAGGTCCGCTGCCGATGAACAGGTTGTTGCCTGGCGAAAAATAAAAGCGGACAGCCGAGCTTCGGTTTCAGTGAAAACCTGCTCGATCAAAGGCAGCAGAGTATCGCCACTGTACTTCTGGGTAAAAACCCGCTGCCTTTTGCTCGCGAAGACCTCGAGCGTCGTGAGATAGATTGACTCCGAGCGCGTTATCGTGAGACTGCAATGCGTGACTTCATTAGCGAAGTGGAGCAGTTTTAAAAGGGCCTGCGCTGCCGCAGATTCGATTTCCCGCGTTTTCTCAAAGCCGACGCAGGCCACATCCATTCCGAGTCCCATATCCCCCCCATACTATTCACCTTCGACTGGAAGGGTTTGCCCGAGTCTGTGCCTTTCAATTGCATAGCGCAACAACTGTTTCACGAAATGCACGCCAGCCAAAAAGTATACAGAATCCGCTCTGTATCGGACCTGGTTGCCTCGCCCATCTTCTGGCGATACAGTCTGAATCTACCCGCATAGTCGCGGAACCATGGAGCGCGTCATGATCAGGGTTGGCATAGCTGACGAACACGCGATCATCCGCGTAGGAATCCGAAGCGCGCTGGAATTGGCAGGCGGTTTCGACATTGTCGGCGAGGCATCGGACGGCGACGGGACGCTTCGTCTGGTCACACACTCCTCTCCAGACATACTGACTCTTGGTCTAGCAATGAGCGGCTTGCGCGGCGAACATCTGATCCGCGAAATTCGGCGCTCAGTCCAATCTCCGAAAGTCCTGGTGGTGACGAAATACTCAGACCCTGGTGTTGCCCGCGAATGCCTCGCAGCGGGGGCTTCAGGTTTCGTGACGAAGAACAGTCCGGCACATGAACTGATCGCGGCGCTGCGGAAAATTGCTGGCGGTGGGGTATATATCAACCTTTCAGGTCGTATTGAAACGCAAGTCGATGCCGCAACATCGCGTGGACTTCCCCACGAGAGGCTAACAGCGACTGAAATGCGCATTTTTCAGCGCATTGCGTGCGGGCAATCCGGAGTCGAAATAGCGAACACCATGGATATCAGTCAGAAAACCGTCAGCACTCATCGCGCAAACATCATCAGGAAGATGGAACTTCGCAACGATATCGATCTTATCCGTTATGCGATTGCCTACAAGCTCGTGCCCGACGACGATCCATGAGGGTGACGCTGCTCTGGCTGAGCGCAGCACATGACCAGTCCCGCGCGACAAACTGATTCGCTTCAATCGGGTTCTTCGCCTTTATCTTCCGCCCACAATATTCAGGTTCCCTGAGCATTACGCAAGGGATGACCGGCGTGCTGTTGCCGTCGGGGCGATACGATCGTCGGAGGCTCCGGAATCGCGCAACACACGCAGCACGCGCGAGTCCAGCGTTCGTCGATGGAGGCGCGAGCGCTCGAAGCCGTGCTCAGCAGCACGCAGGGGGCAGGGTCAATCTCGCCGACATCGCGCGAATCGCAGGGCGCCCCTGCAACTGCCCGGCGGGGGCGCCATTCGCCAGGGTTGCAGCCGAGAACGACCCTATGGTCGCCGCCGTAGCAGGCCGCAGCGCTAACCGCCCTCGGGACGCCGCGCTGCTGAAGCGCACAATTCCGGAAGAAGCCCGACGGCGCCGATGATAGTGTTATCGTGGCCGCCATGACCACACAACCCAAAAACCAGCGGCAAATTCAGAAGGAAGCGACTCGACAGCGCATCCTTTCAAGCGCGCTCGAATTGTTTGTTTCGCGCGGCTACGTGGCGACCACCGTCGACGACATTGCCGCCGCCGCGAACACCACGCGTGTCACGTTCTACTCTCACTTCGAGTCGCGCCGCGAATTGATGCGCGCGGTGATTCACGAGCTCGACACCATCCTTGAGCGGCGCGACGAACCAGGCCGCAGTTCCACCGCCAGTTCGCTGGTCGCGGCCGTGCGCGAAGGCTCGCACGAAATGCTGGACGACTGGCTGCGCGCGCAGGCCGCGCGCTGGCCGTTGATCAAGCCTTATCTTCTGGCCGTCACCGAGGCCGCGGCGGTCGATGCCGAAATGCGCGCACTGATGCGCGGCTGGATCGAGGAAGTGGTGGCAGACATCCGGGAAGGCCTTGATGCCGCCAACCGCTACGAGCCGGGCACGCGACATTTTCGCGGTGAACTGGCCTATGTCGCGCTGGAGCAGACCGCGCTCTCATGGATGCGCGGCGAGCTGGATCTGACGTCCGAACCGGCGCTCGATGTCCTGGCCGAACTGTGGTGGAAGATGCTGGGCGCGACCTGATTCGGGATTACCCTGTCATGGTATCCATTGGGTTTACATGATGTAAAGCGAAACTAAGAATACAGGCCATCCATCCACCACGAGGAGCTGGCCTGTGACACCCCGTTCATCCGGTATCGACCTTTGGGCCGCCGATGTGCTCGTCGATCCTTACCCGACATACCGCGCATTGCGCGAACTCGGCGACGTCGTCTATCTCACGCACTCGAATCTCTACGCCTTGACTGGCTACGATGTCATCAAGGACGCGCTTGCGGACCCGGCGCGATTCTCGTCCGCTCAGGGCGTCGGCTTTAACGACGGTGTGAACCAGGCCTTGCAGGGCACGTCGCTGGCCTCCGACCCGCCGACCCATACCCAATTGCGCGCCGCGCTTTCCGAAAACCTCACGCCGCGGGCTCTGCGCGGACTGGGCGAGCAGATCAAGGCGAATGCGCAGGCGCTGGTGGCCCGCCTCGTCAAGCAGCCGTCCTTCGACGCGATCGACGAAATCGCCCGGCGCTTTCCGATCGGCGTTGTCGCCGACCTCGTCGGCTTTCAGGGCGAGGCCAGGGCGAACATGCTGCGCTGGGGACAGGCCGCGATGGAAGTCATCGGGCCGATGAACCAGCGCACGGTGGAGAACTTCCCCATCGCGGGCGAGCTTTACGGCTACTGCTCGCAGATCACCCAGGACACCCTCACCCCTGGCTCGGTCGGCTGGGGCGTCTTCGAGGCGGAGAACAACGGGATGATTCCCGCCGGCGCCGCGCGTCACATCATCCACCAGTATCTCGGCGCCGGGCTCGACACGACGCTTGCCGCGATCGGCAACACCGTCGCGCTGTTCGGGCGTTTTCCCGAAGCGTTCGCCAAGGTGCGAGCCGATCTCTCGCTCGTTCCGTCGGCGTTCAACGAAGTGCTGCGCTACTACTCGCCCGTCCATGTCTGGAGCCGCGTGACGGCGCAGGACGTGGAAGTCGGCGGCGCGACGATCCCGGGCGGCTCGCGCATTGCGGTCATGCTGGGCGCCGGCAACCGCGATCCGCGTCATTACGCGAACCCGGACATCTTCGACGTGACGCGCAACCCGATCGACCATCTCTCCTTCGGCTATGGCCCGCACGGTTGCGCCGGTCAGGGTCTTGCGCGCATGGAGGGCGCGGCGATCATCGAGGCGCTGGCCACGCAGATCAAGTCGTTCCGCATCGGCGAGGTGGCCCGCGCGCCGAGCAATGTCACCGTGTCCTTCGACACCGTTCCTGTCATCGGGCTGGAGGTCGCATGATCAAACTGATACTGGATCGCCCGCGTTGCGAAGGTCATGGCCTGTGCGAAGAAGTGGCCGCGCAACTGCTTCATATCGACGATGAGGGCTATGCCGCCATCGACGTGAACGAGATCAGCGCGGCGAACCTCGCGGCGGCGCAAGCCGCGGCGCGTGTCTGCCCGGTGGCCGCGCTCAGGCTCATCGAGGACGAGGCGCCCTGATGAACACGCTTTCGGATACCCCGCGACGCATCGTGGTGGTGGGCAACGGCATCGCGGGCTTGACCGCGTGCGACACGCTGCGCGCCGAAGGATTCGACGGCTCCATCACGATCATCGGGGACGAACCGGTCGCGCCTTACAGCCGCCCTGCCTTGTCCAAGGCCTTGTTGCGCGACGGCGATGACCTCACCTCGCACCTGCTGCCGGAGGCGACCCACGGCGCGACCGAGCGGCGCGGCATGGCTGCCGTCGGTGTCGATGTGGCCAGGCAATGCGTGCGGCTTGCGGATGGCGACGCGGTGCCGTATGACGCGCTGGTGATCGCCACCGGCACGCGCGCCAGACGCCTCGTTCGCGGCAATCCTAGCGATCCCGGCGAGGGATACACCGTTCGCACGCTCGCCGACGCGCTGGCGCTGCGTGCGCGGCTCGCGTCGAGACCTTCGGTCGTGGTCGTGGGCGGTGGTCCGCTCGGCATGGAGATCGCATCCGGCGCGGTGGCGGCGGGATGCGCGACCACACTCGTTTCGCAAGGCATGCCGCTCGCTTCCCAGCTCGGCGCGTGGCTCGCCGCGCGGCTCCATCATGCGGCGCTCGCGCAGGGCCTCACCATCATGACGACGGGCTGCGCGGAAGTCGTGACACGTGACGGGTCGTCCGTCGTAACTCTCGGCGACGGCACAGTCATCGAGGCGGAGGTGATTGTTTCGGCCATCGGCGACGTTCCGAATGTCGAATGGCTGACCACGAGCGGACTGCTCACCGGCGGCGCGCTCGTAGTGGACACGCGCGGCCTCGTTCGTCCGAATATCGCGGCCGCGGGCGATGTCGCCGCGTTTCCGCACGCGGGGCGCGTCGCGCGTGTGCCGCTGTGGACGAGCGCCATCGATCAGGCAAAGGTGGCCGCCGCCGCGCTGCTCAGACCGGATGCGCCGGAACTGGCCTTCCAGCAGTACTTCTGGACGGAGGCGTTCGGGGTCTCCCTCAAGGCCATCGGGCCGACGCCGGTCGCGGGCGAGCCGGAGATCGCGGAAGGGACGGCAGAACAGGGCGTGTTTCGCTGGCGACACTCGAATGGCCCGTGGACCGCCGTTGCGCTCGACTATCGCATCCCGATTCCCAAACTACGCCGACTGACGACGCTCGGCGCGTAACGGAGCGAGATTACCGGTGCCGCCGGTCTGGTCGAACCCATTTACGATCTGCCGGGATGCCTCACGGAGATTGACGCGCTCGCATAGAGCTGGATTCAGATTGCGTGATGGAAACGTCATCGAGATCCCGCCTTATCTCGCGAAGTTCCGCCTCGGGTCGATTCATTCGCGCGCATGCACCTCGCCGAACAGAAAAATCAACCAATAAAAACGCATTTGGACATGCCGATTCATCCAATGACTCGGGCGCTGTCCTGCGTTCGGCACTCAACTCAATGTTGAGCAATTCATAACAGTCTGTTCCTGAAAGCCGACTTTATCGGCTTCGGTTCCTGCATCGATTATATCGATCACCCGTCGCGCCGCGAGCCGAGACGGGTTCAATTCTCATACCAGTCCACGACGGCAGCCACACCCGCAGCCAGTTCAAACGCCAGCCCGCAAGAGCCTTTTAAAAGAGGAAGGCAGATCCATAAAATGGATAATCATATTAATAAATTCCCGAAAGTTATATCGGAATACACAGAGACAACTCGCAAATACAAATATGATTCTATGAATAGAAGAAAGATCAGGATGGACATCCGGGCGACCAGCGTTCTGCTTGCTTTTGTCAGCCCGGTGTTGCATGCGCAAAGCTCGGTGCATCTGTCGGGATCGGTGGACGCGGGCATTGCCTACGTCAGCGACGCAGGCAATGCCAATGGTCATCAAAGCGCGTGGCAGGCAAAGAACGGGGACATCAACATCAGCCGCTGGGCGCTCTCCGGCAATGAACAGATCAGCAACGATCTCAGCGCGATCTTTACGCTGACTAACGGGTTCAGCGTCATGAACGGCTCGGCCGCGCAGCAGGGCCGACTGTTTGGTTTTCAGTCGTGGATGGGACTTGCTTCGCAGTCGACAGGCACGCTCACCTTCGGTCGTCAGTTCGACGAGGTCGTTCAGTTTGTCGAACCGTTTGCGCTAGGAGGAACACGATACGGCGGAACAGCCTTCGCCCACGTTTTCGACAACGACAACCTCGACAACTACACGCGCACGAATAACTCCGTGAAATACACAAGCCCTGTGCTGCTGGGCGGCGTGAAGCTCGGCGCGCTATATGGTTTTTCGAATGAGGCAGGCGGCTTTGCGGATAACCGCGCATACAGTTTCGGCGCGGGCTATCAGTCCAACAACCTGGACCTCGGGGCTGGCTACCTCCAGTTCAATAACGCATCGAATCTCGCGACGGCCAACACGAATGGCGCCGAGCCGGCCGGCGCGCCGTTCAATGCGCAGCGGCAGAGCACCTGGGCCGCAGGCGGCCTTTATCACGTCAATCAGACCGCCGTCGGACTCATATTCAGTGAGACGCGCCTCGACAAGGCTACGTCGATCAACAACGTGGCCGATACCGCCATCAAACTACCCGGCGAAGACGTGCGCTTCGACAACGTCGAAATCAACGTGCGCTACGCGGTGAATCCGCGGTGGGACATTTCGGCAGGCTATACGTTTACGCTTGGCCGTTTCGCTACGGCGACGGGCGTGCGTTATCCGAAGTGGCATCAGGTCGGCATCGTCAACACCTACTTCCTGACGCCCCGCACGGACGTTTACGCGGAAGCCATTTATCAGCGCGCCAATCAATTGGCAGGAACGGGTATTCAGGGTGCGCAGATTTCAAACTTCTCGCGCGCATCCGGCGCAAACCAGCTCGTCACCGCGCTGGGATTGCGGCACCGTTTCTGATCGATCCGTTGCACATCACGCGGCAGCGCACGATATCGGATAGACACGCGCTGCTGTCTCGTCAAACGGAAAACCTATCCAGTCTCGACACGATTGCGGCCAGACTTCTTGGCCCGATAAAGCGCCTGGTCTGCGCGCCTCATCAACGTGTCGACATCGATCTCGTCGGCTTCACGCGTGACCACACCGATACTCACGGTGAATGCCACCGGCTTTACGCGCCACACGTGCTCGAAGTCCCGCCGTTCGATGCGCTGCCGCAGTGTGTTCGCGATGCTCTGCGCAAGACCGACATCGGCGCCCGGCAGCGCAGCGACGAACTCCTCACCGCCCCAGCGAGCAAACAGGCACGGCCGTGTCGTGATCGATTCGCCGATCTTCGCGAGCGCGCGCAACACTTCATCGCCAACGTCGTGGCCATACTGGTCATTGATCTTCTTGAAGAAGTCAATGTCGAGGATGAACACCGAAAACAGATCGGTGGTCCCGAACAATTTTTGTACGAACTCCAGAAACGCCCGGCGATTCGGCAAACCTGTGAGCGCATCGGTGACGGCCTGCTTCTTGAGCAGTTCCATTAGTCTCGCGCGATCGGTAATGTCGCGAACGACCGCCATGAATTCGACGCCGCCATTAAAGCTGATCTTGGAGACCGCAATTTCAACCGGCACGATCGAGCCGTCGCGATGCTGTCCGTACACACTGTTGGTTTCGTCCATACGCGGCGGAGTTGCCTGCCGAAGCGTCGGCTGATAGGCGTCCGCGAACTGCTTCACCTTGTGCGGATGGCCGGCGCGGAATCGCTCGGGCAACAGGGTCACGATGGGCTGGCCGAGTATCTCGGCCGACGAATAACCAAAGAGATTCTCCGCTGCGCGATTGAACAATGTGATGTTGTGCTGCTCGTCCATGGTCACGATCGCGTCATAGGCGAGGTCGACCAGCGCGCGATAACGCGATGCATCGGCTTCCGGCGCTTGAGCCGGCTGGCTTTGCGCGACCATGTCGAACCCGGTCACGAGCACCTCATCTGCGCATGCGTCGCCGTTTTGACGTTTGATCGGTTTGAGTGAAAGGCGCCACCACGAGCCGCCGTTGCGAACGTCGTGGGTGTGCTCGGGCCGAGCAGGCGAGCCGGCTGAGAAACATGCGAGCAATTTCTCGCGCAACTCGCGCTGTGTGGAATCCGCAACCAGTGCGTCAAAACGGATCGGAAAAATTTGCGTATCGACTGCCGTTTCGCCCAACAGCTCGAAGAACCGGTCATTGCACGCGGTGACGACGAGATGCCTGCTGTCGTCGAGTCCGATCAGGGCGACGCATGGGGCATGGGTGTCCATGGCTGGGTGCTGTTCTTTGAAACGGTCAGACAAGATTTCACCTTACAAAGATGCTTGATCGGCGCGCATGCTGATTGATTGCGAAGGGGCCATCGGCGAGTTCCGGGCGTTTACCGGGTTATCGGCGTTTCGAAGCTGAAACTTTGAACGGTAACTTCGACCGATGCGCGAAGTGAAATTCGTCATTCACCCTACGTGAAGCGTGCCCCGAGCGTCAAGGAACTGAGTTCTCGCGAGAGGCTTCGTCTCCCACTGACTATTACCGTTGATTACAAAATCGGCTCGATTCTGCCGGGAGCATGAGCGGTGCCGGCCGAGCCAACGGTCGATATGCGCAGCGAGCGTGAGTCCATTCTCCGGATCCACGCCCGCTACATCCGTACTATCCTGCCACGGCTTGATGGGCGACGCGGTGAATAGCGTGGGCGTCAGGGTTGCCGTGAGCGCACGAATCTCGCCCTCGTCCCGCAAGGGCGCTACCCTTTGCCAACAGTACGAGTGTCAGTTCCGCGCGCCAGGTTCACGCAAAGCACGCAGAAACAGCCGCAGGCGCTCAGTCACTTTCTGGTCGCGTCGGCTGATCACGTTGAATTCAACGCGGTGTTCCAGTGACTGCTCGAACAACACCCGCATCAAATCACGCTCGATCCAGTAAGCCGCGTAGTGCCGCGGCAGAAAGCCAACCAGCTTGCCGGAGAGCACCAGCATCGCGACGCCCTCCATGTTGTTGGCGACAGCAGCTAGCCGAAAGTTCTCCAGCTCGGGCAGCTCCTTCAGTTCGCGAAAGTAGCCGCGCGTGACATAGTCGATTCCCGTCACTGCGGAGGGATCGAACGTGGACGGTGGGCCATCGAAGAACGCATGGCCCCGGCCGCAATACAACTGGAGCGATTCCGTGTAGAGGTGCTCATACGACAAGCTCGCCACAGCGCCTCTAAACGGTCCGATCCCGACATCCAGCCGCCCGCTTTGCACGGCATCCTCGATCTGACTTGCCGACCCGATCTCCAGCGTAATACTGAGGTCGCTGTCACGCTCTCTGACTGCGCGAAGTGCCGCAGCCAGCCGGCCACCAGGATTGCTGATCGTGTTATCGACTGTGCCGATCGACAGCCGGCCGCTAATCCGGCCGTGAATGGCGCCGATATCCACATGGAAATCCTCCACCGAAGCGATGAGCTTCTCGACGGAATCATAGAGTCTGCGGCCAGCGTCAGTCAGCCGGAATCCGCCTCGGCCACGCTCGCACAACCTCAGGCCAACCCGGCCCTCTAATTCGGCCATCTGAAGGCTGATCGCCGAGAGCGTCATGTTTAACGACGCTTCCGCTGCGGAGAACCCTCCGCAATCGGCGACGGCCTTGAACACGCGCAGTTGGCGAAGATCAAAATCCGAGATTTTCAGCATGGCGCAGCACATGCGCAGTCAAACACCCGAAACGAAAATCCGCCCCCGCAGCGCGCCCGCACGCACCGCGCGTCACCCGTCTTAGCCCCAGCGGCGCACGCGTCATACCTCCTGATTTTCGAAAGTAAGGTTTTGGACATTGCTGTTCATCGTTTCAATTTGTCATGAAAAGATCCGCTTCACCGGTGCGAACCACCTCATCGATTGTAAGCAGGAGAACAGATGGAAAAAAATCGTTTCAGCCCGGTCACCGCGACCGTGCTTCCGCGTTTTGCAGGCATTGCCACGTTCATGCGTCTACCCTACGTCACGCCGCAAGACCCGCTTCATGCCGAGGTCGATATCGGGCTGGTCGGCATTCCCTGGGACGGCGGGACCACGAACCGTGCCGGTGCGCGGCACGGTCCCCGACACGTGCGCGACGCCTCGACCATGACGCGCAACGTGAACCGCGCGTCGGGCATCAATCCGTTTGCACTGTGCAACTGTGCCGATCTCGGCGATACGCCGGTCAATCCGGTCGACCTGACGGCGACACTCGCGCTGATCACGGACTTCTACACGACGCTTCATGACGCCGGCATTGCGCCCTTGTCGGTCGGCGGCGACCACCTCGTCTCGTTGCCTGTCCTGCGCGCGCTCGCGAAAAACGGTCCGATCGGCATGGTGCATTTCGACGCGCATACGGACACCTGGGACCGCTATTTCGGCGACAGTCTCTATACGCACGGCACCCCTTTCCGGCGTGCGATCGAGGAGAACCTGCTCGATCCCAAACGCATCGTACAGATCGGCATTCGCGGGGCGCAATACAACGACAGCGAGAACGATTGGGGCGAGCGCCAAGGTATCCGCGTGATCGATATCGACGAGTTCCACGCGCTGGGCGTGCCGGGTGTGCTGGCCGAAGCGCGCCGGGTGGTCGGCGACCTGCCCACGTATGTGTCGTTCGATGTGGACGCACTCGATCCCGTCTATGCGCCCGGGACCGGCACGCCGGAGATCGGCGGCCTGACGACTTACGAAGCACAACAGCTCGTTCGCGGATTGTGCGGCCTGAATCTCGTCGGCGGCGATCTCGTCGAGGTCTCGCCGCCGTTCGACCAAACCGGCAATACCGCGTTCGTCGGCGCAACCCTGCTGTACGAAATCCTTTGCGTCCTCGCGCAGAGCATCGCCAAACGCAAGCGCGACGCGACACGCGCCCTCGTGTCGGCTTGATACCGGCGCCCGATTCGTCGGGGGCCGGCTGCGCTTCGCTCCGCCTTTCCCATCACCACCACGCATTCGACGGAACCTCTATGCACACCTTCCTTTCGCGGTCGATCATTCCCATCGTCGCCTCCGTCGCGCTGCTGGCCCCAGCCTGCTCGTGGGCCCAGCAAGGCGATCTCCTCGCTCGAATCAAGGACGCAAAACAGCTGACGGTCGCGACTGAAGCCCGCTATGCGCCTTTCGAATATGTCGACGCCGGCAAGATCGTCGGCTACGACATCGACCTCATGAACCACGTTCTCGGCAAGGCGCTGCCGGGCGTGAAACTCAAGGTGAGCGATCTGCCCTTCCAGGGCCTGCTGCCGGGACTCGACGCCCGCCGGTTCGACATGATTCTCGCGGCGGTGACGGTCAACAAGGATCGCGCCGACCACTTCGCATTCACGCTGCCGGTTGCCGACGCCACGATTGGCGTGCTGCTCCGTGCGAACGAAGCCGGTTCGGTTAAATCGACCGGCGATCTCAACGGGAAAATCGCCGGCGCGCAGATCGGGTCGGTACAAACCCAGGCGCTGACCGCCCTCGATAAAACGCTGAAATCCTCGGGCGGCGAAGGGCTCAAGCAGATCAAGCAATACGTGTCCTACGACGAAGCCTATGGCGATCTGGCCGCCGGACGGATCGATGTGGTTGCGCAATCGCTGGCAAACATCGGACCGTTGATGAAATCGCGTCCGGGCGTGTTTGCCGTGATGCCGCAGACCATCGGGCCCAAGAGCTACTTTGCGTGGGTCATGCGCAAGGACAGCGACAGCGGCGCGCTACTGCGTGTGATCAGCGACGGCATCGCCGAGGCGAACCGCGACGGCACCATGAAGAAGCTGCAATTGAAATGGTTCGGCACGACCATGGACGTTCCGGCCGACGCGCTGCCCGTTCCGTCGATGTAAGCGCCTTCACCGCGAAAACATGTCCGTCCCCGCCCTGTTCGGCCGCCTCTCGACCTACCTGCCGCAATTGATGGATGGCGCGCTCACCACGCTTGGCTTGTCCGTGGTGGCGACGCTCGGCGGATTCGTCGGAGGCGTCGCCCTCCATATGATGTCCATTGACCGGAGCGCGTTGCTGCGCCGCACGGCCCGCGTGTACGTGAGCGCAATCCGCGGCACGCCGGTGCTCACGCAACTGCTGGTGCTCTACTACCTGCCCTCCGCGCTCGGCCTCGATATCCCGGGGACCGCCGCGGCGGCAGCCGGTCTGGCGCTGAACACGGCCGCGTATCAATCGCAGATCCTCGGCACCGGATTCCGGGCGATTCCTCGCGGACAAATCGAGGCCGCCAGCACCTTCAATCTCTCGCGCCGGCAGACCCTGTGGCATATCGAAGTGCCTCAGGTAGTCGCCATGACGCTGCCCGCGCTGGTCTCGGAGATGATCGACATCGTCAAGGCGTCGGCGGTCGTGTCGGTGATCGCCGTCACCGATCTGATGCGTGCGGCGCAACAGCTTTCGTCGTCCAGTTACCGGCCGCTCGAAGTCTATACGTTCGCAGCGTGTTTCTATCTGGCGATGACCTCGCTGCTCGCTGTCGCCGCCCGTTGCCATGAACGGCATCGGCAACGGCCTGCGTAACAGGTCATGGCGCTCGACACATGAACACATTTATCCCGCTCATCCCGCGCTTTGCAGCCGCGATGCTCGTCACGCTCGAAGTCAGCTTGACGGGTGCGCTATTCGGCATGGCCGGCGGCTTTCTGCTCAATGCGCTGCGGCTGCGCTTTGCGCGCACGCTGGCCTGGCCGTATCGCCTCTATGTCTGGCTCGTGCGCGGCACGCCGTATCTGTCGCAACTGCTCATCCTCTATTTCGGCCTGCCCGCGCTCGGCGTCACGATGACCGCCGTGCAGGCGACGGTCGTCTCGCTGGCGCTCTATTCGGCCGCCTATTTTGCGGAGATTTTCCGCGCGGGCTGGGCGAGCATCGCGCGCGGCCAGCTCGAAGCCGTACGCGCGTTCGGCATCGGGCGCTGGGCCGCGTTCCGCACGATCGAGTTGCCGCAGGCCATGGCCTTCGCCCTTCCGCTGCTCACCAATCAGGTGATTCTCGTCATCAAGGAAAGCGCGGTGGCGTCGATCATCACCGTGCCCGAATTGACCATGACCACCAGCGACATCGTTGCATCGACCTACACCTACATCGGCCCGTATGCGCTCCTGATTCTGTGCTACTGGCTGCTGACCCAGTCCGTCGCCGCGCTCGCGCAACGCGCGGCCCGGCTGTTTGCCCTTTCCAGGAAGACCTCATGACTGCCTTGCCCATCGTCCAGCTACGCGCCGTCGGCAAGTCCTATGGCGCCAACCGCGTGCTCAAGGGCATCGATCTCGACGTGATGCGCGGCGAAATCGTCACGCTGATCGGGCCGTCCGGTTCGGGCAAGACCACGGCGCTGCGCTGCATGAATTTCCTCGAGGCTTACGACGAGGGCGAAGTGTGGATCAAGGGACAACTGCTCGGCTACCAGTCGACCGGCCGCACGCCGCGCGATCGTGACAGCGAGTCGAGCATCGCCGAAGTGCGCCGCCCGCTCGCCATGGTGTTCCAGCAATTCAATCTGTGGCCGCATCTGTCCGTGCTCGCCAACGTCGCCGCGCCGCTCGTCCTCGCCAAGAAGATCGACAAGCAGCAGGCGCGGCGCCAGGCGCTCGCCGCGCTCGACCGGGTCGGCCTCGCGCACAAGGCCGACGCTCACCCCGCCAGCTTGAGCGGCGGCCAGCAGCAACGCGTGGGCATCGCGCGGGCGCTGGCCATCGAGCCCGAAGTGATGCTGCTCGACGAACCGACTTCCGCGCTCGACCCGGAACTCGTCGAGGAAGTGCTGAGCGTGATCCGTTCACTCGCGCAGGACGGCATCACGATGGTGATGGTGACGCACGAAATGAGCTTCGCGGCCAAGATCTCCGACAAGGTGGTATTCATGGAAGCGGGGCGAATTATCGAGGCCGGACCGCCGGCGCAATTGTTCGGCAATACGCGCACGCCGCGCCTGCAACAATTCCTGAAACCGTGGCTCGACCGCAGCCTGCCGCTGGCGGCCGTCAACGCGGCCAGCGCAAGCGGGACATGATGCCCGCTCGCGCCGTCAGGCGCCCCTCACATGCGGCCCTTCCACGGCGTCAGCGCCCGTTCGACCTGACGCATCAGCAGATCGAAGCAATAGGCCAGTACGCCGATCAGCACGATCCCCATGATGACGACGTCGGTGCGCAGAAAGTTCGACGCATTGAGCACCATCTGGCCCAGGCCCGCGGTGGCCGCCACCATCTCCGCCGCGACCAGCGTCGTCCAGCCAAAGCCGATGGCGATACGCATGCCGGTCAGAATCTCCGGCATGGCGGCGGGCAGCACGACGAGCCGGATCACCTGCCACCGCGTCGCGCCGAGGGAGCGCGCCGCATTGATCTGCTCGATCGCGACCGAGCGCACGCCCGCTTTCGATGCCATCGCGAGCGGCGCGAAACAGGCGAGGTAGATCAGCGTGATCTTGGCGGTTTCGTCGATGCCGAGCCAGATCACGATCAACGGCAGATAGGCCAGCGGCGGCAACGGACGATAGAACTCGATCACCGGATCGAAGATCCCGCGAGCGATCCGCGACGTGCCCATCGCGATGCCCACGGGAACCGCCGTGACGACCGCGAGCGCGAACGCGCTGATCACGCGCACGACACTGATCGAGACGTGCTCGACGAGCGGCGTGCCGCCTTGCGTATCGCCCTTGATCGCCCCGATGAAGGCGTCGAACGTCGCACCCGGCGACGGCAGGAACAGGGGTTTGATCCAGCCAAAATGCGTCGCGGCCCACCACAGGACGATCAACGCGACGGTCGTCGCCGCGCTGATCATCCCCGTATTGCCTTGCCCCGGCGCGCCATAGCGGCTCGCACGACGGCGGCGCGCCTGTCGTGGCACGGCAGGCGGGACGGCCGGGTTCGCGTGCTCGGCCAGTTTGATCGGCGTCGTACCCGTCATCAGTTGAGCCCTCCTGAGGTGGCGGCATGAACGAGCGAGAGCACCTGTTCGCGCATCTCGATGAACGCCGCGCTCGACTTCACTGCGCGGGCGTCGCCCGTTTCGAGGTATTGCCGTGCGAACGGCAGCTTCATCTCGCGCACGATGCGCCCCGGCTTCGGCGCCATGATGATGAGGCGCGTGGCGAGAAAGAGCGCTTCCTCGACATCGTGCGTGATGAAAAAGAACACGCCGTTCGCGTCGTGCCAGAGGTCGAGCAGCAACGTCTGGATCGATTCGCGGGTGAACGCGTCGAGTGCGCCGAGCGGCTCGTCCAGCAACATCACCTGCGGCGACGACGCAATGGCCCGCGCGACGCCCACGCGTTGCTGCATGCCGCCCGACAGCTCGTAAACCGGCCGGTGCGCGACCTCGGACAGCCCGACGCGGCGCAAGCATTCCATGCCGATACGGCGTCGCTCGTGCAGCGGCATGCGGCGCAGGCGAAGACCGAACTCGACATTTTCGACGACGTTCATCCACGGCATCAGCGCATGTTTCTGGAAGACGACGCCGCGTTCCGAGCCCGGTCCGTCGACCGACGCCCCGTCGAGCAGAATATCGCCGCGCGTCGGCGCGATGAAACCGGCGATCGCGTTGAGCAGCGTGGTCTTGCCGCATCCGGACGCGCCGAGCGCGACCACGAATTCCCCCGCCTCGATCGACATCGACACGTTGTCGAGCGCGAGATTCGGCTGCCCTTTGGGAACCGGATATTCGATCGAAAGATCCCTGATTTCGAGCATATCGCTCTCCTTGCGCTACGTGCGCGTCACTTGATGCCAGCGGCCGCTTTCACGTATTCGTCGGTGACGCCCACGGAATAGTCCGGCAGCGTGCTCTGCAAGGTCTTCTGCTCCTTGAGGAAGGCCGCCGTCGCCGCCAGCGATTTCGCCGCGCCGGACGCACTGCCGCCGCCGAGCCACTTGTCCGATGCCTGCTCCTGCGGCGTGGGGAACGCGTAGAGCGCGAGCGCCGCCTGCACTTCGTCAGGCGCGCCGCCCGACACCGCCGCCACCGCCTGGCCCTTCGGCGTCGCGCCGGTCCACTGGTCGGGATGCGCGCGATAGTCCGCATCGCCCTTCGCGAGAATCTGCACGAACGCGGCCATGAAGGGCTGATTGGCTTTCGCCCAGTCGCGGTTCACCACGAAGCCGTCGAAGGTCGCGAGGCCCGTTTCCGCCGCGATCTTCCCCGACGTCGTGACGACCGTTCCGTTCTGTTCGATCTTGCCGAGCACCGGGTTCCAGACGTAGGCCGCGTCGATGTCGCCGCGCTCCCAGGCGGCCGCGATTTCCGCCGGCCTCATGTTCAGCACCTTCACGTCGCCCGACTGGAGCCCGGCTCGCTTGAGCGCAAGCAGCGCATGGAAATGGCTCGTCGAGACGAACGGCACGCCCAGACGTTTGCCCTTGAGTTGCGCGATCGTGGTCACGCCGCTGCCTTTGCGCGCGACGAGCGCTTCCGCGTTGTTGATATTGTCGAGAATCCAGAAGAGCTGGATCGGCAATCCCTGACTCAGGCCGGCGGCAACCGGGCTCGATCCCGCCTCGCCGAGCTGCACGTTGCCCGACGCCATGGCACGAATCACATCGCCGCCGCCGCCGAACTTGCGATAGCTGACCTTGTATCCGGTCGCCTTCCCGGCTTCGTCGAGTTGTTGCGCGTAGCGCCACGGCACCATCATGTCCTGATAGGCGATCGTGACTTCCTTGTCGGCGGCGAACGCGCGGGTTGCCGTGCAGGCCGCCCCTGCCGCGCAGAGCACGAGGAGCGTACGCGCGATGCGGGAAACCTGCGTGCGGGTCGAACCAAAACGTCGGGCAAGCGTCTTCATGCAGTCGTCCTTTGATTGATGGGATGTCGATCGGCGACATGCTTCACGTGCATATCGCGCCCCATCCAGCGACGCAGAATCCAGGCCAATGGATGGTGCCAGCGACGACTTTCAACAGGGCCAGCCGTGTTATCGCTCGTGCGGCGCGCGGCGTGAGCGCCGCATCATCGGCAAGGTAGCGCGCGCGCCGTCTCGTGCAAGTACCGTTCTGGTGCAGCGGCCGTGCGTTCGTTGTGCGCGTGGCACGATGCCGGGTCGACGCTCACGTCTGCATCGTGGCGCGCGCACCGGCGCGACGCATGCACTGGCGGACAAGCCGCGCCAGCGTCTGAACACCGGGCTCGATGCGCTCAAGCGGGATCGACGAAAATCCGAGTCGCAGATGCGGCTGCGTCATCGCGCCATGAAAGAACGGCTCGCCGGGATCGTAGATCAGCTTTTCCGCGATGGCGGCGGCGCGCAGCGCGGCCAGGTCGGGGTGTCCCGGCAGGCGCAGCCACAGTGCGGAGCCGCCGCGCGGCGGTTCGAAGCACGCATCGGGAAGATGGCGGCGCAACGCGTCGCCTACCGCCCCGGCGCGCACGCCGAGCGTCTGGCGCGTCTGCGTCAGCAGTCGGTCGTAATGCCCGTGCTCGATAAAGAGCGCCGCGGCGATCTGGTTGTTGCCCGGCACCTGACGCACCATGAGCCGGCGAATCACGCGCAGACGCTCAATGACGGATGCGGGAGCAACGATGTAACCGATCCGCAATCCCGGCGACAGCAGCTTCGACAGGCTGCTCAGATAGATCACGCGATCGCTCTTGTCGATGGCCTTCAGCGCCGGCAGCGGCTGGCCGAGGTACTGCGTCTCGGGATCGTAGTCGTCCTCGATGATGATCTGGTCGTGACGCGTCGCGTGATCGAGCAGCGCGAGCCGCCGCTCGGTGCTCATCGTCACGCCGGTCGGGCATTGATGACTCGGCGTGCAGTAGACGTAATCGCATTCGGCGAGCGCCGGCGTGCATGCCACGCCCTGCGCGTCCACGGGCAGCGGCACGATCTGCGCCCGCCGATGCGCGAAGATATTGCGCGCGTCCATGTAGCCGGGGTCCTCGACGCCGATCCTCGTGCCCTCTCGCGCGAACAGATCGGCCAGCAGATACAGCCCATGCTGCGTGCCGAGCGTGAGCAGGATCTGGTCCGGCGTTGCGGCAATGCCGCGCCGGGGCAGTACGCGGCGGATCAACTGGTCGACGAGTGCCGCCGCGTCGCCGCCCGTGCTGTCCTGCGCCCAGTGTTCGACCGCGGCGACTTCAAGCGCGCGCCGGCTGCATTCGCGCCAGTGCGCGAGCGGGAAAAGGCTCGGGTCGAACTGGCCATAGACGAACGGATAGCGGAACTTCTCCCAACCCGACGGACGGTCGAGCCAGCGGAACGACTCCTGCAGGCGGGCGGTACGCGCCTGCCAGTCCGGTCGGCCGCTGGCCTGGGCACCACCGACGTGCGCGACGTCCGCGCGATCGATCGCGCTACACACATAGAACCCATCGCGCGCACGCGCTTCGAGATAGCCATCCGACACGAGGCGCTCGTAGACGAGCACGACCGTGTTGCGCGACACGCCGGCAAGAACGGCCAGATCGCGCCCCGACGGCAGCTTCAAGCCAGGCGGAAGGCGCCCGTCGAGGATCGCACCGACGAGCGCGGTGCGCAGCCGCGCCTGAAGCAGCGTGCCGCCCTGCGCCGGGCTCGACAGCAGTTGCCGCCACATCAGTTCATGTTCGTCGCACTGCATCCGCCCTCCCGGCTGGCACCATCGAAACCCATCGCTGGCATTATGCGGACGACAAAAAAGAATTGATCATGGCACCATCTCATCAGGAGCCGTCATCATGAACGCCCCGCACGCCCCACTTTCCCCGCTCACCGCCGGATCGGCCTCCTTGCAGCACCAATGGCTGCCGTTCACGCCGAACCGCGAATTCAAATCCGCCCCGCAGATGTTCGGGAGCGCCAAGGATCAATACTTCTACGACCTGGACGGGCGGCCGGTTCTCGACGCCGGGTCGGGCCTGTTCACGACGCCCGCCGGACATTGCCGCGCCGAAATCGCCGAAGCCGTGCATGCGCAATTGCTGTCGCTCGACTTTTCGCCGAGCTTCCTGCGCGCCCATCCAAAGTCGTTCGAACTCTCGACTCGCATTGCGCAACTGCTGCCGCAGGGCATCGGGAAGCTGTTCTTCGTCAGCTCGGGTTCCGAGGCGGTCGATACCGCGATGAAAATCTGCCTCGCTTATCAGCGCGCGGTCGGCGCGCCTGGCCGTACGATGTTCGTGTCGCGCGAGCGCGCGTATCACGGCGTGAATTTCGGCGGCGTCGCGCTGTCCGGCATGGTCAACAACCGGCGGGCATTCAGCAACATCGTGCATGGCGTCGTGCACATGCGCGATACCTGGCTGGAGGAAAACCGTTACGTCACGGGCCAGCCCGAACACGGCCGCGAACTCGCGGACGACCTGCTGCGCCTCATCCTTCTCCACGGCGCGGAAAACATCGCAGCCTGTGTCGTCGAACCGATTGCGGGATCGACCGGCGTGCTGGTTCCGCCCAAAGGCTATCTCGAACGGCTGCGCGAAATCTGCACGGCGCACGGCATTCTGCTGGTATTCGACGAGGTGATCTGCGGCTTCGGGCGCACCGGCGAAGCGTTCGCGTCGCAAAGTTTCGGCGTGACGCCCGATCTCATCACCATGGCCAAGGCGATCACCAACGGCGCCGTGCCGATGGCGGCCGTCGCTGTGGCGGATCACGTCCACGACGCGATTGTGAACAGCGCCCCGGACGGCGCGATCGAGTTCTTCCACGGCTATACCTGGTCCGCGCATCCGGTCGCGAGCGCCGCCGCACTCGCCGCGCTCGACATTTATCGCGACGAGCGCCTGTTCGAACGCGCGCAATCGCTTTCCGGCTATTTCCTCGAACAGATCGCAACGCTGGCCGAACTGCCCATCGTCACCGATATACGCGGCTACGGGATGCTCGCGGGAATCGACGTGCAGTCGGACGGCAAGCCCGGACGACGCGGCCATCTGCTGCAACGCAAGCTCTACGACGCGGGCCTGCACCTGAAGACGACCGGCGACTGCGCGATCGTCGCGCCCCAGTTCGTTTTCGATCGCGAACACATCGACCAGACTGTCGACGTCCTGCGCAACACCCTGCTGTCGTTCGGCGCGTGACGCTGGCCGGCACACCGGCCACGCTCGCCTGGCTCGCGTCGATCAGCCTGCTCGCCGGTGTCGCAAAAGGCTTGACGGGGTTCGGCGGCGCGCTCGTGATGGCGCCGCTGTTCGGCCTGCTGCTCGGCCCGGCGGACACGGCCGCCATGATCGTGTTCGTCCACTGCGTGACGTCGTTGCAGGGCATCCGGCAATGGGGCCGCGTCGCACGCTGGCGCTCGATACTCCCGCTCGCGGCCGTCGCGCTCGTCAGCGCGGCGCTCGCGTCGCACTGGATGGCGGGCGCCGATGCGCGCAGGTTGAGGCACGCGACCGCGATCGCCGTACTCGCGATCACCGTGCTCCATATGCGCGGCTGGCGCTGGCGGCACCACGGCAGCGGCATACCGCTCGTCGCCGCCGGCGTCGTGAGCGGCATGCTCACCGCGCTCGCCGGGCTCGGTGGCCCGCCCGCGGTCTACTACTTCGCGGGCATCGATCAGGGACCGGCGCTGCGCGCCAACCTGCTCGGCTATTTTGCAGCGCTGTTCTGCGGCACGGCGCTGCTGTTCGCGATCAGCCATCGCATCACCGTGTCTCACGCAATCACCGGCGTCGGCCTCGCGCCGGCGTTCGCCCTCGGCGTGCTGCTGGGCGAGCGCAGCGGAGCGCGCATGTCGCGCGTCGCGTTCGATCGAATCGTCAGCGGCTTGTTGCTGCTCTCGGGATGCCTTGCGCTCGTCAGCTGACGGCGGGCGTCCAGTTTCCCTCATCGTCATCGAGAATTGTCTCCACTATGAATATTGTCGTAACGGGCGCGAGCGCCGGTTTTGGCGAGGCGATCAGTGCCCGCCTGTGCAACGAAGGTCATCGTGTCTTCGCAACCGCGCGGCGCGCAGACCGGCTTGAGGCCCTCGCCCGGCGCTGCGGCGAACGGCTCGTCGCCAGCACACTCGACGTGCGCGACGCCACAGCAGTCAAGCAGTTCTTCGCCGATATCGAGCGTCAATATGGTGGCATCGACGTACTCGTCAACAATGCCGGCCTGGCGCTCGGCATTGAACCGGCGTATTGCGCGTCGCTGGAAAACTGGGAAGCCATGGTCGATACGAACGTGAAGGGTCTCATGTATTGCACCCACGCGGCCCTCCCCGGCATGGTCGAACGCGATCGCGGCTGGATCTTCAACCTCGGGTCGATTGCCGGCACCTACCCGTATCCGGGCAGCAACGTGTACGGCGCGACGAAGGCGTTCGTCCATCAGTTCAGCCTGAACCTGAGAGCCGATCTGGCGGGCAAGAACGTGCGCGTCACGACAATCGAGCCGGGGCTGTGCGGCGGCACCGAATTCTCGATCACCCGCTTTCAAGGCGACCGCGACCGCGCAAAAGCGCTCTATGACGACACCTCGCCGCTTACCGCGGACGATATCGCCAGCACGATCTCCTGGTTGCTTTCATTGCCGCCCAACGTCAATATCAATGCGATCGAGATGATGCCGACATCGCAGGCGTCAGGGAATTTTCAGGTGGTACGAAAGCCGGCCGAGCAAGACTCAGCGGCATAGCGAACCCTTCAGACATCGGATAGCGCCGCGGTTGCGGCGGCTATCCGAAGAAGTCATGGTATGGCAGCGGTTTTTTATGGCGACGTTACCCGCATCGCGAACCGACTTTGACCTCCGACGCGCGTCGCAATCCGGCTCGTTGCGTTGCCATCAAGCAAATCACTTTTCCAGTGCACCGGCATTGCGCGACACTCCGCTGTCGCGAGTCGTTCACTGATCGACACGACGTCGCGAATGTCCGTACGACCCTCCGTTTTCAGGGTGCGAGACAGGACCGACGCAGGGTTCGCAATCGTTGCAAGCGCTTTGCCGACTGATCCTCGCGAGCTATCAAAACCGCCTCTCGCGAGATCGCTGACTCCGTGCCGGGGCTGGTCGTCGCATCCGGATTCAGTGGTCACGGGTTTGGCGTCGGTCCAGGCGCGGGAAGTGCGATAGCTGCGCTGGTACTCGGCAATCCTCCTCCTATCGATTTGAGTCCATTCCGTTATAGCCGGATCACGGATGGCTCGAAATTGAAACCTCATCCGATATTCTGACAATGCCTTTGGTAGCTAACAGCGCTGCAAATATTGATTGCCGGCCGAGCCCGAAGCGGGTTTGATCGTTATCGGCGAAAACGCGGCCGCACACGTGGCGTCACCATTCGCGGGATCAGAAAAACAGCGGGCCGGCGCCGAATCAACACCGGCCCCCCGATCTCTAACGGCGCGACGCGAGCCGCCTCACGACCGCCACCAGCGCATCAACTTCATCGCAGGTGTTGTAGAACGCGAGCGACGGACGCACGCTCGCTTCGAGACCGAAGCGCCGCAGGATCGGCTGCGCGCAATGATGGCCCGCGCGCACCGCGATACCTTCTTCGCTGAGCGCCTGCCCCACTTCCGCCGTCGTGTAGCCCTTCAGCACGAACGACAGCACACTGGCCTTGTCGCGCGCGGTGCCTATGAGTCGCACGCCGGCAACGGGCGCGAGCACGCTCGTCGCGTAGCCGAGCAGATCGTGCTCGTAGCGCGCGATATTCTCGATGCCGATACGGCTCACGTAGTCGAGCGCCGCGCCCAGCCCCACCGCATCGGCGATATTGCCGGTGCCCGCCTCGAAGCGCGCGGGCGGCCCATGAAACACCGTGCGCTCGAAGGTCACGTCCTCGATCATGTTGCCGCCGCCCTGCCACGGCGGCATCGCTTCGAGCACCTCGCGCTTGCCGTACACCACGCCGATGCCGGTCGGGCCGTAGATCTTGTGGCCCGAGAACACGAAGAAGTCGGCATCAAGCGCCTGCACGTCCACGCGCATGTGCGAGATCGACTGGGCGCCGTCCACGAGCGCCTTCGCGCCCGCGCGATGCGCCAGCTCGACGATCTCGCGCACCGGCACCACCGTCCCCAACGCATTCGACACCTGCGTGACCGACACGATTTTCGTACGATCGCTGAGCAGCTTGCGGTAGTCGTCGAGCAGCACCTGGCCGGAATCGTCGACGGGAATCACGCGCAGACGCGCGCCCTTCTGCGCGGCCAGTTGCTGCCACGGCACGATGTTCGCGTGATGCTCCAGATGCGAGACGATGATCTCGTCGCCCTCGCCCACGTTCTGCGCGCCCCAGCTTTTCGCCACGAGGTTGATCGCCTCGGTGGTGCCGCGCACGAACACGATCTCATCCGGCGACGACGCGTTGATGAAGCGCTGCACGGTCTTGCGCGCATGCTCGTAGGCATCGGTTGCGCGTGCCGCGAGGGCATGCGCGGCGCGATGGATGTTCGAGTTCTCGTGCGCGTAGAAATAGGCGAGCCGGTCGATCACGGCTTGCGGCTTGTGCGTCGTCGCCGCGTTGTCGAACCAGATCAGCGGCTTGCCGTTCACGCGCTCCTGCAAGATCGGGAAATCGCGGCGCACGGCGTTCACATCGAACGGCGGATGCGCGGACGACTTCAGACCGTGCGGCACGGCCGCCTCGCGCTCGTCGACGAAATAGCGCGCGCTTTCGCCGCTTACTCCGCTCACATTGGGTACGCCCACACTGCGCGGTTCGAACACGACGAGATCGCGCAACACGTCGCCGCCGGGCAGACCGAACGCTTGCGGCGAAGCCTGTCCTTGGCCGTGACCATGAACGGGCACGTCGATGTCCTGCGCCCGCCCGTGCCAGCCGTTCTGCGCGCCGTGCAGAAAATAGAACGGCGACGGTCCCGTGGCGGCAGGCGTAGCGGGCGGTGCGTGCGTCGGGCTCGCCGCCTCCTGAACCGGCGGCACGCCGAGCAGCGCTCCGCCCGCACGCGGTTCGAGCGCCGGCGCAATCGACACGGCGGAATCCGGCAGCCCGTTTGCAGCGGCCGCATGCGGCGCGAGCGCGGGTGCGCGATTGCCGAGCGAGAGCACGTGCGTGGGCGCGGACGGCGCGAGATTCAGCCCCGGCGCCTTGCCTTGCGGCGGCGCGAAGCCGGGCACGCCCGTGCCCGTGCCGCCCGGTCCCGCCAGCGGCGAACCGGCCGGCGCGGGATTGCTGACCGACGCGAGGATCGGCGCCGCAGCCGGCAGCGCCGACGGCAAGCCACCCGTCGCGCCGCTGCCCGCGGAAACATCGGGACTCGCGACAACGGGCGCCGACACACCGCTCGTACCGCCCGGCAGCGCGCTGAAGAACGCGTTCGCGAGACTCGCCAGCGTCGCGGGGTCCGGCAAGCCGCCCGGCAACGGCGGATGCTCGACGGCCGCGGGATTAACGGTAGGTGTCGGGATAGTCATGGTACTTGGCGATCTCCACTTCATCGAGGACGGCCAGCGCATCCGGAGAATGCACCGCGAGCGAGCAGTACAACGAGATCAGATACGAAGCGATCGCCTGGTTGTTGATGCCCATGAAGCGGACCGACAGCCCCGGCCCCTGCTCGCCCGCCACACCCGGCTGATAGAGACCGACCACGCCCTGACGCTTGTCGCCCACGCGCAGCAGCAGGATCTTGGTCTTGCCGTCGGCGACCGGCACCTTGTCCGAGGGAATCAGCGGAATGCCGCGCCACGTGAGGAACTGCGAGCCGAACAGGCTGACCGTCGGCGGCGGTACGCCACGGCGCGTGCATTCGCGTCCGAACGCGGCGATCGCGAGCGGATGCGTGAGAAAGAACGCAGGCTCCTTCCACACTTTGGTGAGCAGTTCGTCGAGATCGTCGGGCGTGGGCGCGCCCGTGAGCGGAAAAATGCGCTGATCTTCCTCGACGTTGGCCAGCAGACCGTAATCGGGATTGTTGATCAGCTGGCTCTCCTGCAGCTCCTTGATGGTCTCGATCGTGAGGCGCAGTTGCTCCTTGATCTGATCGTGCGGGCTGCTATAGAGATCGGAAATACGCGTATGCACGTCGAGCACCGTGCTTACCGCGTTCAGGAAATATTCGCGCGGCTGCTCTTCGTACGGCACGAACGTGCGCGGCAAGGTGCCTTCGTCTTCGCGCGCGGTGCAGGCCGCGCGCACGGCTTCGGGATCCTTGACGCGATTCAGGCGATAAATACCCGCTTCGACCGGCACCCATTGCAGCAGGTGCGTCAGCCAGCGCGGCGTGATCGTGGAAAGCTGCGGGACGGTCTTGGTGGCGTTCGCCAACTGACGCGCGGCATTATCGCCAAGCGCCGTCTGACTGCTCAAAGTCGTGGACATGGACAAGGGGCTCCGGTTGCTTAGAACAAAAAACACATTGCTTATGACGAGTGGCGATTATGAAAAGCCACTGTGCGCACTTCAACCGGCTATAGGCGTCAACACGCAGCGCGCACGCGGCGGTGCACGCGTTGCATCAAAAGCAGGTGGAAGAAAAGAAGCGGCTCAGGGGCGCAGGCCGCCTGCTGCGCGCGCGCGTTCGCCCGACACGATCAGCGCCGAACCGGCCAGCAGTTCGGCCACGCCCACGCCGAACGCGAGCGCGAGCTTCTCGACAGTGACGATCGACGCAATCGCGGTCCCGCGCTCGATTTCGCCGATGTAGGTGCGGTTCAGGCCCGCATGTTCGGCGAGGCGCTCCTGCGACCACGCATGCGCCTCGCGCAAACGCCGCACCGTCGCGCCGAAGTCGTGGACGATGCCGTTCATGACGGCACGCCCGCGCTGAGCGCCGCCGATGCGCGCGTTTCGTGACGCGTGATCGCCTGCGTGATGTGCGAGAACGGCGGCACGCTTTCGGTGAGCCAGACGTTGCCGCCGATCACCGCGCCGCGCCCAAGCGTGACGCGGCCGAGGATGGTCGCGCCCGCGTAGATCACGACGTCGTCCTCGACGATCGGATGACGCGCGAGGCCCTTTTCGAGGTTGCCCGCCGCGTCGCGCGGAAAGCGCTTCGCGCCGAGCGTGACCGCCTGATACACGCGCACGCGCTCGCCGATCACGGCCGTTTCGCCGATCACCACGCCGGTGCCGTGGTCGATGAAGAACGCGCTGCCGATCTGAGCACCAGGATGAATATCGATGCCGGTCGCCGCGTGCGCGAGTTCCGAAATGATGCGCGCGAGCAGCGGCAGCCCGAGCCGGTACAACTCGTGCGCGAAGCGGTGATGAATGATCGCGAGCACGCCCGGATAGCAGAGCAGCACCTCGTCCACGCTGCCCGCCGCCGGATCGCCCGTGTAGGCCGCGAGCACGTCGCTGTCGAGCAGCGCGCGGATCTCCGGCAGCCGACGCGCGAATGCCTGCACTGCCGCCGCCGCGCGCGCATCGATGTCCGAACCGGAATCCGCATCGGCGCGCCGCGCCTTGTAGCGCAACTCGAGACGCGCCTGCGCGAGCAAGCCGTGCAGCGCCGCGTCGAGTGCATGGCCCACGTAGAAGTTTTCGCTTTCCTGACGCAGATCGGGCGGCCCGAGCCGCATCGGGAACAGCACGCCCTTGAGCGTTTCGACGACCTGCGCGAGCGCCTCGCGTGCAGGCAGATCGCGCCCGCCCGGTTCGAGCGCGCGCCGCTGGCGCTCGCGCCACTGCTGCCGGACGGCCTGCAGTGCGTCAACGATTTCAGTCACATGAAAAGCGGTCACGCCGGGTCCCTCGTTGTGGTGGTTCTGGATGCGGCGTGCGGGATCGAGTCAGTCCTGCACCCACGGCAAGCCGTGGAAACGCCAGCCATTTTGCCGACCTCGGCGGCGCGTCTCGTCGAGATCGCCCTCGAAGCCCTCGCTTACATTGAACACCTGTGCAAAGCCCGCTTTCGCCGCCGCCTCGGCCGCCTGTGCCGAGCGATTGCCGCTGCGGCACAACAGCACGATCGCGGCGGATTTGCCCGTTTTCGCCTCAAGCTCGCGCACGAAGCGCGGATTGCGCGTGAGGCTCGTGCCCGTCGCCCAGGGCACATGCAGCGTGTCGGGCACTTGTCCGACGAATGCGCGCTCTTCCGCCGTGCGCACGTCGACGAGCACCGCGTCACCCGCTTGATGCAGCGCCCACGCCTGTTGCGGCGTCACGCTGCCCGCGTAGCTCAAACCCGCCGTTTGCGCGGCTTCGCGCGCCGCTTCGAGATCCGCGTGCAGCGGCTTTTCGTGCAATTCCACCGTCATGTGTGCCTCCATGAGAACAGCGGCAACGTGCCGGCCATCCCGGCCGCTGCCGTCTATAGACGTCTGGATTCCACTATGCGAGGAAACTGCATCGCGTCCAACCAAGAAAAGCTGCTATTCAAATACGCGGCGGCGAATCCGGCATCTCGCCACCCGCCGCGCATACGCGAGAGTCAGTATGGAATCCGACACATTGCAATTGAAGTGACTTATTCGTCTTTGCATATATCGCGCACGATCGTCGCGAACGGACGGTCACATCGCAGGTGGCGCGTCAGTGGCCGGGGAAGCCGGGCTGCGCGCGCGCTCGCGATCATCATCGAAGCGTCACCCGCCAACCTGACGATTGGCTATCAGCCGCGTGCCGTGTAACGCCGGATAATAAAACCCCGTCGACCGCGATGCGTCCGCGCACGATGTTTTGTGGCAGGCTTGCGTCACACTCATTAGAAAAATTCCCGCCATGTCCCGCACTTCGCCCTCGACGCGCCCCACGACCGTCCTCGTCTACAGCACCGCGCTGCGCGTCCTTCACTGGCTGACGGCACTCTGCATGTTCGTGGTCATTCCCATTGCCTGGTATATGACGACGATGGACCGTCACGATCCCTCACATGGCGGTTGGGTCAATCTGCACAAATCGATTGGCCTGACCATCTTGCTGCTCACGCTCATTCGCGTCGTTGCGCGTTTGTCAGGATCCGCGCCGCCGCTGCCCGAGCGTATTCCCGCGTTCGAGCAACGGCTCGCGAGCCTCGGTCACGGGCTGCTGTATCTGATCCTCTTCGCCATGCCGGTCAGCGGCTATCTCACTTCGTATGGCGGCGGTCATCTGGTCAACTGGTTCTGGCTCTTCACGCTTCCCTCCGTCATTCCGCAGGACAAGCTGCTGGTGCATCTGGGGGCGACGATCCATTACTGGCTGGCCTACCTGTCCTATCTGCTGATAGCAGGCCATGTGCTAGCCGTGATCTATCATCAGCTGGTCCAGCACATCGATATTCTCGGACGCATGACGGGACGGCGCGATCCGTTGTGATCGAAAAAACGAGGTAAACAAGCTTGACGTCTTCGGGCCGCCAGTAATCCGGGCCGCCATCGAAGCGATGCACTTGCGCCACGCGTTCGCGCTCCGTAAATTCGGCGCAATGATTCACGTACGTGCGCCACGCGCGAGCAGCTTTTCGAAGTGATATCCAGGCGGCGCATCCTCACCGAAATCGTGCGCGGAGAGCAGCGTATAACCGCTATGCGTATAGAGCGAAATGGCTTCCGGCTGACGCGGTCCCGTGCCGAGAAACACGCGCGTATAGCCGAGGCGCGCGGCTTCGTTTTCCAGCTCGCCGAGCACGCGCCGCGCAAGCCCCTGGCGGCGCAGCGCGCGGCTCGCCCAGATGCGTTTGAACTCGGCCGTGCCCGCATCGGCGTGCGGCATGAACGCGCCGCCCGCCACCGCCGTCTCGCCGCGAAGCAGCAGCACGAAAGCGCCCTTGGGCGGTGCAAACAGATCATCGGCGTAGCGCGTCATTTCGTTGCGCAGTTCCTGCGTCGAAATCACATCCTCGTAGCGGCTGCGATATTCGTACTCCAGTTCTTCGAATAGCGGCCGTGCGCGCGGATCGCGCACCGACACGCGCTCGAAACGCTCATCCAGCGCGGATGAAATAGCGATGTCTGCGAATGTCTCGATGCGTTCGCGATTGCCCATGATGGCGTCGTCTCCGGATGTTGTTGGGATGCTCGTCACACTGACACTCGCATTCAAACGACTAGCGCCGCGCGTTCCGCCTCGGCGGCCAGTCCATCGTCCGCTTCGAGGCTGCGAATCACGCGGCGCAGGAAACGCTCGCCGCTCGCCAGCTGATCGAGCGACACGTATTCGTTGGCACGATGCGCCTGTTCGATATGGCCGGGTCCGCACACCACGGTCGGGATACCGGCCTGCGCAAACAGTCCCGCTTCAGTGCCGTAGGCGACCTTGCGCCGCTCGCGCTCGCCGGTCAACGCGCGCACGAGTTGCGTGATCGCCGCTTCCTCGGCGGCATCGAGTCCCGGCGACGACGAAAGCCGCTCGAACTCGATGGCCGCCGCCGGATGCTCGGCGCGCATCCGCGGCAACAGCGTTTCGCGCGCCCACGCTTCGATGCGCCCGATCACTGTCTCCGGCGCCACATTCGGCAGATTGCGGAACTCGAACGAGAAGCGACATTCGGCGGGCACCGTGTTGATCGCATTGCCGCCTTCGATCAGGCTCGTTTGCGCGGTCGTAAACGGCACGTCGAAGAGGTCGTCGAAGGGTCCCTGTTCGCGAAACTGATCAGCAATATCGCGGATATGGCAAATCAGGCGCGCCGCATATTCGATCGCGTTCAGCCCCTTCGGCGTGAGCGAGGAATGCGCCGCGTGGCCACGTACGCAACAGCGATACGTGTGAATGCCCTTGTGCGCGATCACCGTGCGCATGCCAGTCGGCTCGCCGACGATGCAACCGGCGGGCCGCACGCCGCGCCGCTTGAGATCGGCGATCAGATGCGGCGCGCCCACGCATCCGATTTCTTCATCGTACGAGAGCGCGAAGTGCAGCGGCTGCGCGAGGCGCGTCTCGCGAATGTGCGGCAGCAACGCAAGCGCCGTGCCGATAAACCCCTTCATATCGCAGGTGCCGCGACCGAACAGACGCCCGTCACGCACTTCGGGCGCGAAGGGATCGCTGTCCCATTGCTGCCCCGCCACCGGAACAACATCGGTGTGTCCCGAGAGCACGATGCCGCCATCGCGCGCGCCGTCATGCGCGGGCACCGTCGCGAAGAGATTGGCCCAACCCTCGCGCCGGTCGTGCACCAGCGTCGCTTCGATGCCGTGGCGCGCGAGTTCGTCCCGCACGATCTCGATCAGGCCGAGATTCGGCAGATGACTCGTGGTGTCGATTGAAACGAGGCGACGCACCCAGTCGAGCGCCGCGGGCGAAGGTTCATTCGGCGCGGCAGCGAGTGCCTCGCCGGACGATACGAAATTGGACATCGCGATTTCCTGATGACGGACTGCGGGCGAATGCGTGCGCAGACTCAATGCACTTTGGGAAAGCCGTGGCGCTCGGCAAGCAGCGCGAGAATGCGCTGCGGGTCGTTGACGAAGCGCCGCTCGCCGAGCGTTTGGGCGTCGGCGGGCGGCGGCTGTTCGTCGCCGAACACCAGCACGGGCAGACCTTGATGTGCTTCGTCGAGCACCGCAACGACGGCGGCACGCGGTCGCGCGAACGGCACGCGCTTCACGTCGAGTCGCGCCACGCGCGCAGGATCGCTCGCGAGCAGCCCTTCGATTGGCGCACCGTGCGGGCAGATGAATCGTTCGCCGGGATGAGCCGGATCGGAGAAACCGGGCTGGAGCAGAATCAGAAGGTCACGGCTCATACTGAATTGAATTCCTCGTTATATTGATCAGGATAATGAATGATTTTGATGTTTGCGCACGGGTATCGCAACCAGCCATTCGCGAGAACGATATGCCCGCCGTGACTAAGCGATTGAGCGAGCGATCAAGCGACTTCGCGCCGATCACGCGCCACATCCGGCATAGCAACATTCGCCGCCGCTAGTGCATCCCGCGCCCGCCATCCAAGCCGTGGCGCAACGCGCGTAGCCACGTCCTCCAGAATTTGCCGATAGTGCTCGAATGGCAGGTCGTACGGCAATTCGAGGCGCAGCTCGCTCACCTCGGCTAACACGGGATCGGCCTGAAGCGCAGCGACGATCTCCTCCGCGCTGCCGACCAGATCGGGCGCGAACAGCGTGCGGCGTTCGCCGTGCGGCATCAGCGTGCGCGCATGACGGCCCGCTGCATACGCGCGATAGAACTCGCGCGTCGCGGTGCTCGCGCTGTCGAGCGGCACGATGACGCGCCCCAGCGCGATGCGCGGCGGCCGCGCCTCGTGCCAGTTCGCGCGGTACGCCGCGATCTGCCGCAATTGCGCCTCGCGAAAATGGTCGGTGCCCTCGCCCGCCGTGATGTTGCCGATCAGCAGATTGAAGCCGTTGCGCGCCGCCCACTCCACCGAGCGCAGCGAGCCGCCGCCGTACCAGAGACGCTCGGTGAGCCCGGCCGCATACGGCGTCACGCGCGGACGCACCCGGCCCGCCGCCGACTCGACGAAGGTGTCGGCATCGCCGAGCCAATCGCCCGCGAGGTTCTGGCGCAGCCGCGCGATGCGCGCATACGAGAAGTCGATCTGCTGCGGATCGGCATCGAACAAACGCTCGCCGAGCAACGCGCCATGTCCAGGCGCACCGGCGCTCAAGCCCACATTCAATCGCCCGCGCGACAGCACATCGACGCTCGCGAGATCTTCGGCGAGCCTGAACGGATTCTCGTAGCCCATCTGGATCACCGCCGCGCCAAGCCCGATGCGCGCGGTGCGCTGGCTTGCCGCCGCGAGAAACGTCGCCGCCGACGACACCGCGCGTTCGAGATGCCGCTGGCGCACCCAGGCGCTGTCGTAACCAAGCGTCTCGCCCACGGCGAACAGATCGAGCGATTGCTCGATGCCTTCGAACGGCGATTCGTCGCGATAGTTGCCCGGCGTGAGAAAAGCCAGATGGTCGATGCGAATGGCGGCCATACCGTCTCCATGAAAGCCGCGAACGGCGCGCTCAGGCATCGCGCAGTCCGGGCGGATTGGTTTGCGATTGCGTCAGCGCCTCGGGCAGCAGCCCCCAGCGCGCAAGCGAGCTGCGGTACTGCCCCGCGCGGATCACGCCATTGGTGGCGAGCGTGAGAACCGGCGCCAGGCCGCTGTCCTTGCGCGTCGCAACGCCCACGTCCGCGCGCGCGGGCCAGCCCGCGTTGATCTCGCCGACCTTGCGAATGCCGCCTTGCGTGGCCGCTTCGAAAGCGAGCGGCGCATCGGGGTCGAAGATCGCGTCGGCGCGTCCGGACAGCAACGCAAGCCGCGCGGAAGCGCGGTCGTCGAAATACAGCAGCGACGCCGTCTTGACGCCGCGCGCCGCGTTCTGCCGGTTCCATTCGATCAGGATGCGCTCCTGGATCGTCCCCGAATCCGTGACGATGCGCAGGCCCGCGATGTCGGCCGGCGCGCCGATCGCACGAATGGCGCTGTCCTGGCGCACGTAGAACGCGTGCAGTCCCTGGCGGTAACTCGTGAAGTCGAACTTGCGCTTGCGCGCTTCCGTGACGCCGACGTTCGAGATCACCGCGTCGTACTTGCCGGACGCAAGGCCGAGCGGCCAGTCCGGCCACGCCACCGTGACGAGCGCGAGCGACAGGCCGAGCGCGTCGGCGAGCAATTGCGCGTAGTCCGGGTCCGCGCCCACGATCGTGCGCGCGTCGGTCGCGTAAGTGGCGATCGGCGGCGCGAATGGCGCGACCGCCACGGTCAGCGTGCCCGCCTTCGCGAGCGCATATCCGCCGAGCGCCTGGACGGCCTGCGCGTCTTTCGCGGCGCGCGGGCGGCCGCGCTGTTGCGGACTGAAGTCGAAGCGCGTGGCGCTTGAGGCATCGCCCCCGGACGACGCCGCCGCCGCGAACGGCGACGCGCCCAGCGCAGCCAATGCCGTGACGAAACGGCGTCGCCCCGGCCGCATCGCGACGCACGTGCGTCCATCCGTCATCACAGCACCTTCGAGAGAAATTCGCGCGTGCGCGTATGCGACGGATTACTCAGCACCTGCGCGGGCGGCCCCGATTCCACCACGCGACCGCCATCCATGAACACGACCGTGTCCGCCACTTCGCGCGCGAAGCCGATCTCGTGCGTGACGATCACGAGCGTCGTTCCCGAGCGCGCCAACTGACGAATCACGTCGAGCACTTCGTTCACGAGTTCGGGATCGAGCGCGGACGTCGGTTCGTCGAACAACAGCACCTTCGGCTTGAGCGCGAGCGCGCGCGCAATCGCCACGCGTTGCTGCTGGCCGCCGGAAAGCTGGCGCGGCCACGCATCGGCCTTGTCCGCGAGGCCAACCCGCGCGAGCAGCGCACGCGCCTGTGCGGTCGCGATCTCGCGCGGCACGCCCGCCGCGAGCGGCGCTTCGATCACGTTGTCGAGCACGCTCAGATGCGGAAACAGATTGAAGCTCTGGAACACCATGCCGACTTCGGCGCGGCGCTTGAGGATTTCCGCTTCCTTCAATTCGTAAAGCGTGCGGCCTTCGCGTCGATAACCGACGAGTTCGCCATCGATGTCGATGAAGCCGTCGTCCACGCTTTCGAGGTGGTTGATCGTGCGCAGCAGCGTCGACTTGCCCGAGCCCGACTGACCGAGAATCACCGTCACGCTGCCGGACGGCACCGTGAGCGAGATGTTGTCGAGCACTTTCAGCGCGCCAAAACTCCGCGACACGTTATGAATGCCGACCCGCCCGCCCACGCGTTGCTGAGCCCAGCCGGACTCCGCGCCCGCTGCCGCAAGCGCATGCGCCGCTTCCTGCGTGTCGCCACGAAGTTTGCCAAGCGCTGCACCAACGGTACGCGCCACAGATGCCACGCCAACGGCGAGCCAACGGTTGAATCGCGACCGCGCGGGCTGCTCGCGCGTCGCGCCTCGCGCATAGTGACGCTCGATATGCACCTGAATCGCCGAGAGCACGGTGAGTATCACGAGATACCAGATCGTCGCGACCATCAGCAGCGGGATCACTTCGAGATTGCGGTGATAGATGATCTGCACCGTGTAGAACAGATCCGGCATCGCGAGGATATAGACAACCGAGGTGCCTTTCGCAAGTCCGATCACGTCGTTGAAGGCGGTCGGCAACACGGCGCGCATCGCTTGCGGCAGCACGATACGCCATGCCTGGCGCGCATGCGGCAGACCGAGCGCGGCCGCCGCTTCGCGCTGCCCCTGATCGACCGAGAGAATGCCGCCGCGAATCGCTTCGGCGGCGAACGCAGCGTGATTGAGCGTGAGCCCGAGCACGGCCGCGAAGAACGGGCCGATCAGATCCGCCGTGGGCGCTTGCAGCAGCGTGAGATGCGTGAACGGCACGCCGATCCACACGGTCTCGTACAGATAGCCGAGGTTGTTGAGCAAAAGCAGCAGCACGATCGGCGGAATCGAGCGGAACAGCCAGACGAACGCCCACGCGAGCGCCGCTAGCAACGGCGAGCGGGAGAGCCGCGCGAGCGCGATCGGCACCGCGAGCGCAAAGCCGAACGCCGCGCCCAACGCCGTGAGCACGAGCGTGCGGCCAAGTCCTTCGAGCACCGGTCCGGCGAAGAACCACTGCGCGAATACCGACCATTCCCAGCGCGGATTGCCGAGCACCGATTGCAACACGACGCCGATCAGCACGACGGCCAGCACCGTCCCCGCCGTGCGCGCGCGATGGCGCGCAGGCACGACGCGATAGCGCGCATAGTCGGGCGTGCCGGCCGCGTTCGCGGAGGCGTCCAGATGAGTGGTATCGCTCATGGTTTGCGGTTCCTGCTCGTGGAGTCGGTCATCACACCGCGGCGGCGGCGTAGCGGCTTTCGCGACGCGGCAAGCCCAGGTGATCGCGCAGCGTCTCACCCTTGAGACGGCGGTCGTAGCGGCCACGCGCTTCCAGCACGGGGATCACGTGCTTGACGAAGTCGTCGAGCCCTTCGGCCTGCACAGGAAAGCCGAGGATGAAACCATCGGCAGCGCCCGCGTCGAGCCAGCGGATCAACTCGTCGGCAATCTGCTCGCCCGTGCCGAGAAACTGCGTTTTCGGCGTGGCCACTTCGAGCGCCACTTCGCGCAGCGTCGCGCCGCTGCGGCGCGCGTCGGCCTTGATGCGATCGGTGGTCGAACGGAAACTGTTGGTGCCGAGCTCGCCCAGTTCGGGGAACGGCGCATCGAGCGGATACTGCGAAAAGTCGTGGTGCTCGAAGAAGCGGCCCAGATAGGCGAGCGCGTCGTCGATATCGAGCAGATCGCGAATCGCGGCGTACTTCGCTTCGGCTTCTTCGAGCGTCGTGCCCACAATCGGACCGATGCCCGGGAAAATCTTCACGTCAGCGGCATCGCGCCCATGCTCGACCGCGCTTGCGCGCACGCGCTCGGCGAACTCGCGCGTCTCTTCGAGCGAGGGCGAATGCGTGAATACGGCATCGGCGTATTTGCCGGCCAGCGCAATGCCCGACTCCGACGAGCCCGCCTGAAAGATCACCGGCTGCCCTTGAGGCGAGCGCTGGATATTGAGCGGCCCGGCCACTTCGAAGAAACGGCCTTTGTGATTGAGCGTGTGCAGTTTGTCGCGATCGAAGAATTGCCCGCTCGCGCGATTGCGCACGAACGCGTCGTCGTCCCAGCTATCCCACAGACCTTGCACGACGTCGAGATATTCATCGGCGATCTCGTAGCGCAGTTCGTGATCGGGATGTTCGCCGCCATAGTTCTTCGCCGATCCTTCGAGTGGCGACGTCACCACATTCCATCCCGCGCGGCCGCCGCTGATCAGATCGAGCGAAGCGAACTGGCGCGCGACCGTGAACGGATGGCTGTACGACGTCGACAACGTGCCCGCCAGGCCGATTTTCGTGGTCGCCGTCGCGAGCGCCGAGAGAACCGAAATCGGCTCGAAACGGTTGAGAAAATGCGGGATTGATTTTTCGTTGATATACAGCCCGTCCGCGACGAAAGCGAAGGCCACGCCATTGGCTTCGGCCTTTTGCGCGATGCCCGTGACGAAGTCGAGATTGACGCTGGCGTCCGCCGGGCCGCCGGGGTGTTTCCACGCGTTCATGTGACCGCCCGCGCCGTGCAGCATGATGCCGAATGTGAGGTTTCGTTGTGTCATGTTCAGTTCCGTCCAGCGACAGTATGTGAAGTGAAGATCCGATCGACGCCTGTTGCGCGCTCAAATTCAAACGCGCGCGGCGAGCGCGGCGTGGCCCAGCAGTTCATATGACGCGAGCCGCAACGCATAGTCCGCAACGGGCGTGTCGATCACGAATTCCTCGATACCGAAGCGCGCATGCAATGCGTCGAGATCGTCTCGCACGTCCTCGGCGGTTCCGGCAACCACATGCGGATGCAATTCGTCGAGCCGATAATCGGACACGCCGGTTTGCCGCGCGAATTCGGCGGCGGCCTCGGGACTCGGCAAATTCACGCTCTGGCCGGTTGCGAGTTGCAGCTTGAAGATGCGCAACGCCCCCACCTGTTCGCGCGCCTGTTTCGCTGTTTCAGCAGCAAACGCGTAGAGCGCAAGCAGCGGCGCGCGGCCGGTGGCTTCGCGGTAAGCGTCGATGGAACGTTCGATGTTGGCTTCGTCGCCGTTGAAATGACCCGCGTAGCAGAAGGCCCAATCGTGCTCGGCGGCCAGACGCGCGCTTTCGACGCTGCCACCCAGCAAAATGCGCTGCGGCGGCTCGGGCGGCACGGGCAAGGCCACCGCGCCCGCGAGCGGATGATCCTCGGCCACGCCCCATTTCAGGAACGCGTCGAGTTCGGCGAGTTGATGCGGGAAGTCGGGCTTTTTCGTCTTGTCGTGAAACCACTGCAAGGCGCGCGTGGTAAGCGGCAGACCGCCCGGCGCCTTGCCCACGCCGAGATCGACGCGGCCCGGCGCGAGCGCGGCCAGCACGCGAAACGTTTCAGCGACTTTGAAAGGACTGTAATGCTGCAACATCACGCCGCCCGAGCCCACACGCAGCCGCGAAGTATGCGCAAGCAGATGCGAGACCACGATTTCCGGCGCGGAACTCGCAAGCCCCGGCGCGCCGTGATGTTCGGCGATCCAGTAGCGCCGATAACCCAGCGCTTCGGCGCGTTGCGCAAGACGAATCGTGAACTGCAGCGCCTCGTGCGCATTCGCGCCTTCGGCGATCGGACTCTTGTCGAGTATCGAAAGGGACCAGGACATGTCACTCCCTTCCCGCGCGCTCATGCACGCGGATGAAAGATTGCGGAAACGCACTCACACCCCGCCGGACATTATGTCCACCGCAAGTCATCAGGCGTACGACTGATTTCTGCTATGCATTGCAGAAACGGCCTGTGCGTGGATTGCGCATAATTTTCGTATTGCTTAAAACTGGTAGCGCGCTCGCAGATAATAAAAACCGCCATTCACGCCGATCGTGGAGGCGAACGCGTCGTACTGCGCGCCTTCTAGTTGCGCTTCATAGGGCAGCTTCGACGGATAGACATCGAAGAGATTGTTCGCGCCCACCGCGATCTGGAATTTCTTCGTCACGTCGTAGCGCACTTCCACGTCGGTCACGTAACGCGCCGCGTTTTCGAAGTGAATGAACTGCGTGGTGGAAAATGCATTCGGTCCGACGATATAAGTCTCTTCACCCGAGGTCGTGCCAAAACGCGTTTCGTGAATCGCCACAGCCCATTTGTCGCGATGCCATGTGCCGCCGATAATGATCTTGTTCTTCGGCGTCGACGTCGTGAGCCAGCCGACCTGCTGCGCATTGAGCACCGGGCCGCCGTTCGCGTTGGTCGCCATGTGCGTGATCGACGTCGTATTCAGATTGACGCCGAGATCCCAGTCCACCTGCCCCCAGCGGCCGAATGCCGTGTGCCACGCGCCCATGAGGTCGATACCGCGCGTACGCGTGCTCGCGCCATTGGTGAAATAGCTCGCCGATACCGCCGACACCGGCACCGAAGAAGGCACCGACAATCCGGCCGCTTCCATCGCCGCAATTGCGTCGGCGCCCGACGCCGTTCCACCCAACACGATGCGATTGCGGATATCCACCTGATACGCATCGAGCGTCAGATGCAGATTGTCCACGGGCGTGAGCACGAAGCCGACGTTGTAGTTCGTCGACTGTTCGGACTTGAGCTGCTGCGCGCCGATAAGCTTCGCCGCCGCCGAATTCGCCGCGAGCAAACCGCTCGCCGACGCCGGCGACTCATTGATATTGGTGTAATACTCCTCGGCGAGCGACGGCGCGCGGAAACCCGAGCTGACGCTGCCGCGAATCGCGAAGCGCGGCGTGAAGTCGTAGCGCGTGGAGATCTTGCCGTTGGTGGTGTCACCCACGTCGTTATAGTGCTCGTAGCGGCCCGCGAGATCGATCTGCCACTTCGGCGTGATATGCGTCGACAAGTCGATATACGTGCCGATCACGTTGCGCGACACGTCGGCCGCGCTGACCGGCGAAAGACCCGGCAGAGCCTGTGAGCCACCGTACGCGTAGGAATACGGATCGCCTGCCCCGACCGAATACGTCTCGCGGCGCTGCTCGAAGCCGAACGACACCTGCACCGGCGCGGGCAGCAGCGGCAACTGGAATGCCCGCGAAAAGTCGATGTTGTTGGTGAGCTGCGTATTGCTCACCGTCGACAGATGGAAATTCGTGGGCGTGTAGCCAATCGCGTCGTAGAGCCCGGTATTGGCCGAATCGACCATACCGATGTTCGCGTGATCGCCGCCGTAAGTCGTGCTCAGATCCCACGACCAGCCGAACAGATTCTCGCCCTTCACGCCTGCCGTGACCGAAAAATCGTTCTCGCTGATTGTCTCTTGCGGCGTGAAGCCGTTCGGATAAATTTCGGGCAGCACCGAAGGCGGGCGATAGTTCTGGTAGGCGCTGGCGTTGCGATGCGCATAGGTACCGAATCCATAGAGTTCGACATCGTCGCTGAGCGAATAGCCCGCGTTGAAACCCACCGACTGACGCGTACTCGACGGATCGCCTTCGATGGGATTGTAGTAACCGTGCCCCGGTGCGAAGGTGCCGAAATAGTCGTCGGGACCGGTCCGCACCGTGTGATTCTGGCGCGCGTATTCGGCGGCGAGATCCAGGAAACCTCGATCGCCGAGATTGAAGCCGAGATTCGCCGACTCGGTGTTTTTCAACCCATCGCCCGCATAGGTCTGACCGGTCGTGCTCTGCACCTCGCCGCCCTGCGACTTGCGTTTAAGAATGATATTGATGACGCCCGCGATAGCGTCGGAACCATATTGAGCGGCGGCCCCGTCGCGCAGAATCTCGATGTGATCGATCAGCGCTACCGGAATCATGTCGATATCGACGCCGGTCGAGCCTTCGTTCAAGCCACCGTCCAGCGCGATATTCGCAGTGCTGTGCCGACGTTTTCCGTTCATGAGCACCAGCACGTGATCGGGGCTCAGGCCGTGCAGCGACAGCGCGTCGGTGAGCACGGCGGCGTCGCCCGCGTAGGTCTCGCGCACGATGGCGGGCGAGAGTTGAACCAGCGCGTCGCGCAGATTGCTCTGACCGGTCTGCTGAAGACGCGCGCCACTAATCACGTCCACGGGCGTCAGGCTCTTGCTCGCCTTGGTGTCCGTACGCGTGCCCGTCACGACAACGGTGTCTTGCTGCACGGTATCGCCGCCGCGTGCGGTCGTCGTCTGCGCAGGCGAAGCCGACTGCGTGGATTGCGCCGGTTGCGTGATGCCGGTATCACCCTCGGGCGTGGCCGGCGTGGTTTGCGCCCATGCCGCGCCGTGGCACGCCAGCGCAAGAGCGGCAAGAGCCAGGGTCTTCATGCGCAAGCCGGGCGCAGCCGTCCCGAATCGGGCGGCCTGTCTTTTTGTCAGTGCATGCATCGGTAATCCAGTTGGCAAAGAGCGTTGGGTTACGGTTACGGGAGTCCGGCGGGCATGCGCGCACCCTCGCCTTCGACCGGACGAGTCCGATTAGAAAAGGATGACTAATCAAATTGATTGAAGCGCGCGAATACCGTGACGGCGATCGGCTTATGTGCTTGAAACGAAATGGAGATGCGTATTGACGTGCAGTGTGCGCGACACCGTGACTTCCCTGAAAAGACGCATTATTTTCATTTTGATCTGCATGACTCATCAATCTTACGTTAAGATTACGCCAGCATTCTATGTGTCCGTGCTGGTTTGTTTCAGTGCGTGAAAAAGATAACAGTCATGCTGCACATCAATTAAACAATCATTTTGCGCATGGTTATTCCGCGTAAGCGCTATTCATAATCGTTAATTCAAGTGCGATGCGCGGTTCGCCGCTCGGGCGCGAATCAAGGCGTTGAAAAAGCAAACGGCGCGCCTATGACGGCACGCCGTTCGTTACTGCGAAGTCTTCAGGATGCGCGCTGCTTAAATCACCTGTGCCATGCGCGCAAACGCTCACTCACGTTTTCGGCAATCCTGGCGGATTTGTCGCCGAATGAGCAATCCCTTCCGACTGCAAATTCCAGCGCGTGAGCACCTGCCCATACTTGCCACTCTGGATCAGGTCGTTCAGCACCTGCGTGAGCGGTACAGCGAGACCACTTCCTTTGCGTGTGGTGATGGCCACCTCGGCCGTGCGCGGCCAGCCGCCGCTAACCGTGCCCACCAGCCGCGTTTTCCCCTGTACCGCGGACTGCCACGCCAGCACGGCGTTCACACTGAATATCGCATCGGCGCGCCCGGCTTGCAGCGCGACAGTGCGCACCGCATCGTCGTCGTAATACTGCACGGTGAGCGGCTTCAAACCATGTGCAATATTTTCCTTGTTCCATTCGAGCAGGACCTTTTCCTGATTCGTGCCCGCATCGGTAATCACACGCAACCCCGCCACATCCTTCGGCTCGCGAATCGTCTTGATCGGGCTGCCGGTGCGCACATAAAAGCCCAGTTCGTCGCGGCGATACGTCGAGAAGTCGAACTTCTCCTTGCGCTCCTCCGTCACGGTCACGTTCGACACCACCGCATCGACTTTTCCAGACTGCAACGCAAGCGGCCAATCGGGCCACGCAAGCGTCACGAGCCGCAGTTTGCGTCCAAGACCGTCGGCGACCACCTGCGAGAGATCCGGATCGAAGCCGACCACGGTGCGTGCGTCGGTGGCATAGGCGCTGATCGGCGGCAGCGCGGGTACGATGCCGATCGTGAGCGTGTCCTTCTCCGCGAACGCAAAACCCGGCGGCACCGCCTTGATGGCTGCGGCGTCGGCGCTGGCGCGAGGACGTCCGTGCTGCTCGGGGCTCAGATCGAATTGTTCGGCAGCCCACGTACTGGTCGCGAGTACCGCACCGAGACCGAGCGTGAGCGCGCCGCCCAGCAGCGCAAGCTTCTTTTTGAATGTCATGTTCGAAGGAAGAATGAAGTGGACGATGGACCGCTTACTGGCGTGCGCCAAGCGGTTCGCGAGCGCGCAGATCGTCGAGCGAATCGACATCGCCCGGTCTGCGCAAATCCTTGCCGAACGGCAACCGCACATGAATCTCCGGCGCGATCGCGCGATCGAAAAGCGGCACGTAGTGTGTGTCGAAGTAGAGTCCCCAGGCTTCGGGTTGTCTGAAACCCGTCGTCAAATAAATGCGGCGATAACCGAGATGTACCGCGCGCGCTTCCAGTTCTTCGACGACCCGGCGCGCAATGCCTTTTCGCCGCTGGCTTTCGTGCGTCCAGATGCGTTTGAGTTCGGCCGTATGCGCGTCATAGCGCTTGAACGCGCCGCCGCCGACAATTTCTCCCTCGTGTTCGACGAGAATGAACGCGCCATCCGGCGGCGCGAACAACGCGGCCGGATAGCGCGCCAGTTCCTGCGCCGCCGATGCCTCGCTGTCGCTGCGAAATTCGCGGTATCGCGTCGCGTACTCGTGTTGCAAACCGTCGAGCAACGGCTTGGCCAGCGCGTCGAGCGGTGTAGTGTCGATGATTCGGTAGCTCATAAAGAATCGTCCGGGGAATGACGCCGCTGTTCTTTTCAAGTTCGGTCTGACGCAGACAAGGTTATCCGTTGACTGCGCAGCCATTAACCAAGCAATTCGAATAACGTTATGGATAACTATTGATCGAATTGAAACTTGAAACCGATCGAGATGAGCGATTCGCTGCAATAACGGCGGCCGCTGCCGCCATCGCAGCAAACAGCCCGCAAACGCATCACGCCGGCTCGGCCAGGTGGAACAGACAATCGCCTCGCTGCACCGCCGCCATCGCGCGTTGACACACGACTTCGCCCGCGGCGTCGAACGCGACCGTTACCGGCTCGCGCAACGGTGTTTCAGGAAAATGAATTCGCGCGGCGGGCTGCCCCGCTTCCACGCGCTGCCCGAGTTCGACGAGCGGCTCGAAAACGCCGTGTTCATAGGCATAGACATAGTGAGACGCGCCGGACACGCGATAGAAGCGTGTCTCGTGGGGCGCGGCCTTCGGCACCAGCGGTCCGGCAAGCGCGCCAATGTGCCCCAGCAGATGCAGCACGCCCTGACGCGCCTCGCGCAACAAGCGGCTTTGCACCGTGCCCGCGCCACCCAGTTCTGTCACGATCGAGATCGCGCCTTGCCGCCACGCTGCGGTGGCCGAATGCAGCGGATTGGGCGCATGCAAGAACGCACGCGGCAAGCCGAATGCACCGAGTAATGCGCGCAAACGTGTTGTCTGCCCGGCGTCGTCGGGCTGTATGGCGAGCATGTTCGCGCCGTCGTAGAGCAGCGAACTGCCACCTGAGTGAAAGTCGATCAGATATTGCGCACGCGCCAACAGCGTGTGCTCGATATAGTCGGCAATGATGGCCGTCGGTGAACCTTGCGGATCGCCCGGGAAGCTGCGATTCAGATTACCGCCATCGAGCGGCGACGTGCGCGTGCCGGCCTGCGCAGCGGGGAAATTCGCCATCGGCAGAAAGATCAATTGACCGCTCACCCATTGCGGTTCGATTTCGCGCAGCAATTGCGAAACCAGAATCTGGCCTTCGTATTCGTCGCCGTGATTGCCCGCCATCAGCACGACGGTCGGACCGTCACCATGGCGGATCGATCCGGCGGGAATGGGAATCCAGCCATATGCGGAGCGATGCACCGAATGCGGCAGACGCAGGTAGCCGACGTGGCGTCCCTCAGCATCGAAATCGATTTCACTGCGGATCGGATTGACCATGGAGCCTCGTGAGGTGCGGCGGAACGACATCCGCGAAGATCATAGGACCGCACCCAGGCGTGGTCTACGAACGGATTGCGCGAAGGAAAGCGTCGCCGGCGATATGCGAAACGCGTGCGCGGTGGCACGGTCCTGGCGACTCACCAAGCCGGGAGCCAAGCGAACAACGGATGGAAACGAGATAGTAGCGCGGTGAGAATCTGGCTTTCAGGTACTATCCGACCCGGAAAGCTGGAGCAGAGAATTGCTCGCACGACTCATCTGGAGTGAGTGAATGACTTGAAAAAGCTTCGCTCGAAGGCGTGCTCCGCAACCCGAAATTCGGTCGGAAACTGTTTTTACGCGGGCGCCGAGCCGCGCCAAATTGCCGCACCGGGCGATTGCGGCCCGGCGCATCACTACCGATAAAAGTGCATCAAGCGCTTTCGATTTTCTTCGACTCGTGCTTCTTGCTGTTGTCGTCGGTGCTGCTCGGGTATTTCGCCTGACCAAAGCGAATCAGCAAGACCCCCACGGCGATCAGCACGATCGCGCCCGAGGAAGCCAGCAAATGGATTTCCGAATTCGCGCCCGCACGCAGAATCAGGTCTCGCGCAATCGACACCATGGCGATATACAGCGGGAAACGCACCGGCAATTGCCCCGCCTTCAGATATTGCCCGACCATCGCGAATACCTCGAGGTACAGGAACATCAGCAGCAGATCGGTGAGGGTGACGCCATCGGAATTCACCATCCGCCAGATCAAATGCACCATGGCGGCCACGGTGCCAATGCCGATAATGAACAGGCCGAACAGCTCGGCCAGTTCCATCGCGCGCTCGAGCCGCCCTTTAATCGCACTCTGCAAGGCGTTTTCGTACTTCACTTTTACCGATCCTCCAAAATAAACACGGTTGAAGGATAGTAGCGCGATATGTCGGGATTTTAAAAATCGGCGAGAGAGATTTTCAAACCACGCCGCTCAGGGCGCGGCGGCCGCCGTTTCGAACGCACGTGCTTTCACACGCCGCGTGCGGACGAGCAAGGACATCGCCGCGCGGTCGAGCGCCGTGCACATCACGAGATACAACGCGGCGACAAACAGGAAAATCGGAATCGGATAAATCATCAGTCGATTATTTATCTGGGTGGCGACGAACGACAATTCGCCCACGCCCACGATATAGGCAAGCGACGTGTCTTTTACGAGCGACACCCATTGATTCACGAACGAAGGCGCCATGATGCGCAAAGCCTGGGGCAGCACCACGTAACGCAGCGCCGCGAAACGCGAAAATCCGAGCGACAGACCCGCCTGCCATTGCGCGTCGCCCACCGCGACGATGCCCGCATGCACCGAATGCGCGAGATACGCGCCGCCGATCAGCGAGAGCGCGCAGACCACGGCCGCGAGACCCGGCACGTCGACGTGAAAAATCACCGGCAGCAGGAAAAACGTCCAGAAAATCAGCATCAGCACGGGAATCGCGCGGAAGAAGCCGATCACGAGCAGCAGCAGCGCGCGCAGCGGGCCGGATGCGAGCGCCAGCGCAATGCCGAGCGCGAGGCCGAGCAACGCCGAGGCCAGCGCGGACGTAATCGCCAGCACGAGCGTGAGCGCCGCGCCGCCGAGCGGCCCGTCGGGAAAGGCGCCAACGAGCAAGTACGGCAGATTCGCCGTAAAAACGTGCCACGGCATCATCAGCGTGCTCCCCGCGTGGCCGGGCGCGCATATTGCCGCCAATGCAGCACCGCTTCGAGCAGCGCGATCGCGCCAATATAAAGCAGCGTCGCAATGCCGAATGCCGCGAAGGTTTGAAACGTTTCCGTTTCCACCTGGCGCGACGCGTACGACAATTCAGCGAGACCAATCGCCATCGCCAGCGAGGAATTCTTCACCAGATTCATGTATTGCCCGAAAAGCGGCGGCAACGCGATGCGAATCGCCTGGGGCAGCACGACATAACGAAACGATTGCCACGGCGTCAAGCCGAGCGCCGCTGCAGCCTGACGCTGCGCGAGCGCCACGCCCGCAATGCCCGCCTCCACTTCGCCCGCGATAAACGCGGCTGTATAACATGTGAGCCCGAGCCACGCCGCCACGAACTCGAACGACGGCCAGCGCAGCGCGACCAGCGGCGAGGCCAATACGTGCGGCGTATTGAGCCATTGCATCCACGCATCCGGCAGCAACGTGGCCGCGCCGAAATACCAGAACAGCAATTGCACGAGCAGCGGCGAATTGCGGAAGGCCGTCACATAAACATGACCCGCGCGACGCAACACCGCGAGCCGTGCCTGCCGCGCGAGCGCGATCAGCACACCGAGCGCGGTCGATGCGAACGCGGCGCACAACGTCACGCCCAGCGTCACGCCAAAGCCCTGCCAGAGCCACAGCAGATACTTCGGCGCGAGCGGGAGATCGGCCTGCAATGCCGCCAGATACGAATCCATCAGACCTTGTCGCCGATCTTGAAGGTGCGCGCGAGCGGCGTTTTCGTCGTCGGGCCGAACCAGCGGTTATAAATCGTCAGCGCCGTGCCGTTGGCTTCGAGACCGCGCAGCGTGTCGTTCACGAACGACGTCAGACGCGGCTCGCCCTTCGGAATGCCCACGCCCATATAGTCGTTCGAGATCGTGAACGGCGGGATTTCGTAATTCTGTTTATCGGGCACGTTGGCGAGCAGACCGACGAGCTTCGGGCCATCCTGCGTGATCGCCTGCACGTTGCCGGTACGCAGCGCGGCAAACGCGAACGGCGTGTCGTCATACGCGACGAGCGTGGCTTGCGGATACTTCTCGCGCACCGTGATTTCATTCGTCGTGCCCTTGTCCACGCCAATGCGCAGGCTCGAAATCTGATCCGGCGATTTCAGCACGCCCTTCTTCGCAAGAAACTGCTGGCCCGACGAGAAATACGGAATGCTGAAATCGACCTGTTTCGCGCGCTCGTCGGTAATCGTGAAGTTCGCGAGCACGAGATCGACCTTGTGCGAAACGAGGAACGGCACGCGATTGGCGGGATTGGTCGGCTGCAATTCGAGTTTGACGCCCAGTTTGTCGGCGATGGCGCGCGCATAATCCACGTCGAGACCCACAATATGATTCGTGGCCGGATCGACGAAACCGAACGGCGGATTGCTGTCGAAGGTGGCCACGCGCAGGACGCCGGCCTTCTTGATGTCGTCGAGACGATCTGCGTGTGCGAGACCGGAAGTCAGAGCCGTGAATGCGACGAGTCCAGCGGCGAGCCATTTCTTCTTCATTGTTTTTTCCCGTGTGGTGTGGTGCGAATACAGAATGAAAGGCGAGTATAAAAAGCGCGCGCGCCGCGTTCCAATAACGGATTCGCGAATCGTTATATGCTCGTGGCATTTGCAGAATTGACGCAGGATTGACACGATGACGCACGGGATCGCCGCCCTGCCGATGTACAACGTCACGCCGCAGCACGGCATGCTATGGCGCGCCTTCCTGCGCGACGCGCTCGGCGAATTCGCGCGCCGCGCCGGCGTGCGCGAGCGCATCGCCTTGCTCGATGAACCGCTCGGCGACCTGTTCGCGCTATGGCGCAGCCCCGACCTGCTGATGTCGCAAACCTGCGGCTTTCCGTATCGCCTGCTCGGGCTCGATCGGCAGGTGCATTTGCTCGCGACGCCGGTGTTCAACGCGCCCGGTTGCGAAGGCGCGTGGTATCGCAGTGTGCTGCTCGTGTCGGCGCAAGCGTATGCGAATGGCGCGACGTCGCTCGCCGCGTGCCGCGGTTTGCGCGCGGCCTGTAATAGCGCCGACTCGCATAGCGGCATGAACGCGTTCCGTCATGCAGTGGCGACCACCATTCCAAAGTCCGTGCGCAGCGAACGTTTCTTTGCCTCGGTGTCGTTCGTCGGCTCGCATTGGAATGCGCTGCGGGCGCTCGCCGCCGACGAAGCGGACGTCGCGTCCATCGACTGCGTCACGCTCGCTTACGTGCGCGATGCACGGCCCGAGATGCTCGAGTCATTACGCGAGATCGGTATGACGGCGGCGGCGCCTGGCCTGCCGTTCATCGCCTCGCGCACGCTGCCTGTCGCGCATGCCGCCTTGCTGCGCGATGCGCTCGACCACGCCTGCACGCTCGATGCGCTGCGTGCAAAAACCCTGCGTTTGCAGGGCTTTTCTCGTCTCGCGCCCGCCGATTACGCCGTCATCGAGCAGTTCGCCGACGAAGCACGCGCAAACGGTTACGCCGAACTCGTTTAAACGCGCGCATCGTACTGAAAAGCGCTTTAGCAGTTTCACTGCAAAGCAAAGCATGGATCGATATAAGCACCTTACAAGCTGCCGATAGAATGGAACGCTGGCCACCCGGCGCTCACGCGGCATTCGCACACGCATCGCTTCCGGCGCCGCGCCCAATCACAATCATTCGGGGATTCGCATGGCATCACTCCAACGCGCCGCGCGCTGGCTCGGCGCGGGCATCGTCGCCAGTTCGGCATTCGCCGCCACGCTCGCCTACGCAGACACGTCGCTGCTCAACGTCTCGTACGACGTCACGCGCGAACTCTACAAGGACATCAACGCGAGCTTTATCGCCGACTACAAGCAGAAGACCGGCGAAACCATCACGATCAAGCAGTCGCACGGCGCATCGAGCGCGCAGGCGCTTTCCGTGCTGCAAGGCCTGCAGGCCGACGTCGTGACGATGAATCAGCCCAACGACATCGACCTGCTCGCCGAACGCGGCCAGATCGTGCCGAAGAACTGGCGCACGCGTCTGCCCGATGCCAGCGCGCCGTACACCACGACGATGGTGTTTCTCGTGCGCAAGGGCAATCCGAAGCACATCAAGGATTGGGACGATCTCGTGAAGCCCGGCGTGCAGGTCGTGATCGCGAATCCGAAGACCTCGGGCAATGGCCGCTATGCGTATCTGGCCGCGTGGGGTTATCGCAAGCTGCAAGGCGCGAGCGACGCGCAGGCGCTCGACTTCGAACGCGCGCTGCTCAAGAACGTGCCGGTGCTCGACACAGGCGGTCGCGGCGCGACGACCACGTTCACGCAGCGCGGTATCGGCGACGTGCTCGTGACCTTCGAAAATGAAGTTTCGCTGATCGATACGGGCGTGGGCGCGAAGGATTTCGAGGCGGTCTATCCGTCGGTGAGTCTGCTGGCCGAGCCGCCCGTGACGGTGGTCGACAAGGTCGTGGACAAGCGCGGCACGCGCAAGGAAGCGACAGCGTATCTGGAGTATCTGTACTCGCCCGCCGCGCAGGAAATCATCGCGCAACATCATCTGCGTCCGCGCGACAAGGCCGTGCTCGCCAAACACGCCGACGAGTTCAAGCCGATCAAGACCTTCACGGTCGAGCAGGTGTTCGGTAGCTGGCAGAAGGCGCAGGCCACGCATTTCGCCGATGGCGGCACCTTCGACCAGCTGTTCGCGGATCGCAAATAAGCCTGTTTTTCAGGCCTCGATCGTGAACACCGTGCGCGGGCCGCTGCCAGGCTCGCGCCAATGTTGGGCAATCTGCGCGAGCGGCACGGCCTGCGTTTCGACCGCCAGTGCCGCCGCTTGCGCCGCGCCGAACACGGCGCGCACGCACTCCAGCAAACGCGGCATCGTCACACTGCCGATGCCGCTGCCGAGCAACGTGATCGGCGCCGCGCGCAACGCCGCGCCGGGCAACGCAATCTCCCCGCCGCTCGCCGACCCGATCTGCACGAAGCGCAACGCGCGCCCTTCCGGCGCGGTTCGCGCAGCCGTCACCAGCAGCGCCTGCGCGCTCGCTCCCCACAGATAATCGAGCACTACATCCACGCCCGCTGCGAAATGCGGCGCGATCTGCGCGGCGAGTGCATCCGGCTCGCCATTCAACGCAATCGCGACATCGGCGCCCGCTTCGCAGAGCGCGTCGAGCATCGCTGGATTGCGGCCCGTCACGATGATCTTGCCCGCGCCCAGATGCTTCGCGATACGCACCGCGAGCCGCCCGGACACGCCGGTCGCGCCATTCACGAGCACCGTCTCGCCGGCGACGAAACGCGCGCGTTCGACCAGCGCGGCCCACGACGACATGCCGGGAATGGCGAGCGCGGCGGCGGCGACGTCGTCGAGCGTATCGGGGATCGGCGTGTAGAGCGATTCCGCCACGAGGCATTGCTGCGCCAACGCGCCGTACGGCGCGCGCGGCATGCAGAAGTAGACGCGCTGGCCATCGTCGAGACGGCCCGCTCCGTCGAGGCCCGCCACGAACGGAAAGCGCTGCGTCGAAGAATAATGCTGGCCCGAAGCCTTCGCATAGGCGACGCGGCTCAACGCGCAGGCGCGCACGTCGATCACGCGATGGCCCGCCAGCGCGGCGGGCGCGTCGAAATCGGCGTAATCAGGCAGCGTGCCCGCACCGCGAATGACGGCTGCTTTCATCTGAATTCCTTGAACATAGCTGGAGAAAAGGGATCGGCGCTTGCGTCATCACGCGCGTTGTCGATCGCTTACAGGCAGTCTAGTCGTGCGGATTCGGCCCGTCTCCGGTATAACAGCCAATCGATACGGAATTCCGGCCATCGCCGCGGAGAAACAGCATGCGCCAACCCGCCGAACGGCGACTCATACAGCAACTGAACCACGAGCCCATCGTCCGGCCCGACCGCGTGCTGGCGACGCACGGTCCCTTTCTTGCTGCGGGCGAACTCACGCAGCGCACGGCGCGCACGCGTGCGCCCCATCATCACGCGCGCGGCCAGTTGATGGGCGCGCTGAACGGGCTCGTGTCAGTGGGTATCGATGGGGCGCAATGGGTCGTGCCCGCCGTGCATGCGATCTGGATTCCGCCGCATCATCTGCATTCGGTGCGTTCGCACGGGCCGTTTTCGGGCTGGAGCGTGTTCGTGGCGGAGGCGCGCTGCGCCGGATTGCCCGACGCGCCGCGCGCGATCCGCGCCACGCCGCTGCTGCGCGAAGCCGTGCGCCGCGCCGCGACGTGGGACGACGCTGCGTTCGACGCCGCGCGCACGCGGATCGCCGAGATGATTCTCGATGAAATCGCCGCCGCGCCCGCCGAGCCGCTCGGCTTGCCGCGTCCCGTCGATGCACGGCTCGCGCGCATTACCGATGCGCTCGCCGCCGATCCCGGAAACGAACGCAGCCTCGAAGAATGGGCCGCCTGGGGCGCGCTCGCGCCGCGCACGCTGAGCCGACGTTTTGTCGCCGAAACCGGCTGGACGTTCGCGCAATGGCGTCGCCAGGCGCGACTGCTGCGCGCGCTCGAACGCATCGCGGAAGGCCGCAGCGTGACGGCCACGGCGCTGGAACTGGGCTATGGCAATGTGAGCGCGTTCATCGAAATGTTTCAGCGCGCCACCGGCACCACGCCGGGGCGCTATCTGGAAACGCGCGAAAACGCGTAATGCGGAAACGAATGTGAAAACGCCTGCTCAGAACGGCGCATCGCCCTCGATGGTGGTCCGATAAAGCTTGCGGCGCAGATGATCGGGCGTGCCGGCCGCGAGATGCATGAGCGAGCGGTTGTCCCAGAACACCAGATCGTGCTCGCGCCACACATGGCGATACACATGCTCGGCGCGCACGCTATGCTCGAACAATTCGTCGAGCAGCGCGCGGCTTTCGTCGTCGGGGAGATCGACGATGCGGGTGGTGAAGTGCTCGCTCACGAACAGCGCCTTGCGGCCCGTTTCCGGATGCGTGCGCACGACCGGATGCACGACCGGCTTCACCTGCGCGATCTGCTCCGCCGAAAGATTCGGCCGCCACGGGCTGCGCGCCTGCAGCTCGGCATAGCGCGCGAGATAGGTATGCTCCGCGCGCAGACCTTCGACGGCCGTACGCAAATGCGCGGGCAAGCTGTCCCACGCGAGATGCATGTTGGCGAACAGCGTGTCGCCGCCTTCGGACGGCAATTCCTGCGCATGCAACAGCGAGCCGAGACTCGGCTTCTCCTTGTACGAGAGATCGGAATGCCAGAAATGGCCGGCGTCGCCGAGCCCGATCGGCTTGCCGTTTTCGACGACATTCGACACGATCAGCACGTCCGGATGTTCAGCCAGCGCGAACTGATGCAGCACGTGTTGCTGAAGCGGCCCGAAGCGGCGGCTGAACTCCACATGTTGCGCGGGCGTGATGCGCTGATCGCGAAACACCAGCACATGATGATCGAGATGCGCGCGGTGAATGCGCGCGAAGTCGTCGTCGGCGAGCGGCGCGCCGAGATCGAGGCCGATGATTTCCGCGCCCAGCGGCGCATCGAAGGCGCGAATCTCGAAGCGTTGCGCCGCGACGGGCGGCTGGGCGGCGAACGAAGCAGAAGTCGAAGCGGTAGTCGAAGCAGCGGTCATGGTCACGCGTAAAGCCTGTCTGGAATCGAGAAGACCAATCTACGTGCGCACGCGCCGCGCGGCAACCAAGCAATTCCCATACGCATATCCGTTCGAGTCATTAAGGCGCCGCTCGCGCAGATATGCGTGCGGATTCAGAACACGCGGCCTTCGGTGAGATGCGTGGTGACGTCGTTGAGCACGTAGTCGCCGAGCACGCGCGCCTTGTGCAGCAGCGGATTGTGGCTGAAGATCGTGCGCAGATTGCGCCAGTGGCGGTCGAAGTTGTGCGCGCGCGACGTCGCCGACGCACCGCCCGCCTCGAACATCCGCTCGCCCGCTTCGAGCGCGAGCTTGCTCACCACCAGTTGCGTGCGCGCGGTCGCGAGCGCGCCTTCGAGCACGAGCGATTCGGCGTCGGCATCGCCATTCCGGATTGCTTGAGACGAGCGCTCCAGCACGCGCGCGTTTTCGCGCACAAGCGCGTCGATCGCATGGCTGTGCGCCGACAAGGTGCCGACGATCTGCTGGATAAACGCGTCCTCGCGCGCACTCGGCGCGGGGCTGTGCAGCGCGGGGCGGCCGTGATCGCGCACATAGCGGCGCGCATCGCTCACCACGTTGCGCACGATGCCGGCGGCCACCGCGACCAGATGCAGTTGGCGCAGCGCGCCCGTGTGACGGCCGACCAGCGTGGTGAGATCGCGCGCGGCCACTTCGTCGGCGTAGACGATCAGGTCGTCGAATACGAGGCTGCCGCTCGCGGTCATGCGCTGGCCCATGCCGTCCCAGTCGTCGAGCACGCTGAAGCCGTCGCGCTTCACGGGCACGACGGCGATCACGGCGCGGCCCTCGTCGTCCTGCACATTCAGGCGCGCGTAATCCGCGAAAGCCGTGCCCGTCGAATAATATTTGCGGCCGTCGAGCCGGTAATGCTCGCCTTCGCGGCGCAGCGCGGTCTGAATTTCGCCGGGACGCGAGGTCGTGGCTTCCGTCGATGCACCGCCGAAAATCGCGCCGTCGATCACGCGGCGAATCTGCACGTCGTTGAACGGCGTGCGTGGCGACAGCAGCAGCACCTCGGTCTGGTCGTAATGCAGACGCAGCGCGTGCGCGAGATGGCTGTCCGCGGCGGCGAGCGTGGCAATCACGTCGAATTCGTCGACCAGCGTGCCGCCCAGGCCGCCCCATTCGACCGGCAGGCGCAGCCGTCCGAGCGCCGAACGCCGGAACTGCTCGAAGCCCGCGAACGGCAATTCGCGACGCGCCTCGCGCGCGGCGGCGTCGACGCCAATCGCCTCGGCAAGCTCGGGCAACGCGGCCAGCGCTGCATCGAGCGTGAGCGCATCGTGATGGCCGGAAACGAATTCCGGCGGAAACTCGGGGGAAATCGACTGAAGTGCGGACATCGGCCTTCCTTGTGATGCGCGGTATCGGGCGAATCAGTATAAGAAGCGCGGCGCGCGCGACGAACCACGTAATTGGACTTTTGTTATGCGCATCTCTGCTTTGTGCGCCGATTTGCGTGCTGCGGCGGCATCGGCGTAATAAGAAAAGCAAAAACTGAAAAAGCAAATCAGCGCGCGCCACGCACCGTTCGCACGAATCGTTCTTTGACCGTGCGCGCGGCCGCTGCCGATAATCGTTCGCTTCAGCATCACCAAGGATGGCTAAGCATATGAACGCCCCCACTCCGGCCGCCGCGCTCGATTCCGCCGCCGACGACGCCGCACGCGCCACCCACGCCGCGCTGATCGAGCGCGCGGCGCTGCTCGGCCGCGTGTTCGCCAATCTCGCCGACGACTACGACCGCAGCGGCGCGCCGCCCCAGGAGCAATTCCAGGCGCTGCGCGAAGCGGGCCTGCTGCGCGCGAACATCGCGCGCGCGGACGGCGGATACGGCGCGGGCCTCGCCGTCACGCGCTCGATCCTCGGCGAAATCGCCTATGGCGATCCATCGGTTGCGCTGATCCTTGCGATGCACTACAGCCATCACGCGATGATCGTGCACGACGCACGCGTGGCGGCGCGCGGCGGCGTGCGCGACTGGCCGCCCGCGCTTGCGCAGCGGCTCACGCGCGCGTCGCTCGACGGCCGCGCGCTCATCAACGCGGCGCAGGTCGAGCCCGCGCTCGGCTCGCCCTCGCACGGCGGCCTGCCCGATACGATCGCGCGGCGCGACGGCGCGCACTGGCGCATCACGGGGCACAAGCGCTACGTGACCGGCGCGCCGCTGCTCGCGTGGATCAGCGTGCTCGCGCGCACCGACGAAGCCGAGCCGCGCCTCGGCCATTTTCTGGTGCCGCGCGACGCGCCCGGCGTGCGTATCGACGAAAACTGGGACCCGGTCGGCATGCGCGCCACCGTGAGTCACGACGTGCTGTTCAAGGACGTGGCGATCCCGCTCGACGACGCCGTGGGCCTGAAACCCGCGAGCCTAGGCGTGCAGCGCGATCCGCACGCGACGGCGTGGTACTTCAGCCTCGTCGCCACGATTTACGACGCGGCGGCGCGCGCCGCGCGCGACTGGCTGCTCGACTTCATCAACACGCGCACGCCCGGCTCGCTCGGCGGCGCGCCGCTCGCGAGTCTCGCGACGGTGCAGGAAAGCGTGGGCCGCATCGAAATGCGGCTCGCCACCAGCGACTGGCTGCTGCGCTCGCACGCCGACGCCATCGACGCGGACAACGCGCCTGCCACGCTCTCGGCGCTCGTCAAGCACAACGTGGTGGACAACGCGATCGAGGCCGTGCAGACCGCGCTCGAACTCGCGGGCAATCACGGCATCACGCGGCGCAATCCGCTGGAGCGGCATCATCGCAACGTGCTGTGCGCGCGCATTCACGCGCCGTCGAACAGCCTGCTGCGCACCAACGCGGGCCGCGCGGCGCTCAATGCGGCATTGAAATAAGCGGCGTTAAAGCAGGCGGTAAAACTCAGCCGCCCGCGGCCGCCATCTGCGCACAAAGAAATTCGACGACGCGCTGCGCGCGGCGCGGCAGCGGCCATTCGGCGCGATGAATCAGCCAGAGCGTATCGACCACGGCGACATCGCATTCCACGACTTCGATCGCCTCCTGACGCGCGAACGCGCGGCGCGCATAGCGCGGCAGCACCGTGAAGCCGAAACCGCGCGCGACGGGTTCGAGAATCAGGCCGATCTGATTGCTGAAGCCGCGGCGCGGCAACGCGCGCGCGCCCGTGTTGCCCGGAAAGCGGCGGCTCAGCAGACGGTTGGCCATCGCGAGGCCGTCGGGGTGATCGACAAAACCGATGCGCTCCAGATCCTCCCACGTCCGCACCGTTTCTCCGGCCGGAATCACCATTTCGAGCGGCTCCTCCGCGAAACGCGTGGCTTTCAGGCGCTCGTCGTCGGGCTTGAGCGTGAGCAGGCCCAGTTCGTACTGATTGGCGAGCACGGCCGCCAGCACCTCGGAATCGGGCGCGAAACGGTGCCGGATCGACAGCCCCGGATGCGCCGCCTGCAAGTCGAGCAGCAGCGGATACAGCGCCAGACCGATGCTGCCCGGACTGATCAGCGCGATCTCGCCCGCATCGGCGTCGGGCGCGGCCAGGCGGTCGCGCAACTTGCGGTCGGACACTTCGAGTTCGGCGCAATAGTCGAGCAGCGCGCGCCCGGCGGGCGTGATCTCGATGCCGCGCGGACGGCGGAACACCAGCAGCCCGAGCCGGTCTTCGAGGTGGCGCAGATGCTGACTCACGGCCGCCTGCGTGATGCCGAGCCGTTCGGCGGCGCGCGTGAAGTTGCCGACGTCGGCCAGCATCTCGAAGGTGCGCAGCCATTGCGGATTCAGCATAAGGAAGATTTATCGAAATGATAAGAATAGCGTCGTTGCGATTATAGCCACGCTGCCTAAGATTCGAAGGGTGCCCGCCAGCCGGGCGTTTTTCGAGGAATCAGCATGAGCATCGTTTATCCGCGCAGTTTTTCCCACATCGGTCTTTCGGTGACCGATCTCGACGCCGCCGTGAAGTTCTACACGGAGGTCATGGGCTGGTATCTGATCATGCCGCCCACCACCATCGAGGAGGACGAGAGCGCCATCGGCGTGATGTGCACGGACGTGTTCGGCGCGGGCTGGGGCTCGTTCCGCATCGCGCATCTGTCGACCGGCGACCGCATCGGCGTGGAGATTTTCGAATTCCGCAACGCACAGAAGCCCGAAAACAATTTCGAATACTGGAAGACCGGCGTGTTCCACTTCTGCGTGCAGGATCCGGACGTCGAAGGTCTCGCGGCGAAGATCGTCGCGGCGGGCGGCAAGCAGCGCATGCCGGTACGCGAGTATTTCCCCGGCGAAAAGCCGTATCGCATGGTCTACATGGAGGACCCGTTCGGCAACATCCTCGAAATCTACAGCCACAGCTATGAGCTGACCTACTCGGCGGGCGCTTATCAAGGCAACACGCCGGGCAACAAGGCATGAGCGACGTGACGACGCCCGTGCCGCCGACCTGGCCCGCGTGGACGTGGCGCGGCTCGCCCGATGCGCTCGGCCTCGCGCTGGGCAGCGTGCCGCGCGAGGCGCTCGCGCCCGGCGACGTGCTGGTGCGCAATGCGGTGATCGGGCTGAATCCGGTCGACTGGAAAGTGCTGGGCGGCGACCTCGTGAACTGGCAGCGCGGCAAGGTGCCGGGCGTCGATGGCGCGGGTACGGTCGTGGCGCTGGGCGAAGGCGTCGCGCCGGAATGGCTCGGGCGGCGCGTGGCGTATCACCAGAGCCTGCACAAGCCGGGCAGCTTCGCGCACTACACGCCGCTCGCGGCGCGCGCGCTGCTGCGCGTGCCCGACGCGCTCGACTTCGCCACGGCAGCGAGCTTTCCGTGTCCGGCGCTCACCGCGTGGCTGGCGATCGAGAAGCTGACGCTGCGCGCGGGCGCACGCGTGCTGATTTCCGGCGCGGGCGGAGCGGTCGGCCAGTATCTCGTCCAGCTGGCGGCGCAGCGTGGCTTCGAGGTGACGGCGATGTGTCATCCGCGTCACGCCGAACGCCTCGCGGGCCTGGGCGCGCACGCCTGCGTGCCGGGGCCGCTTGCCGACGGCAACACTTGGGCCGACGACAACGCGGGCCGCTTCTACGCGGCGATCGACAGCGTGGACGCGCCGCACGCCGCGCGCATCTCACCGGTGCTGGAAGCGAACGGCCATCTGGTCTGCATTCAGGGACGGCTCGACACCGCGCCGTGTCCGCCGTTCGGGCGCACGCTGTCCGTGCACGAAGTCGCGCTCGGCGCGCTGCACGTCTATGGCGACGACGCCGCCTGGCAACGTCTCACGCAAGCGGGCGAGTCGATGCTCGCGGCCATCGCGACCGGCGCCTTGCAGGCCGAAGCGCAGCACATCGCGCCGTTCGACGCGCTCGCGGAGCATCTCGACGCCCTGCGTCATCGCGCGTTCTCGGGCAAGGCGCTCGTCGCGGTGGAGTAAGCCGATGCGCGCGCCCCTGCTCTGATTCGCGCGGCGCGGCTCAATCGCCGCAATCGCGCGCCTGCGGATCGGGCTGATAGCGTTCGAGCCAGTACGCGTATTGCGCGGGCAGCACCCACGAAGGCCGGTCGAGCTTCAGGTGCTGCGCTGCGCGGTACGGATAGTGCGGATCGGCGAGATGCGCGCGGCCGATCATTGCGAGATCCATCTGTTCCTCGGCGATCACGCGTTCCGCCACGCGCGGAATATCCACGCCCCACGACGACGCCACCGGCACGCCCGCCTCGCGGCGCACGCGCGCGGAGATCGGCGCGAGAAATGCCGGACCCCACGGAATCTTCGCGCCCGGAATCGAAAAACCCACGCTCACGTTAAGCAGATCGAGCCCTTCGCCGCGCAATTTGCGCGTGAGTTCGATCGACTCGGCGAGCGTTTCCTCGTCGCGTCCGTCGTATTCGATCACGCCGAAACGCGCGGTCAGCGGCAGATTCTCGGGCCAGACCTGGCGAACCGCCGCGAGCGTTTCGACGAGAAATCGGCTGCGCCCTTCGAGACTGCCGCCGTAGGCGTCGGTGCGCTGGTTCGAGTGAATCGAAAAGAAACTTTGCGCGAGATAACCGTGCGCGAAATGCAGTTCGAGCCATTCGAAACCGGCGGCACGCGCGCGCCGCGCCGCATCGACGAAGGCCTGCTTCACGCGCGCGATGTCGTCGAGCGTCATGGCGCGCGGCACGCGCGGCAGATTCGCGCCGAACGCAATCGCCGAGGGCGCGATGGGCTGCCACGCGCGCGGGTCGTCGGCGGGAATGTGGTCGTCGCCTTCCCACGGACGATTCGCGCTCGCCTTGCGGCCCGCATGCGCGATCTGGATGCCGGGCGCCGCGCCCGCCGCCTTGATCGACGCGGCGATGCGCGCCATGCCTTCGGCCTGCGCGTCGTTCCACAAGCCCGTGCAGCCCGGCGTGATGCGCCCTTCCGGCAACACCGCCGTGGCCTCCACGATCACGAGTCCCGCGCCGCCGCGCGCGAGCGTCGGATAGTGCGTCCAGTGCCAGTCGTTGGTGACGCCGTCGATCGCGCTGTACTGGCACATCGGCGGCACCGAAATGCGGTTGCGTAGCGTCACGTCCTTCAGTTTGAACGGGGTGAACAGTGCAGACATACGACGCCTCCGGAAAAGGAAATCGCGTTCAACTCGCGTTCAACAGTAGGCGAAATTTGCGCGCGGCAGCGCGGGCATGCTCAACCTTGCTTCGCCTTGCGCGCGGCGCTCACGAGACCGTCGAGCCATTCCTGGTGACCGTTGATCATCGGATTGGGACGCGCGTTCGCCAGCTCGACGGCGGGCTTGCCCTTCTGCGTCTCCTGCGTGAGGATGCGCACGCGGCCGCCCGAGAGATCCTCGACGAGCCACGCGTGATGCACGTCGAGACGCGTATCGCCCTCGCCCGCCCAGCCGTGCCACGCCACGCGGCCCGGTTCGCCGTGCGCGGGCGGCACATATTCCGTGACCTCGCCCTCGACCGGAAAGCCAAACGTGCGGAAGAAAAAGCGCACGCCGGTTTCGAGTTCCGGACCTTTGCCATCGTAGAAGCGGATATCCGACGAGTTCGCGTAATACTCGGGCCAGCGCGGCGCAACGGCGAGCAGCGGCCAGACGTCGGCCGCCGAAATGCCGGCGACGATCATTTCATTCGAGGCGAAATTTTCGGTGGTGCCCGGCAGATAACCTTCGGGCCAGATGATGGCGTTCATACGTTCGGCCATGGTGTGTGCTCCATTCGATGCGGGATGACAACGCGCGGACGGGAAGTCGTTCGCGCTGCATGGACGTCATGATCGGCGTTGCGCTGAAATAAATCCAATTCCGATTTCGTATTTCAGTCATCATCTAGTCTGATATCTCAAGCTGGCACCCGGACGGATGACACGCTCGCCGCACGCCATCCATCCGACGAAAAGGCGCGTCGAATCTGCACGAAAGTCGCCGCGCAATTCGATCAGGATATCGAAACAATTCGATCCGCCCCCACGCCGCGCGCCAAAGGCGTAAGCTTGATGAATCGGGCCCAGCCCTTCCTGCGAGCCGGCAGCGCGCGATCCACGCTGCCCGGCCGAGCCGATGCGTGTTCATCGTCCAGCGCAGTCCGTCGCGCGTATCGCGTGGCGGTCTCGCGCGTTTCACCAGCATCGTCCGCCTGCGCGGCGGAGCGGGCGGCGCGCATCGCCGCTATTTCCACTCGTACCCTCGTTTCTCGCGCTGCTATTCGCGCTGATGACGCTGTGCGCCGTCGCCATCGCGCAAACGCCCGCGCGCCCACAAGCGGCTGTCGTCGTGATCGTGGTGAATGGCGCGATCGGGCCGGCGAGCGCCGATTTCGTCGTGCGCACGCTCGAACGCGCCGCGCGCCAGCGCGCCCCGCTCGCGATCCTGCAACTCGACACGCCCGGCGGCCTCGACACCTCGATGCGCCAGATCATCAAGGCGATCCTCGCCTCGCCCGTACCGGTCGCCGCGTATGTCGCGCCTGGCGGCGCACGCGCGGCCAGCGCGGGCACCTATATCGTCTACGCGAGCCACCTCGCGGCGATGGCGCCGGGCACCAATCTCGGCGCGGCGTCGCCGGTGCAGATCGGCGGCGGCGCGCCGGGTCCGGCAGGCGCGCCCGCATTGCCCGGCGCGGCCAGCCCGGCATCGGGCAACGCAGGCGCGCTGCCCACCGACACGGCCTCCACCGAAACCCGCAAGGCCACCCAGGACGCCGCCGCCTACATTCGCGGCCTCGCGCAACTGCGCGGCCGCAACGCCGAATGGGGCGAACGCGCCGTGCGCGAAGCCGTGAGCCTCTCGGCCAGCGAAGCGCTCGCGCAACACGTGATCGACCTGATCGCGCCCAGCGCCGCCGATCTCGCGCGCGAAGCCGATGGACGCGTGGTCGCGACCGCCGCCGGCATGGTGCGCATCGCGACCGCGCACGCACCGCTCGTCAACTATGCGCCCGACTGGCGCAACCGTTTCCTCTCGATCATTGCCGATCCCAACGTCGCGCTGATTCTGCTGACAATCGGCGTCTACGGCCTCTTCTTCGAATTCGCGAATCCCGGTTTCGTGCTGCCCGGCGTCGCGGGCGCCATCTGCCTGCTCGTGGGGCTGTTCGCCATGCAGATGCTGCCCGTGAACTACGCCGGCCTGGGCCTCGTCCTGTTCGGCCTCGCGTGCCTCGTCGCCGAGGCGTTCCTGCCGACCTTCGGCGTGCTCGGCTTCGGCGGCATCGTGGCGTTCGCGATCGGCGCGCTCATGCTGATCGACACCGACGTGCCCGGCTACGGCGTGCCCTTGCCGCTCATCGCCGGTCTCGCACTCGGCGGCGCGGCGCTGGTCGCGCTCATGTCGAGCGTCGCGCTGCGCGCGCGCAAACGGCCCGTGGTGACGGGCGCGGAAGCGCTGGTTGGCAGCCTCGGTGAAATTCTCGACGACGGCCTGAACGTCAACGCCGCCAACCGATCCCCCACCCCGCACGCAACGGCCGACGGCTGGGCGCGCGTGCACGGCGAACGCTGGCGCGTGACGTGCACCATTCCGCTTGCGGCGGGCACGCCGGTCCGCGTGACCGCGCGCAGCGGGCTGACGCTGAGCGTCGTGCCGCTACACGACGCGAACGGGCCGCCGCCATCGCAAGGAGAATCGACATGATCGGCTACACGTTTGGATTTTCGAGCCTGCTCGCTGTGCTCGTCGTCTTGCTGGCCGTCTCGTCGATCCGCATCTTTCGCGAGTACGAGCGCGGCGTGGTGTTCATGCTCGGGCGCTTCTGGAAGGTCAAAGGGCCGGGTCTCGTGCTGATCATTCCCGTGGTGCAGCAGGCCGTGCGCATCGACCTGCGGACCGTGGTCTTCGACGTGCCCTCGCAGGACGTGATTACGCACGACAACGTCTCGGTAAAAGTGAATGCCGTGGTGTATTTCCGCGTCGTCGATCCGGAAAAGGCCGTGATACAGGTCGCGCGCTATGTCGAAGCGACGAGTCAACTGGCGCAAACCACATTGCGCGCGGTGCTCGGCAAGCATGATCTCGACGCGCTGCTGGCCGAGCGCGAGCAACTGAACGCCGATATCCAGAAGACGCTCGACTCGCAAACGGACGCGTGGGGCATCAAGGTGTCGACAGTCGAAATCAAGCACGTCGACCTCAACGAAACGATGATTCGCGCGATTGCGCGTCAGGCCGAAGCCGAACGCGAGCGCCGCGCGAAAGTCATTCACGCCGAAGGCGAATTGCAGGCTTCGGAGAAATTGCTGCAGGCCGCGCAACGGCTCGCGCAGCAGCCGCAAGCCATGCAGTTGCGCTATCTGCAAACGCTCACCACGATTGCCGCCGACAAAAATTCGACCATCGTGTTTCCGCTGCCGGTCGATCTGCTGACCGCGTTGCTCGATCGGCTGGGGCCGACGCGCGAACGTTAGACAGAGTGAGCGTGGCCGATTTTATTGCATCGCACACGCGCAACCGGCGAACCCACGCGCCAGCGTTTTGCACGAAAAACCCCTGAAAAAAGGTGCTGAAATACTGCACCGCAACGAACCGGTCGAGCGCACGCAGCCGTTTCGCTAACGCTGGCAAGCGCGAGAAATTTCGCCAATAATGCCCCAACACGCCTCTACAGGACGATGGCGATCATGGATTACAGTCCCGAAGCCATCCGCACGATCGCACTGGTCGGCCACGCCGGATGCGGCAAGACTTCGCTTGCCGAAGCGCTCCTGCATCGCGGCGGCGCATTGCACTCGCCAGGCAGCGTGAGTCGCGGCACGGCGCTCTGCGATTACGACGCACTCGAACGCAAATATCATCACTCGCTCAATTCCACGGTCGCGCATTTTCATCATCAGGACACGCGCGTCTATCTCGTCGATACGCCGGGTTATCCGGATTTCGCGGGACTGTCCATCGGCGCGTTGCCCGCCGTCGAAACAGCGGCCATCGTCATCAATGCGCGCAACGGCATTGAAATGACCACGGCCCGCATGATGGATTACGCGCAGCGGCGCAAGCTCTGCCGCATGATCGTCGTGAATGGCATCGACGGCGAGAAAGTCGATCTGCCCGGTCTGCTCGCCGATATTCAGGAGCGTTTCGGCAAAAACTGTTTGCCGATCAATCTGCCTGCAAAAGGCGGCAGTGAAGTGGTGGACTGCTTTTTCAATCCGGCCGGCGAGGCCGATTTTTATGCCGTGGAGACGGCGCACAATGCACTCGTCGATCAGGTGATCGAACTCGATCCCGAACTGATGGAGCTGTATCTCGAACAGGGCGAGGCCATCACGCCCGAACAATTGCACGCACCCTTCGAACGCGCGCTGCGCGAAGGCCATCTCGTGCCGGTGTGTTTTGCGTCGGCGGCCACGGGCGCCGGCATCGAGCAATTGCTCGACGTATTCGTGCGCCTGCTGCCGAATGTGACCGAAGGCAATCCGCCGCTCTATTATCGTGAGACCCATAACGGCAAGACCGAGATCGTGCAGCCCGAACCCGACGCGACGCGGCATGTGCTCGCGCATGTGTTCAAGATCGTGATGGATCCGTATATCGGCAAAATGGCCGTGTTTCGCATTCATCAGGGCACGGTCGCGCGTGACAGCCAGTTGTATGTCGGTAATGGCCGCCAGCCGTTCAAGGTCGCGCATTTGTGGCGGCTGCAAGGAAAGGACCATACCGACGTGCCGCGCGCCGGTCCCGGCGATATTTGCGCGGTGGCGAAGGCCGACGGCATCGACTTCGACACCGTGTTGCACGACGCGCCCGAAGACGGCAACGTGCATCTCGTGCCGCTCGAATTTCCGAATCCGATTTACGGACTCGCGATCGAACCGGCGCGGCGCGGCAACGAACAGCGCCTTTGGGAAGTGCTGCAAAAGCTCGCCGCCGAAGATCCCTGCCTGTCGATCAGCCACCCTGCCGGCACGAACGAAACCGTCGTACGCGGGCTCGGCGAACTGCATCTGCGCTACATGCTCGAACGGCTCACGGAACAGCACAAGCTCGAAGTCATCACGCGCCCGCCCACGATTGCGTGGCGCGAGACCATCGGCGGCAAGGCGGAAGGCCATTGCCGTCACAAGAAGCAGACGGGCGGCGCGGGGCAATTCGGCGAAGTGATGCTGCGCGTGGAGCCGCTGCCGCGCGGCGCGGGTTTTGAATTCGTCGATGCCGTGAAAGGCGGCGCCATTCCCACGCAATACATTCCGGCCGTGGAAAAAGGCATTCAGCAGGTGATGGAGAGCGGCCCGCTCGCGGGCTTTCCGATGCAGGACCTGCGCGTGACCGTTTTCGACGGCAAGAGCCATCCGGTCGATTCAAAAGAAGTGGCGTTCGTGACGGCAGGACGCAAAGCGTTTATCGACGCCATATTGAAAGCGCAGCCGATCGTGCTCGAACCCATTGTCGATATCGAAGTCATGACGCCGGAGACGTCGATGGGCGACATCATCGGCGATCTTTCGTCGCGTCGCGGGCAATTGCACGGCACGCGCACCGTGGGCGGCAATGCAATGGTGATCGCGGGCAAAGTGCCGCTCGCCGAACTCAACGACTATCAGTCGCGCCTGAATTCGCTGACCGGCGGCAACGGCAATTACAGCATCCAATTGAGTCACTACGATCCGGTGCCGCCCGCGCAGCAGGACAAACTCGCGGCACAACACAGGAGCCGAGGCGGCAACGACGAATAAACGGCGTCCCTTTTGTGATTTCCCCCCGCTGACTCGGCAACAGACTTTACACGTTGTTACCGGGCGGCATCGGACGGGCGAACGCGCATTCCTTATACTCCGGCGCATTCGCTCTCCACATTGACATCGGCGCATTTCGCAAGCCGATGCGGGAATCACACCATGCCGATGCTCACTACGAAATCCGTCTTTCTTGCGACGATTGCCGCCGTCACGACGCTCTCCCTGACCGCCTGCGTGGCGCCCGGATATGGTCCGGGTTATGGCTCGACTTATTCGGGGCAGTACGCGCAGCAACCCGCGTACGCACAACCCGTCTATGCGCAACCGGCGACCGTGCAGCAGCCGGCTTACGCACCGCCGCCGCCCGCACCGGCTTATGACACGCAGAACGGCGGCCAGTACGGCAACCAATACGGCGCGCAATACGGCACGATCACGAATGTGCGTCCGGTCAGCAGCGCGTCGCCGGTTTCCGGTGTTGCAGGCACCGTGGTGGGCGCGGTGCTCGGCGGCGTGATCGGCAATCAGTTCGGGCGCGGTCATGGCCGCGATGCGGCCACCGTCATCGGCGCACTGGGCGGTGCGGTGGCGGGCAATCAGATCGGTCAGCAGATGGGGGCACAGCCCACGTCGTATCAAATCGACGTGCAGGTCAGCGACGGTTCGATGCGCTCGTTCAATGTGCCGACGCCCGGCGATCTGCGCCCCGGCGATCATGTGCAGATGAATGGCAGCCAGCTTTCGCGATATTGATTGCGCGGAATTGATTGCCTGATTGCAGCGATATTTGAATAACCGAATGAAAAGGCGGCGCATGACTCGCGCCGCCTATTTCCGTTCATTCGGATGCCGAATCAAATTTCACCGATAGCGAAAAAATCGTGCTATCTTCCACGCCGCTCACTTGCTCGTCATTAGCGAGCGAGCGCGTGAGTCGAAAATCGTGCGGCGCGCGAAAATACCGTTCCAGGGCTGAAGGCGCGACTGACCGTTAGTAGCATTTCCAGCTGCAACGCTTTCCCGCTATTTCCCCGTCGTCTGCACGAAACTGCGCGCCAGTTGCTTCCACAGATGATCGGCCGCGGGCGACAATCGCCGCCCCACGCGCGCCATCATCTGGCTGCCGAAGCCCGCCGCGATCGGATGATCGATCGGCACCGCCACCAGTTCGCCCAGTTCGATGCCGCGCCGCGCGGTAATCGACGACATGAACGCCACGCCGAGTCCGCCCGCCGCGAGCGTCTGCGCCGTATGGAACAGATCCACGCGATAGGCCGGAATCACATTGAGCCGGACCTCGTCGAATAGCGACTGCACGATCTGCTGCACGCCAAACGCCTCGCGCATGAAAATCAGCCGCTCTTCGGCGAGCGCTTCGGGCGCCACCTTCGCCAGGCTCGCAAAACGGTGCGTGGGCGCGACCACGGCGCACAGCGGCTTCGACGCAAAGGTGTGAATGCGCAGCGCCGGATCGTCCGCGGTGCGCGTGCACAGCCCGATATCAACCACATCGTCGCGCACCAGCGAAAGCACGACCGGCGTCGGTCCCGAACGGATCTCGACGAGAATGTCCGGATACGTCATCGAAAAACGCTGCAACGCGCGCGCAATCAGATTGCCGACGAACCCCTCGCCCACGCCGAGCGCCACGCGTCCGCGCCGCAATTGCCGGTACTCCTCCAGACGCGCCGCGAGATCGCGCTGACGCCGCTGGCTGTCGCGGTAATGGTCGATCAGCACCTGACCGATCTCCGTCACCACCACGTTGCGGCCGCGCCGCTCGATCAGCGGAAAACGCAGCCGCCGCTCCAGCGCCGCCACCTGCCGGCTGATGACCGACGGGTTTACGCCGAGCGTTTCGGCGGCCATGCGCACGCCGCCGCTCGCGGCGATTTCGGCCAGATACCGCAGCGTGCGCTCGCCGATTTCACCGATTTCGTCGATCCAGCGTTCCGCCAGCGGCTCCGCGCCGTTCTCCGTGGGACTCATGTTGCATTCCTTTCGTCTTGCTTTCGCTTCGGCTCGATGCGTATCGAACACACCGAACACCCGCCGCCGCGCGAATCGTTGACTTGAAAGCAACATTTTCGACGCGTTTCAGTCATCGGTCGAGTTTTTCGTCGATGCAATACTCGGGCTTGTCCTTTGCAGCAAGCCTTTCGCAAGGCGAAGCGCGACGCGCCATCCGCATCGACGCCGCCTGCATCCCGCACAACAAGGAGGAGCCCCGCACCATGAGCGACAGCCGTTACTGCCAGATCGAAGACCTGGCCGATGCCCGCGCGCAACTCGACGAGATTCGTCATCACATTCACCAGCATCCCGAGCTGTCGTACGAGGAGGCCGATACGGCGCGCTTTGTCGCCGACAAGCTGCAATCGTGGGGCTACGAGGTGACGCGCAACGTGGGCGGCCACGGCGTGGTGGCCGCGCTCAAGTCGGGCACGAGCACGCGCACCGTGGGCGTGCGCGCCGACATGGACGCGCTGCCGATCCACGAACAGACCGGCCTCGACTACGCCAGCATCCACGACGGCAAGATGCACGCGTGCGGCCACGACGGCCACACCACGGTCCTGCTCGGCGCGGCGCAGCAACTCGCGAAGACGCGCAATTTCGACGGTACCGTGCACCTGATTTTCCAGCCCGCCGAGGAAGCCGGTTCGGACAGCGGCGCCGTGCGCATGCTCGCCGACGGCCTGTTCGAGCGCTTTCCCTGCGATGCGATCTTCGGTCTGCACAATCATCCGGGCGTGGCCGTCGGCACGTTCGGCTTCCGCTCGGGCGCGCTGATGGCGGCCTGCGATACGGTCAAGGTGCGCGTGAACGGACGCGGCGGCCACGCGGCGCGCCCGCACCTCGCGGTCGATCCCGTGGTGGTCGGCAGCAGCATCGTGATGGCGCTGCAATCGGTGGTCGCGCGCAACGTCGATCCGAACGAAGCGGCCGTCATCACGGTCGGTTCGTTCCATTCGGGCCACGCGGCCAATGTGATTCCCGAAAGCGCCGTGCTCGAAATGAGCGTGCGTTCGTTCTCGCCGACCGTGCGCGAAACGCTCGAAGCGCGCATTCGCGCGGTGGTGAATGCGCAGGCGCAATCGTATGGCGCGACGGCCGACATCGACTTTATCCGCGGCTATCCGGTGCTCGTGAACAGCGAAGCCGAAACCGCTTTCGCGCGCGAAATCGCGGAGGAACTGGTCGGTCCGGAACGCGTGATCGCGCCGTTCCCGCCCATCGCGGGCAGCGAGGATTTCGCGTACTACCTGCAACAGCGCCCCGGCTGTTTCGTGCGGCTCGGCAACGGCGAAGGCCAGCCGATGCTGCACAACCCGCGCTACGACTTCAACGACGACAACCTCACGATCGGCGCCGCGTTCTGGACGCGACTCGTCGAACGCTACCTCGCCAAGGCCCCAGCATGACCGCCAGCACTTCCACGCTTTCCCCGCACGAGGCCGACGCGCCGCCGATGACGCCAGGCCAGCAACGCAAGATCGTGCTCGCGGCGGTGATCGGCAATCTGCTCGAATTCTTCGACTTCACGGTCTACAGCTATTTCGCGCTCACCATCGGTCATCAGTTCTTTCCCGCCGACGATCCGATCACCTCGTCGCTGCTCGCGTTCGCGGTGTTCGCGGTGGGCTTCGTGATGCGTCCGCTCGGCGGCATCGTGCTCGGCCGCTACGCCGACCGCGCGGGCCGCAAGCCGGCGCTCACGCTCACCATTTTGCTGATGGCGATCGGTTCCGCGTCGATCGGTCTCGCGCCCACGTACGCGCAGATCGGCCTGGCCGCGCCGGTGCTGATCGTGGCCGCGCGTCTGTTGCAGGGCTTCGCGCAAGGCGGCGAATTCGGCGCGGCCACAGCGACGCTGCTCGAAATGGGCGGCAACGCCAGCCGTGGCTTTCGCGCGAGCTGGCAGCTCGCGAGCCAGGGCGCGGCGGCGCTGCTCGGCTCGGGTCTCGCGGCGAGCCTCGGCTTTCTGCTCTCCGCCGACACGATGCATAGCTGGGGCTGGCGCATTCCGTTTCTCGTCGGCACGCTGATCGCGCCGGTGGGCATCTATCTGCGCCGGCATATCCGCGAAGAACCGCCCGCGCCCAAAGCGCTGGCGAGTCGCGACGACCCGAAACGCGGCCTCTACGTGCGCAACTGGTTCCTCACGATCTTCTCGATCATGGGCATGTCGGTGGCGACGTACGTGATGATGTATTACATGCCGACCTACTGCATCCAGTACCTTGGCTTGCCGAGCAAGATGTCGATGCTCGCGGGCGTGGCGTCGAGCACGATCTCGCTCGTGATGTGCCCGATCTACGGCGCGTGGTCCGATCGCATGGGCCGCCGCAAGCCGCTCACGATCATCGGACGCGTGGCGCTGATCGTGCTGCTCTATCCGGCGTTCTGGATCATGACGCACTATCCGTCGCTGCCCGTGGTGCTGGCCGCGCTGATCGTGCTGATGCTCTGCTACACGATGGGCAGCGCGCCCGCCTATGCGCTGATGCCGGAGAATTTTCCGAAGCATCTGCGCGCCGGGTATATGTCGAGCGCGTACGCGATTGCGGTGTCGGCGTTCGGCGGCACGGCGCAACTCGTGGCGAGCTGGCTGATCCGCGAAACGGGCAGCAAAATGGCGCCCGCGTGGTACATGATCGGCTGCGTGGCGATTTCGCTGATCGCCGTGTCGATGTTCGAAGAGACGGGTAACAAGGTGCTCGATTAAAGTGGATCAAGCGCGGGGTTGGCGGGCGCGTTCGTCCGCTTTCCCTGCTTTCGACGCTTTCCTCTCCACCTCCGCAAACTCGCGGATCGTCTCCACCAGCGCCCGCAATCCCGCGGGCGCATGCCGCCGGCTCGGATAGTACAGACACAGACCGTCGAGCGGCGGCAACCAGCCCTCCAGCACGCGCACCAGCGTGCCCTGCGCCAGATCCTCGGCCACATTCCATTCGGTCAGATACGCGAGCCCCAAGCCGGCGCGCGCCGCGCGCAGAATCAGGTCGGCGTCGTCGAGCGTGATCGCGCCTTCGCTGTCGATCCGCACGCTTTCTCCGCGCCGCTCGAATTCCCACTGATAAATCGTGCCGCTCGGCATACGCGCGCGAATGCAGCGATGCGCGCGCAAATCCATCGGCACGCGCGGCTTGCGGTTGCGCGCGAAATACGCCTGGCTGCCGACGACCGTAAAACGCTGACGATCGCCGAACGGCACCGCGACCATATCCTGCGGCACGGTGTCGGCGAGGCGAATGCCCGCGTCGAAACCGTCCACCACGATGTCGACGAGCCGCCCTTCGGTGACGATGTCGAGCTTCATCTCCGGATAGCGCCGCAAAAATTCGACGAACACCGGCATCACCTGCTTCGCCGCGCCCAGCGACGTATTGATGCGCAGCGTGCCCGACGGCGTGTCGCGAAAGCTGCCCGCCTGCTCGATCGCCTCGCGGATGGTGGACAGCGCGGGCGTGACGCTGTCCACGAACTGTGCGCCCGCCTCGGACAGCGCCACGCTGCGCGTGGTGCGATTGAACAGCCGCACGCCGATACGCGCCTCCAGCGCCGCCACGGCATGGCTCAGCGCCGAGGTGGACACGTCCAGTTCGTTGGCCGCCGCGCGGAAGCTACGGTGACGCGCCACCGCGAGCACGGCTTCGAGTTCGCCCAGTCCCGATGTCTTCATTATCCTAAATCGCTCAATGACTCGTCCTCGATTGTACGGCTAGTCGGATCAATCGCGCCGCACTATCGTGTGCTGGTCGCCACGTTTTCCGGAGCCACCATGCAGGTCATCGACACCATCTATATCGACGGCGCGTTCGTCACGCCGCACGGCAGCGAGCTGTTCGAACTCTTCAACCCGGCCACCGGGCAGGTGATCGGCCACGTGCGCCTCGCCGACGCCGAGGACGCGCGCGCCGCCGTCGCCGCCGCGAAGCGCGCCTTTGCGGCCTTTTCGCGCACGCCGCAGCACGAACGCGTCGCCATGCTGCGCCGTCTGCACGCGGCCGTGCTGGCGCGCGAGGACGCGCTGTTCGAAGCGATCGTCGAGGAATACGGCGCGCCGGTTTCGCGCGGACGCTGGATGGCGCAGCACGCCTCGAACGTGCTGCGCGACGCCGCCGACGTGCTCGAACAGTACGCGTTCACGCGTCGCGCCGGCACGGCCGAGGTGACGATGCAGCCGCTCGGCGTAGCCGGGCTCATCACGCCCTGGAACAGCAACGCGGGCTTCATCTGCGGCAAACTCGCGGCCGCGCTCGCGGCGGGCTGCACGGCCGTCGTCAAGCCGAGCGAAATGAGCGCGATGCAAACGCGCATCGTGACCGAGGCGCTGCACGAAGCCGGTCTGCCGCCGGGCGTGTTCAACATCGTCACCGGGCGCGGCGATACCGTGGGCGCGACGATCAGCGCGCATCCCGACGTCGCCAAGCTCTCGTTCACGGGCTCGACGGCGGTCGGCAAATCGATCCTGCGCACGGGTGCCGAGACGCTCAAGCGCGTGACGCTCGAACTCGGCGGCAAGTCTCCGATGATCGTGCTCGACGACGCCGATTTCGACCTCGCCGTGCCGCTCGCGCTGCAGGCGGGCTTCATGAACAGCGGTCAGGCCTGCATCGCAGGCACGCGCATTCTGGTGCCGCAAGCGCGTCTGGCGGAATTCGAGGCGAAGATCGTCGACGCCGTCGCCGGGATTCAATCGGGCGATCCGCGCGACCCGCGCACGAGCATCGGCCCGATGGTCAGCCGCAAGCAGTGGGAGCGCGTGCAACGTTATATCCGCGTGGGTATCGACGAAGGCGCGCGTCTGCTCGCGGGCGGCGAGGGGCGGCCCGAAGGCGCGGCCACGGGCTGGTTCGTGCGCCCGACCGTATTCAGCGGCGTGACCAATGCCATGACGATCGCGCGCGAGGAAATCTTCGGGCCGGTGCTGGCGATCATCGCGTACCGCGATACGGAGCACGCCATCGAGATCGCCAACGACACGCCGTACGGGCTGCAAGCCTATATCTGTTCCGCCGATACGGCGCGCGCAAACGCGGTGGCCGCGCGCATCGAGGCCGGCCGTGTGCTCGTCAACACGCTCGCGCACGAACCGGCGGCGCCGTTCGGCGGCTTCAAGCAATCGGGCATCGGACGCGAATATGGCGTGGCCGGACTCGAAGCGTTTCTCGAACCGAAGGCGGTGATCGCAGCGTAATGCGCGTGCCGGGACGCTATGCCAGATACGGCGCGAGCGTTCCGGCCGCCTGCGCGAACTCCGCTTCGAGGAAGTCGAGCAAGGTCCGCACGCGCGGCGCCATATAGAGCGTGCGCTGAAAGAGCGCGTGCACGGGCACGTCCGGACAGCGCCACTCGGGCAGCAGCACGCGCAGGCGGCCCGCCTGCAGATCGGCGCCAATATCCCAGATCGATTTCATCACCACGCCGCGCCCTTCCACAGCCCACTCGCGCGCGAGCGAGCCGTCGTTCGTCTGCCGCGAACGGTCGAGCGGCGCGCTAAACAGCGCCGTCTCCGTGCCGCGCGAGAAGCGCCAGCTATTGGCCACGCCCGCCGACGACGCCAGCAGAATAAAGTCGTGTTCGCCGAGTTCGTCGGGATGCGAAGGCGCGCCATGCGCCTCCAGATACGCGGGCGACGCGCAGAGCACGCGCCGGTTGTCGGCGAGCCGCTTGGCGACCATCGAGCTGTCCGTGGGCACGCCAAAGCGGATCGCGAGATCGATATCGTCTTGCAGCAGATGCGACAGCGAGTCGGAGAGCACCAGCGTGAGCGTCACGTTCGGATGCTGATCGTTGAACGCGTCGAGCCAGCGGCGCAACACCGTGCGGCCGAAATCCGATGTCGCCGACACGCGCAGCGCGCCGCTCACCGAAGCGCGGCCCGCCTGGAGCGCCGCGCGGGCATCGTCGAGCGTTTGCAGCGCGTGCTGGCAGTGCGCGAGATACAGGCGGCCTTCGTCGGTCAGACGCAGCTTGCGCGTCGAGCGCTCGAACAACTGCGTATGCAGCGCGCCCTCCAGCTTGACCAGCCGCGCGCTCGCCGCCGCGGGCGACAGCCCCAGCTTGCGGCCCGCCGCCGACAGACTGCCCTGCCCCGCCGCCTCGACGAAGAGGCGAATATCTCCAAGATTGTCCATGGCCGCGCGAATCGAAAAGGGTCACATTGCAAAGAACGCGATGGTACGTGAGTTGCGGCGCGGTGGCGCGTCAACCGCAAGTCGGGCAGCGAGCCACGACAGCCCGCCAGGCAGAACGTACAAGCCGGGCGCGCGATGGCCACGACAAATTGGGCCGCCTGAGCCGATCATCATGAAAAAAGTGCCATCGAATCTCCCTTTTGTATAGGGACGCGCGCGGGCCGCTCAAATATTCTCTCTCCATCAAAGCACAGCACACCCATTCAAGGAGACGAATGTTGGCTAATAAGGTGCGGCTCAAAATTGCAATTGGCGAACACCCGCATACGTCGGCCATTCGCAACGGCTACATTCCCATCGAAGGCGTGGACGCCGAATTCGTCACGGTCCAGCCCCAGATCGGCGCATTCCGGCGCATGGTGCGCGACGTCGAATTCGACGTCTGCGAACTCGCGCCCACGACCTATATCATCGCCCGCGCGTACGGCGCGCCGTTCGTCGGCCTGCCGATTTTCGTCACGCGCCGCTTCCACCACGGCGGCCTGCTCGTACGCCCCGAAGCGGGCATTCGCCATCCGAAAGACCTCGAAGGCCGCAAGGTCGGCGTGCGCGCGTATTCCGTCACCACGGGCGTGTGGACGCGTCAGGTATTGATCGACGAATTCGGTCTCGATGCGTCCAAAGTCACCTGGGTCGTCGACGACGAAGAGCACGTGACGCAACTGAAACTGCCGTCGAACGTCGTGCACGCGCCCGCCGGCAGCTCGCTCGCGGACATGATGGCAAGCGGCGAACTCGCCGGCGGCTTCGCAGCGGCGGCCGGTATTGGACGCACCGGCGCGCCCACGGGCGGCTGGAAAGAAGTCGAAGCCGATTACCCCGATCTGCTGCCCGATGCCGCCGCGCTCGAAAAGGACTATTACGCACGCACCGGCGTCTATCCGATGCACGGCACCATCGTCGTGAAGGACGCGATTCTCGCCGAGCATCCGTGGATCGCCCGTTCGCTCGACGACGCCTTCGCGCAAGCCAAGCGCGAATGGCTCGCCCGTCTCGACGCGGGCGAAGCGACCAGCGCGGGCGACAAGAAATACCTGGAACTCCGAAAGATCGTGGGTCACGATCCGCTGCCTTATGGCATCGAAGCGAATCGCAAGACCATCGAGGCGCTCGAAGCCACCGCATTCAGGCAAGGCCTCACGCCGCGCCGGCTTGCACTGGACGATCTCTTCGTGGACCCGCAGGCAACGCGAAACTGAACGAAGCGAAGCGAAGCGACAAAGAACGAAGCGACAAGAAGCGATAACGCGCACACATTCCAGGACGCTCATGCCCGGCTCAATCGTTGACATTCACCCGCACATCATCTCCGATGACGAAGGTCGTTATCCGCCCGCGCCGCTGTTCGGCAAGCGCTCGGACTGGTCGAAGCAACGCCCGACGACCGTCGAAACGCTGATCGCCGCAATGGATGCGGCAGGTGTCGGCAAAGCGGCCGTGGTGCATTCGTCCACGACATACGGCTTCGATAATCGCTATGTGGCCGAGAGTTGCGCGCGATATCCGGGCCGCCTCGTCGCCGTCGGTTCCGTCGACGTGCTGCAACCGGATGCGCCGCAACGCATTCAGGAATGGGTGGAACAGGGTCTCGAAGGTTTGCGCCTCTTCACCGGCGGCAGCACAAAAGAATTCGACCCGAGCGAACTCGACGATCCACGCGCGTTTCCCGCGTGGGAATTGTGCGCGGACCTCGGCCTGCCGATGTGCATTCAGACCGGTCCGGTCGGCATTCCGCAAGTGCGCGCGCTGGCGCAACGTTTTCCGCGTGTGCCGATCGTGCTCGATCACCTCGCGCGCCCCGACGTCACGGACGGCCCGCCCTACGCGAAATCGCAGAGTCTGTTTGAACTCGCGGAATACGAAAACATCTTTCTGAAACTCACGCCACGCATTTTCGGCGACGTCAGGAAAGACGCAGCAAGCGCGGAAACGTTTTTCCCGCGCGTGGTGGAAGCATTTGGCGCGCAACGCATGGCATGGGGATCGAATTTCCCGACCTCGAGCGGCACGTTGCAAGAAATTCTCGCCACCGCGCAATCCGGACTGCAGTGCCTGAACGCCGCCGATCGCGCATGGATTTTCGGCAAGACGGCGCTCAAGCTGTATCCGGCGCTACACAGCCACGGTGCGAAAGCCGCGTAATTGCATCATCCGTAATCGCATCAGTAGTTGCATCAATCGAGCAGTCGTCGAGCAATAAATCAGCATCAACCTGGCAATAACCGAGGCAAGAAGAAAGCACATGGAGACGAGCAAAACCGAACGATCGGGCATCGTGGGCAACTGGGCCGTACTCGCCCTGCTCGCGATCGGCGTATTGACGTCGTTTATCGATCGCACCAGTATTTCCAGCGTGTTGGCGGATAGCACCTTTATCCGTCACTTCGCGCTCAGCAACGTCGACCGCGGCTGGATCAATTCCGCGTTCTTCTGGTCGTACGGCCTGTTTCAGGTGCCGATGGGCTGGGTCGCCGACCGTTACGGCGTGAAATGGCCGTACGCGGTCTGCTTCGCGCTCTGGTGCGCCGCCACCGCATTGATGGGCGCGGTGACCACGCTGGCCGGCCTCGTCGTCATGCGCCTGCTCGTCGGCATCGCCGAAGCGATTGTGATCCCGGCAAGCTATCGCTGGATCCGCAATAACTTCCACGAAAGCCAGAGCGGTCTCGCCGTCGGCATTCTCGCAATGGGCAATAAATTCGGCCCCGCGATCGGCGCGCCGGTGGCCGCGTGGTTCATCGTCAACTACTCGTGGAAGGCGATGTTCGTTGCCACGGGTCTCGTCGGCCTGCTCTGGCTCGTGCCCTGGCTGCTGATGGTGCGCAACGACCTGCCCTCGCGCGAAACCTTGCGCAAGGCCGACCGCAGCGCGCGCACGGTGAGCCTCGCGAGCATTCTGTCGAGCCCGGTGGTCTGGGGCGGCATGATCACCAACTTCTGCTACGGCTATTTCACGTTTTTCTGCATGACGTGGATGCCCGCGTATCTCGTCGAGCAACGCGGTCTGTCGATTGGACGCTCGGGCATCTTCACCTTCTTCAGCTTCGCGGGCATTGCCATTGTCGCGGCGATCGCGGGCTGGGCGGCCGACCGCATCATCGCACGCGGCGCCAATGCCATCGCGGTGCGCAAGGCGTTCATCATCGCGGGCTTCGTGGGCGGCTGCACGGTGCTGCTGGGCGCCTATGCCCACTCGCTCGAAGCCGCGCTGTTCTGGAACGTGCTCTCGCTTTCGTTGCTCGGTTTGACGACCGCCAACAACCTCGTGCTCTCGCGCCTCACGTTGATTCCGAAGCAGACGGTCGGCCTCGTGACCGGCGTGCAGCAGGTCGCAACGAGCTTCGCGGGCGGCGTGGCCGCGAGTCTGTCCGGCTGGCTGCTGCACATCAGCAAGAGCTACGACCTGCCGATGATGGTGATCTTCGTGTTCCTGCTCGTCGGCGCGGCCGCCACTGCGATTCTCTATCGCCCCGACTGGGCGCCGAAAGCGAACGCGCCGCAACCCGAATTACGCGAAGCATAAGCAACGGACTCCGAATCAATACCGCAGCACTTGCTGCCTCCCACGTTTTGACCACGGCCCTGACCGTGTCGACTGATTGAACACTGGAAACAACTCATATGGCGAAAATCGTATTCGGGATGGCCGTACCGCATAGCGGCATGCTTGGCCAGGCGCCGGAAGACTGGCTCAAGAACGGCGAGCGCGACCGCAATAATCCGGAACTGTGGTTCCGCAACCGGACGTGGACCTATCCCGAACTGGAAGCCCATCGCGAAGCGGCATTCGCGCCGTTCCTCACGCTGGAAGAACGCACCGCGCGCGCGGCGCGCTGCCGCGTGGCGCTCGACAAGATGGCCGCTGCGTATCGCGAAGCGAAGATCGACGTGGCGATTATTCTCGGCAAGGACCAGAAGGAAATCTTCACCGACTTCTCCCCTTCCATCGCGATCTATAGCGGTGCCGAAGTTCACAACGGCCCGCCGCAGCGCTCCGTCTACGCGCCCGACCGGCATGTCACGCACGCGTGCCATCCGGAACTGGCCACGTATCTGATCAACCGCTTCCAGGCGGAAGGCTTCGATCTCACCGACCTGTTCGCGTGGCCCGACAACGTCTGGATGAAGCCGTTGCCCGAGTACCCGGTTGCGCCGCACGCGTACAGCTTCGTCTATCACCAGATCATGGACGACAATCCGCCGCCGCATGTGCCGATCATCATGAACTGCTTCTATCCGCCGACGCAGCCCTCGATGTCGCGTTGCATCGAATTCGGCCGCGTGTTGCGCGAAGCGATCGCGGCGTGGCCCGCCGATGTGCGCGTGGGCATCTTCGCCTCGGGCGGCCTCTCGCATTTCGTCAACGATGAAGAGTTCGATCATCGCATCATGAAGATGCTGGCGAATTACGACTACGAAGGCCTCGCCGCCGTGGATGATCGCTCGTATCAGTCCGGCACCTCGGAAATCAAGCTCTATGTGAGCGTGATGAAAGCGCTCGAAGAAACCGGCGCGGAAATGACGCTCGTCGATTACGTCCCGTGCTGGCGCACGCCCGCCGGCACCGGCGAAGGCATGGGCTTCATGTATTGGAAAGCCGAAGAATAACGCATCATTCGCCAGCAAAGAGGCAACACGATGAGCGATACCCGCATCAACGGCATTATCCGCACGCTCGAATCCGGCAAGGCCGCGTTCGCCGCATTCTCGAAGCTCGACAAGCAGAGCGCCATCGAGATGAGCGATGCGCCCTACGACGGCGTCGTGTTCGAAATGGAGCACAACCCGTACGACGTTTCGGCATTCGGCGACGCGCTGCAATACATGCTGAGCCGCAAGCAGATTGCCGAATCCGGCTCGGTCGCGCCGCGCGTGACGCCCATCGCGCGCATTCCGGCGAACGGCGCGGAGATGAACCAGAGCTTCGCCAAGCAGGTGCTCGATCGCGGCGCGTACGGCGTGATCTGGCCGCACGTGGCCACGGTCGAACAGGCGTATAACGCGGTGGCGTCGTGCCGCTATGCGCGTCCGAAGCATGCGCCGATCTATGAACCGAAGGGCGTGCGCGGCGACGGACCGGCCAATGCTTCGCGTTATTGGGGCCTGTCGATGCCGCAATACTATGAGAAGGCCGACGTCTGGCCGCTCGCGCCGCACGGTGAAATTCTCGTTGGCCTGATGTGCGAAAGCACGCAGGCGATCGAGAACCTCGACGACATCCTCTCGAACGTGCCCGGCATCGGCCTGATTCTGATTGGCGAAGGCGACTTGAGCCAGGAACTGGGTTTTCCGCGTCAATACGAACATCCGGAAGTGCTCGACGCAATGCGCAAGATCGTCGAGACCTGCAAAAAGCACAACGTCGTAGTCGGGCACCCGCACGTTACGGCGAAGAATCATCAGCGACTCATTCAGGAAGGATATCGCTTCCTGATGTCGGCGCCCTCGCGCACCTACGGCGTCGTGGGCGCCGCGCGCGAAATGGCCAGCTACTGAAGCACCTTTCCCACTCGTTCTCCGTCGAGGGCCGCACTATTCAGCGCGACCCTCATAACGCCATTAATTAGTCATCCAAATTACTGAAACAGGAATTCATCGAGAAGATCATCAGCGGCCATTCTGGCCCTGCAGCGCAATAAATAAAATCAACGTGGAGACAAGAATGAAGCGAATGCTAGTCGTGGCATCCGGCCTGGCGTCGGCGTGCCTGTTTCAGACAGCCCATGCGCAATCGTCCGTCACGCTTTATGGCGTGATCGACAATGGCATCGAGTATCAGAATGGCGGCAACGGTTCGGTGGTGCGCGCCACCTCGGGCGGTCTGTTCGCGAGCCGCTACGGCCTGAAAGGCAGCGAGGATATCGGCGGCGGTCTGCACGTCAACTTCCAGCTCGAACAAGGCTTCTCGGCCATGACCGGCGCGGCGGCCAATGCTGCGGAAGCCTTCAATCGTCAGGCGTGGGTCGGTCTGTCGGGCGCGTTCGGTGAAGTGCGATTCGGCCTGCAAAACACGCCGCAATACATTTTTCTGAATCGCGAACTCGATCCGGTCGCCGTGATGAGCATGGGCTCGCCGATGCTCAACTTCAATTCGCTGACCATTCGCGTCAACAATGCGATCTCCTACTTCACGCCAACGGTCTATGGACTGAGCGCGCAATTCATGGTCGCGATGCGTGATTCCACCACCAAGCCGAGCAACGGCCTGCAGTTCTACAACGCCGCCGCGCGTTATGAGAACGGGCCGTTCCGCGTGGCGGCGGGCTACGAGCAGGCGGACAACGCCACCGGCACATCCGCGCTGAAAGTGTTCAACGCGGGCGCATCGGTGGGCGTCGGTCCGGCGCGCTTCTATCTCGCGTATCACACCGAAAAACAAACCGACAACAGCATCAAGCGCGACGTCTATGAAGGGTCGGGTTCGTGGAGTTTCGGCCCCGCCGATCAACTCGCGCTGATGTACGGTTATCTGCACGATCGCACCGGCAAGGGCAATAATGCGCAGCAGATCGGCATGACGTACGAGCACTATCTGTCGAAGCGCACGACGCTCTATGCATCGGCCGCGTTTATCAATAACCGCAATCAGGCGGCGTTCACGCTCAATGGCACGGCTTACGCCGGCCCGACCGTGGCGCCGGGTTCGAATACGCGCGGCGTCATTCTCGGCATGGTCCACACGTTCTGACGAACGAATCGAGCCGGCGCCGGAAAGTTCCTGGCGCCGGTCTCGGGGTATATCGCAAGTGGCCGACAAGGACGGCCTGTGAAAGAATAGGACGAGTTTCACGGTCCCTTTTTGCAGGGAGCACATCGAGCAAGTCGCACGCGGACCCCGCCCAGACGGTACAGCGTTCCGGCGCATCACCATTGAAATGGCGGCCGCACGAACGGTCGTCCAGGAGACTTCATGGCCCACGGCGCAACCCTCATCAAGCCCACGAACCGACCCGTCGGCACAAACCGCCTGAGCGCGGTTCCCAAAGTTCGGCTTTACGTCGAACCCGCCGAGGAAGAAAACTGGTTCGTGCACGTTGGCCACGTGACCGAGCGCGGACGCTGGCGCACCGCGCCGCACGCGCATCCGGCCTACGGGCAACTGATTTTCGTGCGCAACGGCCGCGGCGTGATGAATCTCGAAGGACGCAGCGTGCCGTTCGAAGGCCCGTGTGCGCTGCTGGTGCCCACCGAGTGCATTCACGGTCTCGACTACGAAATCGATGTGGACCGCTGGGTCGTCACGATCGAAGTGTCCTACCTCACGCAGGTGAATGCGCGGCTGCGCGAATTCGTGGCGTTGTGGTCCGCGCCGCGCATGGTGCCATTCGCCTATCACGCCGAAGCCGCCGGCGAAATCTACAGCCTGATTCAGCGCCTGAAACAGGAGGTGGAATCGGATTCAGTGGGACAGGTCGCCGGCACCGAAGCCCTGCTGACGATGCTGCTCCTCACATTGGTGCGCGAAGCGCGTCTCGATCAAGCCGTCAGCGAAGCCGTGCCGCGCAATGACGTGCGTCTCGTGGAGCGCTTTCGCAAACTGATCGACGAGCACTATCGCGACAATCTTCCGTTGCAGCAATATGCGTCGATGCTCGCCGTCTCGCTCGTGCAATTGCGAGCCGCCTGCGCATCCGCCGCCGAGAAAAGCCCCACCAAAATGATTCACGCGCGCATTATTACCGAAGCGAAACGCGAACTCATCTTCGGCGATATGTCAGTGGAACAGATTGCTTTCATGCTGGGTTTCGCCGACGCCGCATACTTTACGCGCTTCTTTCGCCGAGAAGTCGGCCAGGCGCCGAGCCAGTTCCGCAGCGAAGCGCGGCGATAAGGCCACGCAAAAATCCCACGCGGATTCCCGCACTGACCGATCGAAACGGTGCGCGCGCAAGCATTACCGACTGCGTGCGCGGCGTTTCGATGCTCGTCCCGGTATCTTCCCTGGTTCGATTGAAAAGTGCTGGCGAATCCGGATTTTGTGCAGGGACCCGTCCTTGCTCAGCGAATACGCTTCAACAATTCTCCCCTTTTCAACCAGGTCAACCGAATATGGCGCAACTCGTCACGCCCGCCACACGGATGCGGCGCACAGCCGTGGCCGCACTCGTCGCAACCGCATTCGCTGCACTCTCTGTCTGCGCCGTAGCCAGCGCGGCGGCGGAGTCCGATACGGAATTCGTCTACGTGGGCACGCTGCATCAGCAGATCAACGCTCTGCACTTCAACACGTCCACCGGCAACATCAACGACGTCGGCACCGTCGCACAAGGATTGAAGTCGACGTGGGTGGCGTCTCATCCGCAATTGCCCGTGCTCTACGCGGTGAACGACGACCGCGACAAGGAAGGCAGCGTGACGGCGTACGCAGTGAACCAGGACAACGGATCGCTCACGCGCATCAACGACGTACTCACCGGCGGTCGTGGCACCACCTTCCTGCAATTCGACGCGCCGTCGTCCACGCTGCTCGGCGCGAACTACAACAGCGGCTCCGTATCGAGCCTCGCGGTGAATCGCGACGGCAGCGTGGGCACGCTCGAATCGACGATTGCGGAGAAAGGTTCCGGCCCGAGCCCACGCCAGACCGATGCGCACGCGCATGGCGTGACCATCGATCCTTCGGGGCACTATGCGCTCGTGCCCGATCTGGGCGCCGACCGCGTCTTCATCTACGGCTTCGATCGAGCCACGCACACGCTGACACAACTCGACGCCGCCACGCCGCGCGCCTTCGCCTTGCCGCCGGGAAGCGGACCGCGCCGCGTCGTGTTCGGGGCGACCGGACAGTACGCCTACGTGCTCACCGAACTCAGCGCGGAGTTGCTGGTATTGCGCTGGGACGCCGCCACCGCGCAACTCACGTCGGTGCAAACGCTGCCCATCAGTCAGGCAGGATTCAATGGCGTGAAGAGCGGCGCGGAAATGGCCATGAGCCGCGACGGACGTTTTATTTATGTCGAAGACCGCGGCGAGAATGCCCTCGTTGTGTATCGCGTGGATAACACCAGCGGCCAGCTGAGCGAACTGCAACGCGTGCCGTCGGGCGGCGACAAACCGTGGGGATTCGCCATCGACCCATCGGGCAAATGGCTGTTTGTGGCGAATCAGCGTAGTGGCAACGTGAGCCTGTTTCACATCGATCGCACAACCGGCACGCTGGCCGATAGCGAGCAATCGATCCCGATTCCCGCGCCTACCAGCATTACTTTTGTGAAATAGCGCGGCACGCTGACTTTCTGCACCTTTCCTCGATGCATCAATCGCATCGAAAAATGCCAGAGAAAGCGCATTTACTACAAGGACGCGTCCTTTTTATTTTTTTACTATCCAGATAGCAGTCAAAACATTCGGTAACGCGATTCCAAAACCTACATACCGCGTTCCCCGGATCGATTAACAGAAAATCTGGAGACAAATGAAAAGGACCCTTCTCGCAGCGTCCGCGCTTATCTCGTCGTGCGCCGTTCAAACCGCTCAGGCGCAATCTTCCATCACACTCTACGGCATAGTCGATAACGGCATCGAGTATCAGAACGGTGGCGCGAATCATGTGATTCGCGCTTCGTCAGGCGGTTTATTCGCCACGGTCTACGGACTCTACGGACACGAAGATATTGGCGGCGGCATGCACGTCAATTTCCAGCTGGAGCAGGGTTTCTCGGCCGTCAATGGCGAGGCGCAGAATTCGGCCGATGCCTTTAATCGTCTCGCGTGGGTCGGCTTGTCGGGCGACTTTGGCGAATTCAGATTTGGACGCCAGAAGAAGCCGCAATATCTCTATCTCGACGGCGAACTCGATCCGCTGGCAGCGAAATCGATTGCCTCGCCGCTCAACGATTTCGACGATGTGTCCGTGCGCGCCAGCAACGCCATCTCTTACTTCACGCCAAACTGGCACGGATTAACCGCGCAGATTCTCGTGTCGATGCGCGACTCCACCACCAAGCCCTCGAATGGCCTGCAGTCGTATAACGCCGTAGTGAAGTACATCCACGGGCCGTGGCATATTGCGGCCGGCTATGACCAGCAGGACAATGCGGCCGGCACGTCGGTTCAGAAAGTCTTTACGGCGGCGACTTCACTCAAGGTGGACGCGGCGCGTTTCTACTTCGTCTACCACACGGAAACGCAGTCGGATCACAGCCAGAATGAAGCAACCTATTCGGTCTCGGCTTCTTATCTCTTCAATCCCGCCAACGAGATTGCCGTGATGTACGGGTATTTGCACGACCGCACCGGCAACGGCAACAACGCACAGCAGGTTGGCCTGTCGTATGAATACTTCCTCTCGAAGTCCTCGCTGATCTATATGGCGGCCGGTTTGATCGACAACCGGAATCAGGCGGCCTATACGCTCAACGGCACGGAATATTCGGGCATAGAAGTGACACCGGGTGCAACAGCCAGAGGCATCATTATCGGGCTGACGCACAAGTTCTAAACCTGTGAAGCGTATCGGCCTGCATCACGCAGCCGGTACGCTTGCCGCGATTTTATTGGCTTGCGTCGCCCGATTGCGACGAGCCACGCGCCACCGTACCGTAACCCGATGTATCGACCGCAGGCGTTTGCGCCGCCTGCATTTCACCGTTCGGATAATCGGTCCAGTCGAGCGGACCATAACCGCCCTTCTCCGCCTGAATGAGACTGGCGCGGACTTCTGCGCGCGTGAGCGGTTGCTGGCTTTGCTGCGCGAACGACGCGACCGGCGCAGCGAGAATCAATGCAGCGACAACGACTCGATTGAGCATGTTCATTTTGGTCCGCCTTACGTGTGTTATGAGTATTGCCGTTTAATCAGCATTCCGAACAAACACAGTCTAGCAAACCAAAACATCAGGGTAAACACCTAAATTATTATTTTAGTTTACCGACACACTCGACATTTCAACGCATGCGAACAAGGCAAAATCCCGCAGGAATTTCGCCTCGTTTTACTGAACTGCTCGCACCAGCGCTTAAAGCGAAGCGCCCGGTTCCCCATCGACAATACGCCACACGCCCAGCGGATTGGCGTCATGCAACGCCTCCGGCAACAACAGTTCCGGCAGATCCTGATAACAAACCGGACGCAGGAAGCGATCGATGGCGGTCGCGCCCACCGAGGTGTACATCGCGTTCGACGTGGAAGGATGCGGACCGCCGTGCACCATCGCGTGACAGACCTCGACACCGGTCGGGAAGCCATTCGCGAGAATGCGGCCCGCCTTGCGTTCGAGCACCGGCAGCAGACGCTTCGCAGCGGGGTAATCAGCGGCGTCGATCTGCAAGGTGACGGTCAATTGACCTTCCACATGCTCGGCGATTTCCAGCAGCTCGTTAAAATCTCTCGCGCGCACGACCACCGAAGCGGGACCGAACATTTCCGATTCCAGTTCCGGCGAGTCGAGCAGGCGCGCCGCATCCGTCACGTAAAGCGCAGCCTGCGCGGCGTTGGCGCGCTCGCCTGCCGCTTCGCCTTCGGCGACCTTCTGCACGCCCTGAACCGCGCCCGCGCTTTGCGTGCCCGAGCAATACGCATCGAAGATGCCGGGCGTGAGCATCGTTTGCGCGGGTTTGCTGGCCAACGCTTCGCTCGCCGATGCGATGAAGCGTTCGAGGTCCGGCCCATCGACAGCGAGCACGAGCCCCGGATTCGTGCAGAATTGACCGGCGCCGAGCGTCAGCGAATCGGCGAAAGCCTTGCCGATGGTTTCAGCGCGACTCGCCAGTGCGGCCGGAAACAGAAACACCGGATTAATGCTGCTCATTTCCGCGTAGACGGGAATCGGCTCGGGGCGCGCATTGGCGAGACGCACCAGCGCGAGACCACCCTGGCGCGAACCCGTGAAGCCCACGGCCTTGATCGCCGGATGCGAGACGAGCGCTTCGCCCAGCTTGCGGCCCGCGCCGAACAGCAGCGAGAACGTGCCCTCGGGCAAGCCCTGCGTTTTCACGGCCTGCTGAATCGCGCGACCGACAAGCTCCGACGTGCCCAGATGCGCGCTATGTGCCTTCACGATAACGGGCGCACCGGCGGCCAGCGCGGAAGCCGTATCGCCGCCGGCAACCGAAAAGGCGAGCGGGAAATTGCTCGCGCCGAATACCGCCACCGGTCCCAAGGGGACTTTCGCGAGACGCAGATCCGAACGCGGCAAGGGCTGACGCTCCGGTTGCGCACGGTCGATCGTCGCGCCGAGAAAATGACCGTCGCGCACGACTTTCGCAAAGAGACGCAATTGCCCGACCGTGCGCCCGCGCTCGCCTTGCAGACGCGCAATCGGCAAGCCGGTTTCCGCGTGCGCGCGTTCGATCAATGCATCGCCGAGTTCGAGAATATTCTCGGCGATGGCTTCGAGAAACGCCGCGCGCTTTTCGAGCGATACGTTGCGATACACATCGAAGGCTTCGGATGCGAGCGAAGCCGCGCGATCCACTTCGGCGCCGCCGCCCATGCCGAATACCGGCTCCGCGATTTCCGTATTGCTCGCGGGATTGAATGCGCGCTGCTCGCCTTCGGTGCCGCGCACCGATGCGAAACCGATCAGCATGTCGCCACTGAGAGTCATATTGGTTTCCTGAAACGTCCTGTTCATGGCTGATGGCAAAGCCAGTTCACTGCGGGGCGCGCGAACAGCGGCGGAGTCGGCGGATACACACACCACGAGCCGTCGTCGTGACGAAAAAAGACAATCTCGAACGTGCCCGACGCGCGGGCCACTTCCACTTTAACCACGCGCCACGGCATCTTTTTCGTGCGGCCAGGCCGCGTCACGCGAAAATGTCCGCTATGACCGAGCCAGTCGTTGACGAGCGCGCGAAGTGACTTTCGTTCACCGCTCATAAGCGTCTCCCTGCTTCGCGAACGTGTTGGCGTCTTTATGAAGCTCTACTGCCCATGCTTTCGTGCGCCAACACCCACGCCCCGATCCGGCGATTCCCGATTGGGAATTGCAAACGGTGCGCTTATCTTCGGTCCACGCGCGCGCGCTGTCTATTGAAGTTAAACGCTGCAGCCTTAACCGGAACGTTAAGCCTGAATCTGATCAATGCAGCGTTTCGCGCCGTGCCAGCGGTTTGAACAACTGACTCCACGCAGCGCTCACGAGTATCGTTGCGAAACCGCCCAGCACGACCGCGCCCACTGCGCCCATCGCGGCGGCCGTCACGCCCGATTCGAATTCGCCGAGTTGATTGCTTGCGCCGATAAACAACGTGTTCACCGCCGAGACGCGACCACGCATGCGGTCCGGCGTTTCGATCTGCACCAGCGTCTGGCGCACGATCACGCTGATCGTGTCCGCGCCGCCCGAAATCGCCAGTAGCATCAGCGAGAGCAAAAACGATCGCGAAACGCCGAACGCGACAATCGCCGCGCCATACACGGCCACCGCGATCAGCAGCTTCTTGCCCACGCCGCTGCGGATCGCGTGCCGCGACAACCACAATCCCACGCACAGCGCGCCCACGGCGGGCGCGGAACGCAGCAGCCCCAGCCCTTCGGGACCAACGTGCAGAATCTCTTTTGCGTAGACAGGCAATAGCGCGGTCGCGCCGCCAAACAGCACGCCGAACAGATCGAGCGAAATCCCGCCGAGCAGCAGCGGATTGCTCCAGACAAAGCGCAAACCGGCCAGCACCGTTTCTGCCGTCACCGGTTCGCGCGGCGGCGGCACGTGGTCGTAGCGAATCAGCGCATACAACACAGCGCTCACGCAGAACAACACGGTGCACGTGAGATACAGCGCGTTGATGCCGGTCGCAAACAGCAAGCCGCCGAGCGCCGGGCCCGCAATCACGCACACCTGCTGAACGGACGTGCTGAGCGCCATCGAGCGCGCCAGCAGACCTTGCGGCACCAGCATCGGCAGCAGCGCCTGTTGACCCGACATCTGAAACGGACGAATCGCGCCGAGCACCAGCGAAAGGCCCAGCAGCAGCTCCCGCGAAACCGCGTTCGTCATGGTGGCGGCCGCGAGCAGCGCCGCGATGGCGGCCTGAACGCCGAGACACACGGCGACGATCCGGCCGCGATGCAGACGGTCCGCACAATGTCCCGCGGGCAGCGTCGTGGCGAGCCCGGGAATAAACTGGAACAGGCCAACCAGACCGAGATACCAGGCGCTCGACGTCAGCTCGTACATATGCCAGCTGATCGCCAGCATGAGCATCTGCTGTGCCGCAATGGAGCCGACGCGCGCGCTCAGAAAACGCGTGAGCGGCGCGTGGCGCAACAAGGGCGCCAAACCGGGGCGCGTTTCGAGCGCCGCCACGGCGGGTTCTTTTAATCGACTCATGACGGCATCCAGCCTTGCGTGGTGAAAATAACGATGCGAATGTTGGAAATGTTGGCTGGGATGAAATTCAAATCACGCCGCGCAATTGCGGCGATTACAGCAATTACGACCCCGCGCGATACGAATGCGCATCGCGTTCAGCGGCGACAGGTTCGCCCTCGTTGACTTTCGGCGCCCACTTTCTGCGCAGCAACACCACGGTGCTGGTCGCGCCGAGCAGCAGAAACACGAAGATCGCCGACATCGGCAACGTATAGCTGCGCCCCACGTGCAGCAGCCAGCCGGAAAGACTCGCCGACACGCCGCCCGCGAGACTGGTCGCCACCTGTTGCAAGCCGGTATTCAAACCCACGGCCTGTTTCGGAATGAGCGTGAGTTTCACCAGCGCGAGATTATTCGCGGTGACGAGACCCAGCAGCGACAGCGACGCGATATTCCAGAACAACGCTTCTTGCGCCGTGTGTGCATACGCGCCCATCAACACCGTTGTCCCGCTGATAAATCCTGCGACGATAAACGACTTGCGCACGACCACGGCGTCGTGACCGCGCGCGATCAAACGGTCTGCGGCCCAGCCCGCCAACGCGGCCACGATGGCAATGCCCGCGAAGCTGAAAAACGTATAAACGCCCGATTGCCGAAGTGAAAGCCCGCGCTGCTCGACGAGATAAGCGGGCATCCACGTCATGCAATAAAACACGAAATAGCTGTAGCAGAAGTTGGTGACGAGCCCGCCCCACACCACCGGGCTCGCCAGCAGATTGCGCAACGGCACGGAAGCCGCACGCTGGCGCGCGGCCGAGAGTTCCGCACGCGAAGGAAAGTCGTTCTTGAGCAGCCATTGCCACGGCACCAGCCACAGCAAACCCGCGAGTCCGGTCACGACGAACATCGTCTTCCACGAACTCGCGGCGATCAACCAGGCCGCAATCGGCGCGCCGAGCGCCGGACCCATCTTGCCGCCAATCGAATAAATGCCGAGCGCCGTGCCTTTGTGCGCTTCGTCGAAATTATCGGCGAGATAGCGGTAAGTGGCGGGCACCACCACCGCTTCGGCCACGCCAATCAGCAAACGCACCAGAATCAGCCCCGAGAGCGTACCCACGACGCCGGTCGCCGCCGCCGCGAGACACCAGAGCAGAAAGCACACGCTGTACGGCCACTTCACGCCATAGCGGTCGACAATCCAGCCCATCGGCATCTGCATGAGCCCATAGGACCAGAACATCGCCGAGCCGAGCCAACCGCGCTCGATGTGCGTGAGCGCGAACTCGTGCACGAAGTGGCGGTCGGCGAGCGCGGCGGACATGCTCGTGCGGTCGACGAAGGAGATCATCAGCCCGATTGCAAGCAGCACGAGAATGCCCCAGCGGTTCGCGTCGCGCGATGGCTGTCGTTGTGTGATCTCCACCTTCTGTCTCCGGCTTTTTATTGGCTTGCCATGTCACGCCATGGCGGCGTGCGTTCAGCCCAGGCTGCCCGTCACGTCGTCGAACAGTTCGTCGACGGAGAGGCGGCGCGGAATGATCTTCTGATCGAGCGCCCAGTCGATGGCGAGCTGCAGGCCCTTGCGGTTTTCCTCCAGCCCGATCGGCGGGAAGATCGCCGGTACGCCTTCGGCGAGCGAACGGCTTTCCGCAATCATGCGATAGATCTCGCGCACGATATCGGGGCGCGCCTTCGTCAGATCCGTGTGCACCGCGAACATGTGATTGATCGGCACCACGCCCGTGCGTGCGAACCAGTCCTTCGCCGCCGCGTGCGCGTCCGGCACCAGCGTACGCACGCGCTCGTCCTTCGGCATGTCTTCGCCGAGCAGCGCGGCCGCCAGTTCGCCCTTGAGCATCATTTCCGGAATCGACGAACCCGCAGGCAGGCGCTCGCAATTCGACGGATCGCTGTACTCGGCGAGATGACCGTCGCCCAGCGTCATCCACGTAACCTTGTCGAGATCGACGCCATATTCGTGACGCAGAATACCGCGAATCCACAGCGCCGTGGTTTGCGTGTAGGTGCGCACGCCGACCTTCTTGCCTTCGATATCTTTCGGATCGAGGTGGCCGAAATCGAGGTTATAGCCCGCGCAATGATGCTGGAAACGGCCCGAGATTGGCGCGGGCAGCAGCACGTACGGCTTGCCGTACGACTTCGCCTGCAGGAAGGTCACGATGGCGAGTTCGCCCGCGTCGAACTTGCTTTCACGCACCATCGCCTTGAAGCCGTTGTGCGCGGGCGTGGGGCCGCAAAAATCCAGCGTCACGAGATCGGAGCGCACGCGTCCGTCGCGCATCGCTTTCGTCACCGCGTATTCGGACAGATTGGTGCGCAGCGTCGGCACGCCCGTGAACGTCGTTGTCATGAATGTCTCTCCTGGTGTTGGTATCGCTTGATATCCGGATTCGATTTACAGCCGGACTTCGATGAGGCGCGGACCCGGCTCGCGCGTCGAATCGGTCATCGCTTTGTAGAAGTCTTCCGCCGTTTCCACGGCGACGCCCGGCACGCCCATGCTCTTTGCCATCGCCAGCCAGTCGATGCGCGGATTGTCGATGTCGATCATCGACAGCGCGCGCTCGCCCGGCGTGCCCGCGCCCATGTTCGCGTACTCGGCCTTGAGGATCGCGTAGCTGTTATTGGCAAAGATGATGGTCGTGACGTTCAGCCCTTCGCGCGCCTGCGTCCACAGCGACTGGATCGTGTACATCGCGCTGCCGTCGCCGACCATGCAGAACACGCGCCGGTCCGGGCACGCGAGCGCCGCGCCCGTGGCAACCGGTGTCGAGTAGCCGATCGAGCCGCCCATGTTGTTGATGAGGTCGTGCGGACGCGCGCCCATCGTCAGGTTCATCGATTCGCGGCCCGTCGTGAGCGACTCGTCGACGACGATGCAATGCTCGGGCAGCGCTGCCGCCATCGCGTGCGCAATGCTGACCGGATTGAGCGCGCCGGTCGGCACCGGCGTTTCGATACGCGCCTGCAGACGCGGCGCCGTATCTGTTGCGCCCAGTGCCTGCAACAGCATGTCGAAAGCGAGTTCGCTGTCCTCGTCTTCTTCGACGAGCGGATGCACCAGCGTGCCTTCGGCTTTCAAGAGACTCGGCTTGTCCGGGTAAGCAAAGAACGCCACCGGCTCGCTCGTCTCCACCGTCACGATGTGCTTGAAGTCCTTCAGGAACGCCTGCGCCAGCGGCACCGCATACGGAATGCGCGCGATGGGCACACGGCCCGCGCCGCGCTCGATGCGCGCCGTGAAGAACTGCGAGCCGAGCAGCGCGCCGGTCGCGGCGGCCACCTGACCCGCGCGTTCGAGCGCCACGCCGCGCGTGGCCTTGTTCGCGAGGATGATGAGCGTCGGCTCGCCCGAGCGCAGCACGCGCGCCACGTGTTCGACGCGCGCGGCGTTCGGCGTCTTGCGGCGGCTCACGACGGGCGTCGGCAACACGCGTTCGGCTTCGGTGCGCTGCCACGACGTATCGCCGGGCAGAATCAGCGTGGCGATCTGGCCCGGATGCTCGCTGGCCTTCGCCACCGCCTGAGCCGTATCCCACGCGATGCTGTCCGCCGACTCCGCGCGCCGAACCCAATGGCTCAACGGGCGCGCGAGACCTTCGATATCGGAGGTCAGCGGCGGATCGTATTTCAGATGCGACGCCGAATGCTCGCCCACCACGTTGACCATGCCCGACGACGCGCGCTTCGCGTTGTGAATGTTCGCGAGGCCGTTCGCGAGGCCCGGTCCGAGATGCAGCAGCGTCGACGCCGGCTTGTCCTTCATGCGATACCAGCCGTCGGCGGCGCCCGTGGCGACGCCTTCAAACAGGCACAGCACGCTGCGCATGCCGGGGTTGCCGCCCAGCGCCGCGAGAAAGTGCATCTCCGAGGTGCCGGGATTCGCGAAGCAGATGTCGACGTCCTGCTCGACCAGGGTCGCGACGAGACTTTCGGCGCCGTTCATCAGTAGCCCGCCATCTCGCGTGCGAGACCGACCACGCCATACGTGCGTTGCGGCGCGGACATCAGGAAACGATAACCTTCTTCAGCGAGGCGGCGATGGTTCTTCGCCGTCACGTGCGGATGGCCAACGATCACGTTGCGCTTCTTGCAGGTCTCGACGATCTGGCGCATCGCGTCGAGCACTTCAGGATGCTCATACTGACGCGGCAGGCCCAGCTCCTGGGACAGATCGCCCTCGCCGATCAGAATGAAACCGATGCCCGGCACGTTGGCGAGGATGTCGTCGAGATTCTCGATCGCCTGCGTGCTTTCGCACATCAGACCGACGAGAATTTCACCGTGCGGCGCGAGCGGCCAGACGTCGGCCTTCTCGTAGTATTCCTGCATCGACAGACCCCAGTAGCGCGCCGCGTTGGCCGGACCGTCGCCGCGCACGCCCTTCGGCTCGTACAGCGGCGCATGCTTCGGACGCGCATAGCGGCACGACGCCACCGCGTTATAAGCTTGCTCGACGGTCGCGACGTGCGGCCAGATCACGCCATAGGCGCCGCGATCGAGCACCTGCTTGGCGAAGCTCTGGTTCATTTCGACGCCATTCGCCGGAATGCGCGCGATCGGCGTGACCTTGGTGGCCACCGAGCCCGACTCGGCAATCTGCTTGCGGTTGAGCAGGTACTGGAATGCATCGCCCAGCGCGCTAACGTCGTACGGGTTGTGCTCCATTTCGAAGACGAGGCCGTCATAGGGCGCGTCGCTCATCTCGATGGCGGTCTGCTTGTCGAGCTTGGAAAAGGCGGCGTGCGCGGCCTTGCCCGACTCGAGCGCGCGAATGATGCTGTTCAGGCGAATCGTGGACATGGGAATCTCTCTGTCTCGCTGCGCGTGCGCCGCTTTCTGTCACGGCGCACGCACCTGCTAATTAGTTTGGCATACTGATCTTTTGTACTGGTCCGGCGTACCGCGTGCAGAGCAATCCGCGCTCAGGCGAGCGACGGATACAGCGTTTGCGCCGTCTTGCCGAAAATCCAGGCGCGATCGTCGTCGCTCAGGCAGGCGAGACCGGCTTGTGCATCCGCCAGAATCTCCGAGAGCTTGCCCGGCGAAGTCGGGAAATTCGAACCCCACGCCATGCGCTGCGCGCCGAACGCTTCGACCACGCGCGGGAAGAACGTCTCCGCGCTGGCCTTTTCCTTCTTCACGTCGCCGAAAATACGCGGCGTGAGCTTCATGTAGATATTGGGCAGATCGGCGATGGCGAAGAGGCTCGCCGCTTTCGCGTACGGTGCGCCGTCGAGCACGTCGGGACGGCCCAGATGGTCGAGAATGATCTTCGCGGTCGGAAACTTTTCGGCCAGCATGCGCACCTGGGGCAAGCCAATCGGGCCCGTCTGGATGCACATCGGCAGATTCAGTTCCGCGAGCATTTCCCACGCCTTGAACGACTTGGGATTATCGAGTTCGCTCGGATCGAAATCCTTGGTCGAGCCGCCCGTGAAAATGCGCAGACCGGCGAGGCCTTTATCGGCCCAACCCTTGATGACGGCGGGCACGTCGTCGGCCAGCATGTCGACGGAACCCACGGCCACGAGCCGGTCCTTGTACTGGTTGCAGCCGTCGACCACATAGCTGTTGTCGAAGCCATAAGTCGTCGACGAGTGGACGACGGCGGCTTTCGCCACGCCGGCTTCGTCCATCGCCTGAATCAGCGCTTCGACCGTGTTGGGACGCTCCTGCGACCAGTCCGAGCGCTTGCCAAACAGCGGCGCGGGCGGATAACGCTTTTCATCGTCGGAGATGATGTGCGGATGAATATCGATGTAGTTCATGGTGTGCGTGATGTGCGTGCTAGACGTCGAACAGCGGGCGCGATTACAGGCCGCGGGACTTGAGAAGCGCATCGAGGCGCGGATACACACGGCGCGCGTTGCCTTCGAAAATCGCGTGACGGTCGGCATCGCTCAGCGCGTCGCAGGCGTCGACGTAGCGCTTGGTGTCGTCGAAATACTCGCCGGTATCCGGATCGCGGCCGCGCACGGCGCCGATCATTTCCGAACCGAACAGCACGTTGCTCGTCGGCACGACCTTGGTGAGCAATTCAACGCCCGGATGGTGATACACGCAGGTGTCGAAGAAGATGTTATTCAGCAGACCTTCGAGCGGGCGATCCATCATTTCCAGCGACATGCCGCGATAACGGCCCCAGTGATACGGCACCGCGCCGCCGCCGTGCGGAATCACGAGACGCAGCGTCGGGAAGTCCTTGAACACGTTGCCTTGCAGCAGTTGCATGAAGACCGAGGTATCGGCGTTCAGATAATGCGCGCCGGTGCCGTGATGGCAGGCGTTGCACGACGCGGCCACGTGAATCATCGCGGGCACGTCGAGATCGCAGAGCGCTTCGTAAAGCGGATACCATTCGCGGTCCGTCATCGGCTTGCCGGTCCAGTAACCGCCGCTCGGATCCGGATTCAGATTGCAGCCGACAAAGCCCATTTCCTCGACGCAGCGGCGCAGTTCGGCGACGGCGTTCTTCGGCGGCGCGAGCGGCGATTGCGGCAGCTGGCAGACCGGGACGAAGTTATCCGGATAGATATCGCAGACGCGGCGCACGAGGTTGTTCGACACTTCGGCCCATTCGAGGCTGGTGCGCTCGTTGCCGAGGTGATGGCTCATCAGGCCGGCGATCGGCGAGAACAGCGTGAGGTCGCCGCCGCGCTCTTTTTGCAGGCGCAACTGGCCGTTGCCGACGCCTTCGCGGATTTCGTCGTCGCTCACGTGCGCGCCCGAAAGCGGCGGCGCGTTGGCCGGGTCGTTGGCGGCGGCGATCTGCTTCGCGCGCCAGTCGCGGAACGAAGCGGGAACGGTCGTGAAGTGACCGTGGCAATCGATGATCATGTTGGGTTCCGTCCGGAAATCTGGGGCGTACGCGCGTGGAGCGCGTACTCAGCTAGCATCAGGCGCGAGGCTTACACGCGCGGATCGACGAACAGCTCGTCCATGGCCATGCGGCGCGGCGTGAGGCCCTGCTTGAACGCCGTGGCTTCGAGCGCCTCGATGGTCTTGCGGTTTTCCTCGATGCCGTACGGCAGCGGATCGTGACCGACGATCTTGCGCAGTTCCAGATACTTCTTGTTCTTCTTGTCGTTCAGTTCACCCGCGTCGAGCTTCGCGAGCCAGTCCTTCTTCGCCTTGTCGAAAGCGTCGTAGATCGACTTGGCGACCCACGGATGTTCGGCGAGCACCGAATCCTTCACGACGATCGTGCCGTGCATCGGATAGACGCCCGTGCGTGCGTAGTATTCGGCTTCGAGTTCGGTGGCGTTCGGCAGCAGATCCGGGTAATCGGCTTCGACTTCCTTCCAGCCGCCCGTCGGGTCGCCGGTGCGGCCGATGCCTGCGTTGCCGTGGAAGCCTGCGACGAGTTCGCCCTTGGCCATCATCTCGGCGAGCGAGGTGCCGGCCGGCGTGTGGATGACGTTCGAGGGCAGCTTCAGTTGCGTGACGTGTTCTTCGTCGTCGACGACCCAGGTGACCTTCGAGGTGTCGAGGCCGAATTCGTCGATCAGCACCTGGCGCGTCCACACGCCCGTCGTCACCGAGTAGGCGCGCACGCCGACCTTCTTGCCTTCGAGATCCTTCGGCGTCTTGATGCCCGCGTCAGGGCGCACCAGCAGGCCCTCGTGATGGAAGCGGCGCACCACGAAGATCGGCAGCGCGACGAAGGGAGCGCCATAGGCGCGCGCGATGATGTAGGTGGTGGGTGCCAGTTCGCAGACATCGAATTCCACGTCGCGGACCATGCGGCGGAAGGCGCCGATCTGCGGCTGGACGGTGATGAACTCAGCGTCGACGCCTTCGATGGGGATCGAGCCGTCGCGGATTGCAGCCGTGTGCGGGTGGTCGGCGATGGCGAGCGTCAGGTGGACTTTCTTGGTCAATTGAGTCTCCGTTGGAGTTAGGTGTCGGGCTGCGCGTGCTGGTTTGGTTCGCTTGCCCCTTTTGCGCGATCCTGCGTTGGTGGAATCATCTTGCTATGCGGCGGTTACGTCTATTGAATTAACCTGCGGGGGGGTTAACTGTTTGGTAAAGGCCCTGCTGGGCTGGTGTTTTTGGGGGGGCTTTTTTGGGTTTTTTTGGGGTGGGTTGAGGGTTTGGTTATAGGGCGCTTTTTTTGGGGCTGGCTCTTGGTGGGGTTTTTGCGCTTTGCGTTGAATCCTGTTTTCGTGGCGGTATGCAGGCGTTGCCCCTGTGCGGGGCGGCACCTACTTTTCTTTGCAGCGGCAAAGAAAAGTAGGCAAAAGAAAGCCGCTCACACCGCGAATGCTTCGCCGTGTTTCACTCGCCCTCCCTCGGAGTGGTGCAGGAGCATCCGTCACCCCGCGCCCTCACACGAAGTGACAAGGCTCTCTCACATCCCGTTGCGCGCAAGCGCGCAACGGCCGGGTATACGAGGGAAACCACAGGTTCTAAGGAGTTTCGCGGGGCACTCGCAAACCTTCGGTTTGCTCTATGCCCGACGGGGCGCGAAGCGCCTCCGGATGAATGACGGCTTTGTCACTGAGTTGAGTGGTGCGAGGTGCCGGATGCTCCGGAACCACTACCTGCGAAGGTGCGGGGTGAACGGCGTCACACTGGCGGTTTGAGCGGCTTTCTTTTGCCTACTTTTCTTTGCCGCTGCAAAGAAAAGTAGGTGCCGCCCCGCACAGGGGCAACGCGTGCATACCGCCACGAAAACAGGATTCAACAACCAACCAAAAGACCAACCAAAAACCAAAAAAAATCAGGCACCCACATGCGCCTTGGCAAGCACCCGAATTCCCTCCCCCTTAAGCCTCTCAGCCACCTCCCCCAAACAATCCACCATCAACATCGCACTAGGCGTAAGCCCCCGATTCCGATTCCACAACACCCCGGCGGGCCGCAACAACCTGGGCAAACTCAACGGCAACGTATGCAAAGGCTGCGCCGAATCCCCAGCCGGCGTCCCGGCCATCACCGCGATAAAGTCGGAAATCTGCAAATGCGCCCGCGCCACATGCACTGAAAGCGTCTCGATGTAGTTATTGGTCAACGGCACATCATGCGCTTCGAGCGCCCGCTCCAAAGGATCCCGCAATATCGACCCAAGCGGCGGCAATATCCACGGAAACGGCCGCAAATCGGCCCACGTCACCGTCTTGCGCCGTGCAAGCGGATGATGCCGCCCGGTCATCAACGTAACCGGCTCCTCGATCAGTTCCTTCTCTTCGAAACTGCCAAGCGTATCGGGCGGCGGCAAACGCCCCACCACCAGATCGAGTCGTCCCTGCCAAAGCTCGGGCAGCAGCGACGCCGTCGTGCCCTCCGTCACCATCACATTCGTGCCAGGCGAACGCTGCTTCAACAAAATGAGCGCCTGCGGCAATAACACCGAGGCCGAAGCCGGCAACATGCCGATATGAATCTTCCCTTCGGTTCCCGAACTCAGCGCCTTCAATTCATCGCGCGCCTGATGCAGAATCGTCAGCATTTCGCGCGCGTGGCGAATCAGGCAATCGCCATATTGCGTCGGCACGAGCCCTTGCGCCGTGCGTGAGAAGAGCGTCAATCCTATGCCGCGTTCGAGTTCGGCCAGAGACTTCGACACAGCCGGCACCGTCACGTGCGTAACGTCAGCCACCTGAGTCAGATTGCGGTAAGTGTCGATCGTCACCAGCAGGCGCAGATGCCGCGCCTTCAGGTTGATCTGCAGGTACCAGTCGAGTGCGGACACGTAGCGGTCCTCCGCGGTTTCACCATCGCTTGCGGGCAATATGCACAGGCAGCGGCGCAGTCATCTCTGCACGCCGCTGCACAGGCCTTCGTATCAATCATTCCTTGGGTTCGAGCGCGTGCAGCGTCATGCCCAGAGAAATCGACGTGAAATAGCCCACCGTCACCAGCAGCTCTGCGATCACGGCACGGCCCAGCACTGAGTCGTAGCGCGCAAAACGCGCGTCGTCGATCTGTGCGCCTGCAAGAATGTCACTCACCGCGTCGCAGACGAGTCCAAAGCGGTCTTCACCGACTTTCGGACGGCGTTTCTCCACGATCGCATTGACCACCGCTTCCGGCACGCCCGATTTCAACGCATGCCGCCGATGATTCGCAATCACATAAGGCGAATTCCAGAAGACCGCCGTCGCGAGAATGGCCACTTCGCTTTCCGCTTCGCTCAACACCGGCGAGCGGTCGACGTGCGTGCCGATAATCTCCATGCCCGCCGCGAGATTCGGGTTATGCAGCCAGATGTTGAACGGCGTGGGAATACGTCCGCGCCCTTCGCCCAGACGCGCAATCACTTTCCTCTGCTCGTCCGACGCCTGCTCCGGGTCGATGCATTCGAGTCGGTTTTTCGTCATGGTATGTCCTTGCAGTATGCGTCGCGCTTGCCAAGAGCGCGCGAATTCAGAAAAGGCTGCTCGGCCAGGGAATATGGATGATCTGATCGAACACGCCGTAAATAAGCGCCGTCACGCAGGCTGCGAGTATCAAACTCAGCTTCCACGACTCGCGTCCTTCGAGACGCATATACGCCACGATCACGATCGGCACCGTGGGAATCATGCCGATCAGCGACATACACACGAGAAACGCCACGAACCAGCCGAAGAATTTCGCCGCGCGCCTCAGCGTCACACTGTTCGGCAATTTTTCGCCGTGATCGCCCGAGACATCCATGTGAATGCCTCCGCCCGCGCCTGCCGCGCCCGTCTTCGCCGGCACGAAAAAGACCTTGTAAAGCAGGCTCGTCGATCCCGCGATCACGAGAATGCTCGCGATCACCGTCGGGCCGATACGCGCCATCAGCAGCCAGCTTTGCGACGTCACCAGCATGTACGCGCCAATGCCGATAAAGAACACGTAAGCGAGATCCTCGAGCTTGAATGCGATCTTTCCGCTCGGGCGCATGCGTGCGAGTTCGCCGCTGCGCAGCGCGTTGAATAGCGGCCGGAAGAACACCAGCGCGGCCAGCGCGAGCAGCACCATCACGACTGGTCGCGTCACCCAGTCAGTGCCGTAGCGCACGAAGGAGATGGTCATATAGCGCTCCATCAGCACGCCCAGCACAAGGCCGAGAATCACCGGCGGACGCGCCCACTTCAGGCGCTTCATCGTCCAGCCGATCACACCCGCGATCAGCAGCACGAAGAGATCGCCCCAGCTACGCGAGCCCTGAAACGCGCCGACGTAAATGATCGGCATGATGACGGGCAGAATCAGCGTGTAGCGCAGCGTCGAAATGCGTGCGAACTGGCCGCTAAGCAAAAAGCACAGTCCTGCGCCGAAGATATTCGCGAGCGCAATCGACCACACCATCGAATAGGTGAATTCGAGGTGCTTGGTCAGCATGTCGGGGCCGGGAATGAAGCCGTGCACCATCATCGCGCCGAGCAGAATGGCCTGCGCCGCGCCGCCCGGTACGCCGAACGACAGCATCGGCACGAGGCTGCCGCCTTCGCGCGCGTTATTGGCCGCTTCGGGGGCGATCACGCCACGCACGTCGCCGGTGGTGAAGGTCAGCTTCGCGTTCTTCGAAGTCTGCAGCGCATGGCCGTACGCAATCCAGTCCGTCACCGCGCCGGTAATGCCCGGCACCACGCCGAGCAGCGCGCCCAGACCGCCGCAACGCAGCACCAGAAACCAGTTTCGCAGACTGTCGATCACGCCCTGACGCATGCCTTCGCGCGAGCTGAATTGCACATTCTCCGCAATCGCCGTGCGTCGAATCGCGAGTTCGCACAATTCCGGCAGCGCGAAAATGCCGAGAATGATCGGCACCAGCGGAATGCCATCTTGCAGATACAGAATGCCGCCGGTCCAGCGCATTTGTCCCGTTTCGACATTCGTGCCGATCATGCCGACCAGAATGCCGAAGCATGCTGCCACCACGCCGCGCAACGGCGCGTTGCCCGAGAGCGCCGCGACCATCGATACGCCGAAGATCGTCAGCCCCAACATTTCCGGCGTGCCGATCGACAGCACGAACGGACGCACCAGCGGCAGCGACACCGCCAGCATGAGCGCTCCGATCAAACCGCCAAGCAGCGAGGACGTATAGCACGCACTCAACGCGCGCGAGGCTTCGCCGCGTTTCGTCATCGGCAGGCCGTCGAGCACCGTTGCCTGCGAGGCCGCGTGACCCGGCACGCCAAACAGCACGGCCGGGATTACGTCCGATGTCGTGATGACCGACGCCATACCGAGCAGCATCGCGAAGGCGGCGTACGGGTCCATCGTGTACGTGAACGGCACGAGCAAGGCAAAGCCCGTCAAGCCGCCGATGCCGGGCAGCAAACCAATCGCGAGGCCGACCATCACGCCAAAGACGAGAAAGATCAGTCGGTTGAATTGCAGTATCGTCGACAGCGCATGGCCTGCTGCCATTAACGTTGCGTCGTTGAAAAATTCCATGCGTCATCCCGATGAAAGAGCCCGCACGGCCCGCGTGATTCACGCCCAGGCCGCGCTGTGAAGATCGAGCAAATCGAAGCGCGGATAGCCGCCTCGACCGTCGACCTCACGACGAATTCAGCCAGCCAGCTGCGGATACAGCACCTTCGCCGTGCGGCCCCAGACCCACGCGCGCTCCTCGTCGCTCAGCGCCGCGAAACACGCATTGCCCTGCTCGATCAGCGTCTTCAGCGGACCCGCCGAAGCGGGGTAATTCGAGCCGAACGCCAGATGGTCCGCGCCAAACACCTTCACCAGATGCGGGAAAAACGCGTCGGCGCCGCCCGGCGAATTCTGCGCGATATCGAACGTGCGCGGCGTGATTTTCAAATACACGTTGTCGTATTTCGCGAGCGCGAACAGATCGGCGCAACGCGCATACGGCGGACCATCTTCAAGATCGGGACGGCCGCAATGATCGAGCGCGATCTTCACGGACGGAAAGCGCTGCGCCAGTTGCGCCACCATCGACAAACCCTCGGGCGTCGTCTGCACGACCATCGTCATGCCGATTTCCGCGCAGCGCTCCCAGATCGGAAACGTCGCCGGATTCACGAGCCAGCTACCGTCGCTTTGATGCGTCGCGCCGCCCGTGAACAGGCGAATGCCGCCCATGCCGTTCGCGAGCCAATGATCGAAGGTCTTGAGCGCATCCGGCGCGAGCAGATCGAACGAATACACGCCGGTAAAACGCTTCGGGTCTTGCGCCACGCTGTCGGCCACATAGGCGTTGTTGTGGCCGTACGTGGTCGACGAATGCACGATAGCGGCCTTGGCCACGCCCGCTTCATCCATTTCGGCGATCATCTGCTCGAACGTGACCGGACGCGTCGCCGACCATTTCGAGCGATGACCGCTTTGCGGCGCAATCGGATAACGAACCGTATCGGTCGAAATGATATGCGGATGAATGTCGATGATTTCGTGTCTCATGCGATGAACCTCTCGGTGATTGACGGTCATTCACCCCGAGGAGGTTCATGACGTACGCGATTCAAATTCGGGTCACGGCCACGCGCGGTGCGTAACAGGCGCGCGGCCGTGCCGTAATTAATGGGCGCTGAATATCAGCTTGCGGGCGCTCTCGATTTGCGGCCCGGGTGTGGCGTAGAGTTTGCTGACGATTTGCTCGACCGCATTGCCGTTGATCGGATCGATCGGATAACCCGATTTCTTCATGGCATCGATAAAATCGGGGTCGACGATCGTTTTGGCAAATGCCGTGCGCAGCGCATTCAAACGGTCTTGCGGCACGCCTTCCGGCACGGCAATCGGGCGCCCCGCATCGAACGGCATCAGGAACAGATTGAACAGCGCCTTCACATTGGGATCGGTGATATAGCTGCTCAGATTGGGCGCGTCGACAAACGGCGCGGGACTGGTCCAGCCCAGATGCAGCAGCACTTTCATCTTGCCGTTCGCGAGCAGGCGCACCGGTTCGCCCTGCTGCAAGCCATCGAGCGTCGAGGCCCAGCCATCCACTTCGCCGCGTTGCATCGCGAGATACACTTCGCCACGTCCGGTATAGCCCGGCACGATGCGCATTTTCGCGCCGAGATATTCGTCGAGCAGCGCGGGCAGCGTGCGGTCTTCGTTCGCAAAACCCGTTGCGCCCACATACATCGTCTTCTTCGTGAGATCGTTCATGGACGTCACGCCCGAGCGCGACATCGAGACGATGCAGTATTCGACCTTGTTCAAACTGCCGAGCCAGCGCACCTTGCGCGGATCGAAACGGTTCTGGCGCGGATCGAGCAGCGGAATATAGAGGTTATTACGCTGGAGGAAGCCGATCACCGAGCCGTCGTCCGGCTGCCGGGTTTGCAACGACGCGGCGGCCACCATGCCGCCCGCGCCCACGACGTTCATCACCACCGCGCGCGGTTTGCCGGGAATGTAATTGACGAAGAAGCGCGCGAACTGGCGGGCGATGATGTCGGTGGGCGTGCCCGCGTCGGCGCTGACGACGATCGTCAGAATCTTGCCGTGATAAAAGTCTTCGACCGACTGGCCAAATGCGGGTCCGGTAATCGCCATCGCGGCAATGCCCAGAAGCGCCGCGCACGCACGTATTGCGGTCATCCACTTCATGCTCGTACCTGTCTCCGCTCATAGTCCGCGATTCGCCGTTAGCGGCCTGCATCGCTTTGTCTGCGTTCATCGAATTAGTGAACGCATTCAAATTCTGCCAGCCCCCGGACAGGGGTCAATTGAGAAAATCGGCCCCTGGTTTGAGCAAACGGTTAAGGCAAAACGGGAATCAACAGGGCACGCAAAGCGGATCGATACACGAGCGCGGACGCGCAAAGGCGAGCCCGCTCGAACGGCGGGCGGCAGGATAAACAAGCGGTAAAAAGGCGGAAAACCCGCGAAAAACGGGCGTCAGGCCGCTGCTTCGCGCGTATTCGGGCTTTTGTCGGCGAGCCGTTGCGCGGCTTCTTCCAGGCACGCCACCATCAATTGCGCGCTGGGCGTCAGGCCGCGATTGCGGTTCCACAGCACGCCCGCCGGACGCAGCAGTCGCGGCAGGCTTAACGGAAGCGTATGGAGCGGTTGAGTGGGATCGTTGGCCGGCGTGTCGGCCATTACGGCGATGAAATCGGACACCTGTAAATGCGCGCGCACGACGTGAATCGAGAGCGTTTCGATGTAATTATTCGAGAGCGGCACGCCATTCACTTCGAGCGCGCGTTCGAGCGGGTCGCGCAATATCGAACCGGGCGGCGGCAAGATCCACGGATAAGGATGCAGATCGGCCCATTTCAGATTCTTTTTACGCGCGAGCGGATGATGCCGACCCGTCACCAGTGTGACCGGATCTTCGAGCAATTCTTTTTCTTCGAAACTGCCGAGCGTGTCGGGCGGCGGCAGGCGGCCCACCACGAGATCGAGGCGGCCTTGCCAAAGCTCGGGCAGCAGCGAACCGGTCGTGCCTTCGATCACCACCACGTTAGTGCCCGGCGAGCGCTGTTTCAGCAGGCTCAGCGCTTGCGGCAGCAAGACCGAAGCCGACGCCGGCAGCATGCCAATATGCACCTTGCCTTCCGCGCCCGAACTCAAGGCCTTCAATTCGTCGCGCGCCTGATGCAGGATGGTGAGCATGTCGCGCGCGTGGCGAATCAGGCACTCGCCATAAGCCGTGGGCACGAGGCCTTGCGCGGTGCGCGAAAACAGCGTCAGTCCCATCCCCTTTTCGAGTTCCGCCAGCGCCTTCGACACCGCGGGCACCGTGACATGGGTGACGTCGGCCACCTGGGTCAGGTTTCGGTACGTATCGATCGCCACCAGAAGGTGCAAGTGCCGCGCCTTCAAGTTGATCTGCAAGTACCAGTCAAGCTCTGACAAGTCTCCACCTCTGCCGGTTTTACAACTTCGTTAAGTCTCGAGCCATTTTACTCAATTGCCTCAGGGGACAGTTCGCTGGCACGATCGCGCTGCGCGCCGTGGCCCCGTCCCCGTTGCCCGTCGTTGCCGCTCTCAAGCCGCTTGAACACGCGCCCAGCGGGGCTTTGCGCCCTCGGCGCGTCACGACACGCCAAGGCGGCCCGCAAGGGTTATCCCTGGCGAATTCGGCTCGCCGATTCAATCACGATGTGCCGGCCCACCGGCATGCGGAGACACCCGATGACACCAACCTTCAACCGCCGCCGCTTTCTGCGCGGTGTGGGCCTGCTGGGCGCCAGCGTGGCGGCGAGCGGTCTGGCCGCGCCTTACCTCGCACGCGGCGCGAGCGCGCCGATCCGGATCGTCAGCAATCCGGGGCTGGAGAACGCAACGCTCAATGCGTTGATGGACGAACTCGGTTATTTCAAACGCTTCGGCGTGAATGCGCAGATCGTCGACATTCCCGGCGTTCATGGCCCACTCGACGCGATGGCGGCGGGCGCGGGCGACGTCTGCATGGTGTCGGGCTACAACCTCGTGCTGTCACGCATTGCGCACGGCGCGCGAGTGAAGATCGTCGGCGCGGGCATGAAGCGATGCGCCTTGACGGTGTTCGCGCGGCCCGACGGCGCAACAACGCTCGCGGACCTGAAGCACAAAACGGTCGCCGTCGGGCCCGAGCGCGGCTTGCTCCATTCGCTGATGGTGCAGCTTTTGAAGGCACGCGGCATCGACTATTCGCAGGTTCGTTTCGTCGATAAAGGCAGCAACGACGATTGTCACGCGGCCGTGGTCAAAGGCGAAGTCGACGCGAGTTGTTCGAGCATTTCGCATTTGAACGATCGGGATGGACTCGTGGTGATTAACGACGGCAATATGTGGCAGGCGCTGCCGCACTGCATTTTCCAGACCGCCTACGCCTCGGACGACGCGATCCGCAACAAGCACGACGACATGGTCGCCGTCATGGGCGCCTATGGCGCGCTCTATGAATTCCTGATGTCGCCGGATTCGCGCGACGCCTTTTTCGCCGCGCGCAAACACGCGCAGAAACGCTTCGACGCGGCATCGGCGCAAGCGATCTGGCATTTCAACGAAACGCAGCGTCCGTATTCAAAAGATCTCGCGCTGACCGAAGCCGATATCGGCTATCTGCAGGATATGTATATCGGTCTCGGCAGCCTCGATCGCAAACAGGCTTTCGCGGAGGTCGCCGATATGTCGGCGGCGCGTGAAGCGGCGAAACTTCTCGGCTGACTTGAGCGATTCAATGCCCGGAGATCACGCGACGCGGCAATCTCCGGGCTGCGCCACGCAGCCCACCTAGAACGTGTGCCGGATACCCGCAATCACGGAGAGTTGCGAGCCGCCGGCCGGCGGCGTCGCCGTGGGCGAAATGGTCGTGGCCGAGAGCGCGAGATTGCCGTCATTGTGAATATGCTCGGCGGTCACATAGAGGAAGGTGGCTTTCGAAAGCAGATATTCGCCGCGCAGCACGAAGACCAGCGCCTTGTTTTCGGAGTGATCGTACTGTAGATGCGCAACCATGCCGTCGACGTACAGGAACGGCGTAATCGGCACCGTGCCGGTCACCCAAAACAGATTGCTCTTGGGCGTGGCAATGCCTTCGTCGTCGCGGCGAATCCAGCCCACGCCGAATTTCGCGCCCCTGAACTTGAAATAGCCGCCCAAAGTAAAGCGACTGTCCGTGAGTTTCGGCGACGTCAAACCGCCCCACGTGGCCGACGTGCCGCCGTAATTGCGTTCATACGAACTCGCGACGCCCCAATAACCGCCGTCGTATTTCATCATCGCCGAATATTCGCGGCATTGATTCGACGGCGACGTTTCACCGGGGCAATTAGTGGCGACCGAGCTGTTACCCGATTCCGCGTCGCGGCCGAAGCTGTAATTCACACCGCCTTCGAGCGCACCGGCAAAAAAGCGGTAACTCACGGAATTGTCGGCGCGGGCGTTGGCAATGCCGTTATCGAGCGTCGTGAGGCCTTGCGCGCCCGTGCCGAACGGGTTGATGAACGACGTCGCGAAGAAGCGCATCGTGTATTGGCGACCGAACGTGATGCGCCCGAACGGGCCGTCGAGGCCGACATAGGACTGGCGGCCGAACAGGCGTCCGCCCTGCCGCGACGCGCCGTTATTCGGCTGAAAACCGCCCTGCAAATCGAATATGGCGCGCGTACCGCCGCCCAGATCTTCATTGCCGCGAATGCCGAAATACGAAGTGGCGGTGCCGTCGCCTTCACGAAACGCACTGGTGGTGGCGTTCTTGCCCTTGGCCACGTTGTTGACGTATTCCAGACCTTGATCGATCAGGCCGTACATCGTGACCGAGCTGGTACCGAACGGTTGAAACTGGGCCGCGTTACTGCCGTCGGCGAAAGCGCAAACGGGCGTCATGCTCATCAACGCCGCGCCCGCGCATAGTGCGGATCTACACTTCATGATCGTCGCTGTCTCCAGGATTCGAGTCATCGCAGGCCTTTGCGGCTCATCGGCGCCCATCTGAGCGCCGCCGTGACTCATGTAATCGCTTTGTTTGTAATGCCCTGAAATTTTGCCTGTGCAGCGCCACCGGTCCATTGAGAAAAACGGCCGGTCATGTGAGCAAATGGTTAAGGCGCGCGTGTCGCGGAAACGGAAAGTGGAAACCACCCGGCGCACAGTCATGCCTGTGCGCCAGGTACGCTTGATTGAAGAATGAACGCGCGCGAGTCGCGCCCGGCCTGAATTAAAACCGATGCCGGATGCCCGCGATAACCGACGTCTGAGAGCCGCCTTCGGGCGGCCCCACGACCGGAATGATCGTACTGGCCGACAATGCGAGCGCGCCGCTATTCTTGATATGCTCGCCCGTCACATAAAGCGCCGTGTTTCTCGACAGCGTATAGACCGCGCGCAATACGAATATCACGGCTTTATCGGGCGTGTGATCGTATTTGAGTTCCGCCACTTCGCTGTCGAACGAGAGCGCCGGACTCACCGGCACAGTGCCGGTTACCCACACGAGATTGCTTTTCGGCGTCGAAATACCTTCGTCGTCGCGACGGATCCATCCCGCGCCAAAACGCGCGCTGCGAACATTGAAATACGCGCCCAGAATGAAGCGGCTGTCCGTGAGTTTCGGCGATGTGAGGCCGCCCCATGTCGCCGACGTGCCGCCGTAATTGCGCTCGTATGCGCTGACAACGCCCCAGATGCGGCTTTCGTATTTGAGCAGCGCCGACCATTCGCGGCATTCGTTCGACGGCGACGTCTCGCCCGGGCAATTGGTGGCGACGACGCTGTCGCCGTCCACGGCATCGCGACCGAAACTGTAATTCACGCCGGTTTCGAATCCGTCGATATGGTAGCGGTAGCTGATCGAGTTATCCGCGCGCGGATTCGCAATGCCGTTATCGAGTGTCGTCAGGCCTTGCGCGCCGAATCCGAACGGATTGATCGGCTTGATCGCATAAGCGCGCATCGTATATTGGCGGCCGAATGTCAGGCTGCCGAAGTCGCCCGCCACGCCCACATACGATTGCCGCCCGAACAGGCGCCCGCCCTGGCTCGCCGTGCCGTTGCTCGCCTGAAACCCGCCTTCGAGATCCCAGATGGCGCGCAGGCTGCCGCCCAGCGCTTCGTTGCCGCGAATGCCGAAGAACGAAGTGTCCGTTCCCCAGCCGGTTCGCAGGCTGCTGGCCGTGCCTTTGCCCACCGCCTGCCCGGTAATGTATTCGACGCCTTCGTCGACCGAGCCGTAAAGCGTCACGGTATTCTCGCCGCCCAACACCCACGGCGGTGATTCCGTCGCCCATGCCGGCGATGAGTCGATGCATGTTCCAATGCATGCTCCAATAAGCGACGCACAGATAAAAATCGCGGACCTGTACCTCATGGCCGTCTTTATCCTCATGTAATAGTGCACGCAACGCATCCGTGCGACGTGTGTCGCCGATGCATTGCGTTGTCTCCGTTTGTGTGAGGATTTTGCCAGCGCGGCCGCGCCGGTCGATTGAGAAAACTTGCCGCTCGCTTGAGCGAATGGTTAACGCGCAAAGACGCACGGCGCGCTGAACGACCGTGCGGAATTGAGGATCTGCGGAGTGGAATTAATGCGGCTAAATCAAAACGCCGGATGCGCCCTGTCGCGTCATCCGGCGCTTTCGGTTAATTCTGCGTTCAATGCTGCACGCCCCAGCGCCGCACGGTCAGCCGTTCGAGCGTATCGAAAACCAGATGCTCGACGAGCAGGCCAATGAGGATCACCGCCGCGAGCCCGGCGAACACGCGATCGGTATACAGCTCGTTTCGATTCTGGAAGATGTACCAGCCCAGGCCGCCCTGTCCCGCGCTCGCGCCGAACACGAGTTCCGCCGCGATCAGCGTGCGCCAGGCAAACGCCCAGCCCACACGCAGGCCCGCGATAATCGACGGCAACGCCGCCGGCACCAGAATGAGCGCGACGTGACGCAGCCCGCTCAGTCCGTAATTGCGTCCCGCCATGCGCAAGGTGGCGGGCACGCCGAGAAACCCCGTGTACATGTTGAGCGCAAGCGGCCACAGCACCGCATGCACGAGCACGAACAGCAGACTGCCCGTGCCGAGTCCGAACCAGAGCAGCGCGATGGGCAATAGCGCAATCGAAGGCAAAGGATTGAACATCGCGGTCAACATGGAAAGCAGATCGCGGCCCGCGCGCGTGGACACGGCCAGCGCCGTGAGCGCGAACGCGAGCACCACGCCGATGGCATAGCCGCGCAATAACACGGACAGCGAAATCGCGGTCTTCTCCAGCAACTCGCCGCTCAGGATGCCTTGCACGAACGCCATGAATGTCGCGCCGAAAGTTGGCACCAGCAGATCGTTGTTCACGATGCGCGCGGTGATCTCCCACGCTGCGATCAACAGCAGCGCGATCAGCGTGCGCCTCAACCAGCTTGCATCGGCAAGACGCCTGGCGAGCGGCAGCGGCACCGAATCGCCGCCGGGCGGCACGGGTTGCAGCGTGCGTTCGTATTCCTCGCGCACGGGCGGCAGCGGCGGCAGGGCCGCGCGATTCGGCGTGCTCATGCGTGTGCCTCCGCGTTTATCTTTTCTTCTCTGTTCGCTTCTGCGTTCGCTTCTGCGTTCGCTTCTGCGTTCATTTCCGTCTCGAACAACAGGCCGTGAATGCGCGCGACGTTCGCGCGAAAGCCCTCATCGTCGAGGCTGGCGTGCGACCACGCGTGACTGTTCAGCTCCGCGCGCACGCGTCCGGGATGCGCCGAAAGCAGCAAAATGCGATTGCCCACCACCAACGCTTCTTCGATCGAATGCGTGACGAACAGCAGCGTGAAGCGTTCGTCGTCCCAGAGGCGTAGCAATTCCTCCTGCATCTTGCGGCGCGTGAGCGCGTCGAGCGCGGCGAACGGTTCGTCCATCAGCAGCACGCGCGGCTGCATCGCGAGCGCGCGTGCAATCGCCACGCGCTGCTTCATGCCGCCCGAAAGCGTGTGCGGATACGCATCGGCAAATGGCGCGAGACCGACCTTGTCGAGATAATGCAGCGCACGCGCCTTCGCCTCGGCGCGCGGCAACTTGCGGGCCACACGCAAGGGAAACGCGACGTTCTCCACCACGGTCTTCCACGGCGGCAACTGATCGAACTCCTGGAACACGACCACGCGATCCGGACCGGGGCCGCGCACGCGCTGACCGTCCAGCGCGATCGTGCCGCCGACGGGTTCGATAAAGCCCGCGATTGCCTTGAGCAAGGTGGACTTGCCGCAGCCCGATGGCCCCAGCAGCACGAAGCGGTCGCTGCCGTAGACGTCGAAGCTCACATCGTGCGTGGCGCGCACGATGCGCTCGCGACTGCGGTATTCGAGACTGACGCCGTCGATGGCGAGCAGCGGACCGCCAGCATCGGCGACATTGGACGCATAGCCCGGCACGGCGCGCGGCGTGCGCTGGCCGAAGGCCGCATCGGCGTCGCCCGCGATCGGCGCGGCGCCTTCCAGGCCACGGCGCGCCAGCGGCGCGTGGGCCCCGAGTCGGGAGGGTGTGACTGTCACGATCGGAACTCCAGCAGAGAAAACGTCAACATACGGGCAGTCGCCGCACATCCCAACCAAGGAATCGCCATATCCAAAACACGGCGACGCATAAACGCCGGTTACGGCGCTTCAGCAGGCGAAACCGGCATGCGGAATCAACACGCAAATCAACTACCACCCGCCGTCGCCGGATCGTCGAAGAAATAATCGCGCCAGCTTTTCGGCTCGTTGCGGATCGCGCCCGTGCGATACATGAATTGCGCGAGCGGCAGCGTGTTCTGCGGCGCCGTCTTGAACTGCACCTGCGGATCGCGCAGGATCTTCAGCAGCAGATTGCGGTCGATCTTCGAACCGTTCACGCGGATGTAGATATCGGCGGCTTTCTCGGGATCGGTCGAAATCAGATGGGCCGCGTCGGCGAGCGCCGCCACGAAGGCGTGATAGGTCTTCGGATTCTCGTCGCGAAACTTCTGCGTGGTGTAGAGCACCGTCGCCGAACTCGGGCCGCCGAGCACGTCATAGGAATTCAGCACGATATGCGCCTTCGGGTTCCCGGCCAGCTCCTGCTGCTGGAACGGCGGATTGCCGAAATGCGCCGTGATGACGTTGCTGTTCGCGATCAGCGCGGCGGCTGCATCCGGATGCGGAATGGCCTGCGTGAGCTTGTCGAGCCGCTCGAACTGCTTGTCGCCCCACTGCTTCGCCGCCGCGTATTGCAGCACGCGCGACTGCACGGAAACGCCCACGGCGGGCACCGCAATGCGATCCTTGTCGGTGAAGTCGGCCACGGTCTTGACGTTCGGATCGGTGCTCACGAGGTAGTACGGCAGGTTGCCGAGCGAGGCCACGCCCTTCACGTTCTGGCGGCCGTGCGTGCGGTCCCAGACGGTCAGCAGCGGGCCGACGCCCGCGCCCGCGATATCCACCGCGCCCGAGAGCAGCGCATCGTTGACGGCCGCGCCGCCCGAGAGGCGCACCCAGTCGACCTTGATGTCGACGCCGGCCTTGTGCCCTTCCTGCTCGATGAAGTGCTGATCGCGCGCGACGTTGAGCATCAGATACACCACGCCGAACTGCTCGGCGACGCGAATCGTGCCCTCGGCGCGTGCCGGTTGCGTCGCGGCCAGCGTGCCGGCGGCGAGCGCCACGGAAAGAGAAGGCGCGAACGCGCGGCGCAAGGCGTGCGCGGCGCGAGACAGGAACGGCATAGGAGTACCCCGTGATAGTTGTCTGAGTGAGTTTGAAAGGCGCATGTAACTTGCCGATAGAGGCCAATCTAAATGCGCCTGCTGCACCTGACAACGAAGCAAATCCGATACGTTTATCCAGTCGAGTCATAAAGCCGCTGCTAACGCATACAAGGGCGCGAACCTATGAGTGTCCGCATCGCGCCACAATAGAAAAGGCCACGACAAATGCCGTGGCTCTTTCATTGCTATACGCGCGAATATCGCGTGCGTGGCTGCCGGTCAGAAGCCCAGATCGCCGCCGCCAGGCACGCCGCCCGGCGCAGGCGCGGACGCCGCCTTGGGCGCTTCGTGCACGGTCGCATCGGTCGTCAGCAGCAGCCCGGCCACGGACGCCGCGTTTTGCAGCGCCGTGCGCGTGACCTTGGTCGGATCGAGCACGCCCTTTTCGACAAGATCGCCATACTGGCCCGTGGCCGCGTCGTAACCGAAATTGCCCGAGCCCTCCGCCACGCGCGCCGCCACCACGCTCGCCTCCTCGCCCGCATTGGTCACGATCTGGCGCAGCGGTTCTTCGAGCGCGCGCAGCACGATCTTCACGCCGGCGGTCTGATCGGGGTTGTTGCCCTGCAGATTGAGAATCGCCTGGCGCACGCGAATCAGCGCCACGCCGCCGCCCGGCACAATGCCCTCTTCCACCGCCGCGCGCGTCGCGTGCAGCGCGTCGTCCACGCGATCCTTCTTTTCCTTCACTTCGATTTCGGTCGCGCCGCCCACCTTGATCACGGCCACGCCGCCCGCGAGTTTCGCCACGCGTTCCTGCAACTTCTCGCGATCGTAATCGGAAGTCGCTTCTTCGATCTGCACGCGAATCTGCTTCACGCGGGCTTCGATCGCCGCCGCTTCGCCCGCGCCATCGATCACCGTCGTATTTTCCTTGCCGATCTCCACGCGCTTGGCCTGACCGAGTTCGGCAAGCGTGGCCTTGTCGAGACCCAAGCCGGTTTCCTCGGCGATCACCTGACCGCCCGTGAGGATCGCGATATCTTCGAGCAGCGCCTTGCGGCGGTCGCCGAAACCCGGCGCCTTCACCGCGACCGTCTTGAGCACGCCGCGAATATTGTTGACGACGAGCGTCGCGAGCGCCTCGCCCTCGATATCTTCCGCGATCAGCAGCAGCGGACGCCCGGCCTTCGCGACCTGTTCGAGCACCGGCAGCAGATCGCGGATATTCGAAATCTTCTTGTCATGCAGGAGAATGAACGGATTGTCGAGTTCGGCAATCTGCTTGTCGGCGTTGTTGATGAAGTACGGCGAAAGATAGCCGCGATCGAATTGCAGACCTTCGACCACGTCGAGTTCGTCGTCGAGCGACTTGCCGTCTTCCACCGTGATCACGCCTTCCTTGCCGACGCGATCGAGCGCTTCCGCAATGCGCTGGCCGATCGACTCTTCGCCGTTGGCCGAGATGGTCGCGACCTGCGCGATTTCCTTGCTCGTGGTGGTCGGCTTGCTGATCTTCTTCAGCTCCTCGATCGCGGCGCTCACGGCCTTGTCGATGCCGCGTTTCAGATCGAGCGGATTGAGACCGGCCGCCACGTATTTCTGCCCTTCGCGCACGATCGCCTGCGCCAGCACGGTGGCCGTCGTGGTGCCGTCGCCGGCGGCGTCGCTGGTTTTCGACGCGACTTCCTTGACGATCTGCGCGCCGATGTTCTGCACCTTGTCCGCGAGTTCCACTTCCTTCGCCACCGACACGCCGTCCTTCGTCACGACGGGCGAGCCGAAGCTGCGTTCGAGCACGACGTTGCGTCCCTTGGGACCGAGCGTGACCTTCACGGCGTCGGCGAGAATGTTCACGCCTTCGATGAGTTTGCTACGGGCGATGTCGCCGAATACGATGTCTTTCGCTGCCATGATCGATGCTTCCCTCAGGATTGAACGACTGCGACGATGTCTTCTTCGCGCAGCACGAGCAGTTCGTTGCCGTCGACTTTCACGGTCTGACCGGCGTATTTGCCGAACAGCACGCGGTCGCCCACGTTGAGATCGGGCGCGATGCGGCGCCCGTCGTTGTCGCGCCGGCCCGGACCGACGGCAAGCACTTCGCCCTGGTCCGGCTTTTCGGCGGCGCTATCGGGAATCACGATGCCCGATGCGGTTTTGGTTTCCTGATCGAGTCGCTTGACGATCACGCGATCGTGCAATGGGCGCAGGCTCATGGGCGTAGTCCTTTAACGTTATCAGCGATGGGCTGGCACTCGTTCAATGCGAGTGCTGATGGAGAACCGAGTATAGAAAACGCTTTCGCCGCGCTCCAATAATGGATTGGCAATTCGATATCGCGCGAATCCTGCAATCGATATGGCGATGCGTGTGTTGAATCGAAGACGAATCGAAGGCGCGAAAAAAAGCGAACGGCGCACCGTTCGCTTTAACGAAGTCCTCTCGTTCGGATCGAACGAGGGCCATCCCCAGTTTTACTGCATGTATTGCTCGTTTCCAATCAAGCCGATCTTTGTCGCGCCTTCGCGCTGCGCGGCCGCCAGCACTTCGGCCACGGCGCGATACGGCGCGGCTTTATCCGGCAGCAGATGAATCTCCGATTGATCGGCTTGCGCCGCCACGTCGGCCATATGTCGTTCGAGATCGGCGTGATCCTGAAGATGCGCGCCATTCCAGGCGAGCGCGCCGCTTGCATCGATATCCACCTGCACGACCGGCGGCGGCGCGGCGGGCGGCGGCGGATCGCCCACGGGCAGATTCATTTTCACCGAGTGCATCTGGATCGGAATCGTGATGATCAGCATGATCAACAGCACGAGCATCACGTCGATCAGCGGCGTGGTGTTGATGTCCACCATCACGTCCGGTTCGTCGCCGGAACCCTGGTTCACCTGCATTCCCATATCTGTTTCCTTCGCTCGCGCTCAACCGCCGCGCGCGGGCGGCTGCGTGATGAACGACACCTTCGTGATACCCGCGCGCTCGCAATCGGTCACCACGCGGCCGATGAACTCGTAGCGCGTGGACTGATCGCCGCGCACATGCACTTCGGGCTGCGGATCGCGCTGCGAGACCGTCTTCAGTTGCGCGAGCAGCGTGGGCGAATCGATACGCCGCTCGTTCCAGAACACGTTGCCGTCCTTGTCGACGGCAATTTCAATCGCGTCCGGTTTAGTCTGCAGCGGACTCACGGTTTCCTTCGGCAATTGCACGGGCACCGTATGCGTGACCACCGGAATCGTGATGAGAAAGATGATCAGCAGGACCAGCATGACGTCGACGAGCGGCGTCGTGTTGATGGTGGCGATCACCTCGTCTTCGCCGCCGTCCTGAGCTACGTTCATGGCCATGATGACTCTCTTCGCGCGCTCAGCCCGCGTTGGCGACGGCGCGCACGTTGCGCTTGCGGCCCGACAGCAGCACCGTATGCAGTTGCGCGCCGAACGTGCGCACGCGCTCCATCAGCGACTTGTTGCGGCGCACGAGGAAGTTGTAGCCGAGCACGGCCGGCACGGCGACCGCGAGGCCGATGGCGGTCATGATGAGCGCCTCGCCCACCGGACCCGCCACTTTGTCGATCGAGGCCTGACCCGCGATGCCGATCGCCGTGAGCGCGTGATAAATGCCCCACACGGTGCCGAACAGGCCGACGAACGGCGCGGTCGAACCGACCGTCGCGAGAAACGCGAGACCGTCCTGCAGGCGATTGCCGACGTTGTTGATCGAGCGGTCGATGCTCACCTGAATCCACGTATTGCGATCCACCTCTTCGAGCAGAACTTCGTCGTGATGCTCGGCGGCGTCGATGCCGGTTTCGGCGATGAAGCGAAACGGCGAGCGTTCGTCGAGTTGCGCCGCGCCTGCCGCGAGCGACGGCGCTTCCCAGAGCTGCTGATCCGCCGACTTCGCGCGGCGATTGGCGCGCGCCTGTTCGACGAACTTGGTGACCATGATGTACCAGCTACCCATCGACATGGCGACCAGCACGAGCAGCACGAAACGCGCGACGAAGTCGCCGTTCTTCCACAGCGCGTCGAGGCCATAGGGGTTCGCGGTCTCCACGCCGGCGGCCTGCGCCCACGCGGTGACGGGAATCGCCGCCGCCACGGCGACGACGGACAGGGCCGCACGCGCGGCAAACTTCGATTGCTTGTTCATCAGGACTCCAACATTAAAGACAGCGGAGGCCGGCGTGGCGCGATCGTCTTGAACGCGCCTGAATCTTTCTCGCCAGCCCACCGTAAATTCAGTTCAGATTGAACGAGAACGGCACCTGCACGCGCACCGGCTGACCTTGCGAAATGCAGTTGAACCGCTTGACCGCATTGAACGCCGCGCGATCGAGCAACGGGTCCGCCGACTTTTCGACTTTCTCGTCGGTCACGTGACCTTGCGGATCGACCACGAACGAAATCAGCACGTCGCCCGTGATGTTGTTCTCCTGCGCTTCCTCCGGATACGTCATGCTGGCGCGCACCTTGTCCGAGTTCGGACACACCACGCCCGCTTCATGACTCACCGGTTTGGGCGGTGCGGGCGGCGCGACCGGCGCGGGCGGCGTGGGCGCCGGAATCACCGCCGTCGGCGCAGGCGCGGCCTGATGCTCGATGGTCGGCGCGGGCGGTGCGGCCACGTGCACCTCGGGCGGCGGCACGAACGGCGGCGGACGCTTGATCTTCGGCGGCGGCTGCTTGACGACCGGTTGCGCGGGCGGCGTGGGCGCGGGCGTCGGCGGCTTGACCGGCATGATGATGCGCGTCTCCACCGGCTTCTGGACGATCTGCACCACCTTCGTGGCGAGACCGTTGAGCAGCGCCCAGATCAGCACGACGTGCAGCAGCAGGACTGCTGCGATACCGCCATAGCGGCGCGCCGGGCTTTGCTGCTTCGCGCCGTATTGTTTCGGCCGCCCCGACCAGCGGTCTGCTGCGGCTGTTCCCTGCGACATACACCACTCCGTTCGCTTACCTGAGTCATTCAATTCGTCAATACGCCTGCGGCTTTCGTGCAGCCGACGCTCAGGAGGTTACCCGCCCATCGCGCCGCGCTTAACCAAGCAATTCGAATAACGTTATGGTTGTTGAATCATCGATCGGTTTTTAATGTGATCGCCGCGACGGCGTGGCTGCGATAGCGGCAAATCCAGGCGCTATGGCGGCGATCGATACGCTTGTGCGTGATGACGACGCAATCAACTTCGGCAACGACAATCGCGGCTCGGGTGCGCGTGAGCACCTGAACGCTATCAGAGCGCTCCATTAGCCCCGGCACGTGCTTACGCGTGCTCGGCATGCTCCGCGTGATCGCGCGCGAGCACCGTCTCATCGTCGATATCGTGCTCGGTCGGTTCGTACTTCACGAGCGCTAGAAAGCCGATGGGAATGACCGCCGCGAGCGCCACGACCCAGAACATATCCGTGCCGAGCTTTGCGTTGAGGATCGGCAACACGAACAGCGCCACCGCGCTGCCGATCCCCGTGAGCGCACGGCCAAAACCGAGCCCCGTGCCGCGAATCGACGTCGGATACGAAAGCGCCGGATAAATCATCATCTGTGCGCCCGGGCCGAAACCTTCCGCGAACAGCCACGCGCCGAGCATGGCCAGTGCAATGCCGATGCCCAGCGCCGTCTGCGGATGCCCGAGCAACGCGAGCGCCACGAGCGCGACGAACTGCAACGCGAAACCCGCGAGCGCAACATGCCGCGAGGGCCGCGTGTGCGCGAGCCGCATGCCGAGCAAGCCGCCCGTGAGCGCAAACAAGACATTGAGCGCGAGCGAAGCCGAAATGGTTTCGAACACGCCCGCGCCGAGAAACTGCGAAAGAATCGACGGCAGGAAAAACGCAATGGCCGTGTACTCGAACGGAATGCACAGATTCATCACGCTCGCGACAATCGTGCGCGCCAGATACGGGCGCTGGAACAGCACGCGAAAACTCACGGGCGGCTGAGGATTCGCGGGCGGCGCTTCGTCGGCCTTATGCGCGTGAATGCCGTACGACTCGCGCAGAATGCGCACGGCGTCGTCGAGCTTGCCCTGATTCGCGGCCCACAGCGGCGACTCGTTCATGAAGCGGCTGCGCACGGCAATGATGATGAGCGCGGGCACCGCGCCGAAGATCAGCGAGGCGCGCCACAGCCAGCCCGCGTGCTCCTGCGGTAAAAAGAAATACAGCCCGAACACGATCAGAAAGCACACCGATGAAGCCGCGTACCACATCGGGCACCACGCGGCGAGCCGCGAAGCTTTATTGCCGCTGCCCTGGAATTTCGAAAACTCGGAAAGAAACGCCATCGCTACGGGCAAATCGATACCCACGCCAAGACCCATCACGAAACGCGCGGCGATCAGCACCCAGACGTTGGGCGCGAGCCCGGCGGCGATCGCCGCGACGACGAAGAAGAGCATGTCGGCCATGAAGACCTGATAGCGGCCGATACGATCGGTAAACCAGCCGCCGACGAGACTGCCCAGTATGGTCCCGATCATGATCGACGACGTGACGATGCCGGTCAGCGAAGGCGTCAGGTTGAATTCGCGCACGACATCCTGAATGCCGTACGACAGCGTGGTGAGATCGTAAGCGTCGAGAAATACGCCGCCGAGCGCGAGCAGCACGATCACGCGTGCATGACTTGCGCGCGCGGTGCTGGTGTTGATGAGGCGCGAAACGTCGCTGGCCGAACGAATCGGCGACGACACAGTTGAATCAATATCGAGCGTGCTCAATGGAATCCCCTTGAATGACGGCCATGACAGCGCGTAGTTATAGGAGGCCCATGGGTGCAGCACAACGAACGAGTTAGCGAATGCTTACCCGGTGCGCGAGAAATGCAAAGCGGCGAGCGTGATTAAACGCGCGGTGAATAAAAGGAATATCGGGCAGGCTGCGTCGCGACGTCTCCACCTCATTGCGCGCGGTTTGTCTGCGCTGCCGCTGCATTGGCGGAGTCGCCAACAAGGTGACAAAAACACTGTATGAATGTACAGTTACGGGCAACGCACGGCCCGACGCGGCGCGGCGTTGGCTCGAAACACGTTGCGTTCGCGGCCTCACTGTTCGAACGCCATTTCTCACACACCAGGCATGCCAGACGAAAGGCGCATCGCGCACCTCGACATGGACGCGTTCTACGCTTCCGTGGAATTGCTGCGCTATCCGGAACTGCGCGGCAAGGCCGTCGTCATCGGCGGCGGGCGCAATGCCGTGCCCGAGACGCTGCCCGACGGCACGCGCCGCTTCGCGCGCCTGCGTGACTACGTGGGGCGCGGCGTCGTCACCACATCCACCTACGAAGCGCGCAAATTCGGCGTGTTTTCCGCAATGGGCATGATGAAGGCCGCGCAACTCGCGCCCGACGCCATTCTGCTGCCCACCGACTTCGAGTCCTATCGCCACTATTCGCGGCTGTTCAAAAGCGCGGTGCGCACCTTCACCGAGCAGATCGAAGACCGCGGTATCGACGAAATCTATATCGATCTCACCGACGTCGAAGGCGAGCCGCGCGACATCGGCGCGCGTCTTAAAGCCGCGGTGCGCGACGCAACCGGCCTGACCTGCTCGATCGCGATCGCGCCCAACAAGCTGCTCGCCAAGATCGGCTCCGAACTCGACAAGCCGGACGGCCTCACGCTGCTCACGATGGCGGACCTCGAAGCGCGCATCTGGCCGCTCGAAGCGAAGAAAGTGAATGGCATCGGGCCGCGCGCGAGCAAGCGGCTCGCGGAGCTGGGTTTCGCCACGATCGGCGATCTGGCGAAAGCGGATCTCGGGCTTTTGCAGGAACATTTCGGCCGCACCTACGCGGCGTGGCTCGCGCGCGTGTCGCATGGCGAGGACGATCGCGAAGTGGTGGTGTCGTCGGAACCGAAATCGATGAGCCGCGAAACCACGTTCGAGCGCGACATGCACGTCGGGCGCGACCGTGCCGTGCTCACGCCCGCGCTCACGCAGCTATGCGAACGCGTTGCGCAGGATCTGGAGCGCAAAGGGTATTGCGGCCGCACCGTGGGCGTGAAAATCAAATTCGCGGACTTTAAAATCGTCACCCGCGATATTTCGCTGCCGATGGCCGTGCGCGATACCGCCGCCATTCGCCGCGCGGTTGGCGCGTGTCTGAAACGGATCGATCTCGATCGGCGCATCCGCCTGATTGGCGTGCGCGTGAGCGCGCTCGAACGCTACTCGGCGGACAGCCCGATTAACGGCGCTATTCAGGGCGAATTGCCGTTCGGTCCCTGAAACGAGCAAGCAGAAACGATAAAGCGAGCGCCGCTTTTCATGCGGCGCTCGCTGCACGTCATGCTCAGTTCTGGAAATAGCTCAGACCCAGCGCGCCCTTCACTTCGGACAGCGTCTGCGCCGCCACTTCGCGCGCGCGCATCGTGCCGCGACGCAGAATTTCGAGGACTTCGCCGCGATCTTCTTCCAGCTCGCGACGACGCGTGCGAATCGGTTCGATCAGCGTTTGCAGGCGCTCGTTGAGCACGCGCTTCACGACGCTGTCGCCCAGGCCGCCGCGCTGATAATGCGCCTTGAGCTCATCCACTTTCGCCACATCGGGTTCGAATGCATCGAGGAACGAGAACACCACGTTGCCTTCCACGCGGCCCGGATCGCTCACGCGCAGATGGTTCGGGTCGGTGTACATATTGTTCACCGCCTTCGTGATTTCATCGGGCGTCGCGCCCAGCGTGATCGCATTGCCGAGCGACTTGCTCATTTTGGCTTTGCCGTCGATACCGGGCAGGCGCGTGACTTTCGACAGCACCGCTTCGCATTCGACCAGCACGGCGCGATCGACGGTGTTGTTGAAACGGCGCACCAGTTCGTTGGTCTGCTCGATCATCGGCAACTGATCGTCGCCGACCGGCACGTGCGTGGCCTTGAACGCCGTGATGTCCGCCGCCTGACTGACCGGATAGGTCAGGAAACCCGCCGGAATATCGCGCTCGAATCCGCGCAGACGAATTTCTTCCTTGATGGTCGGATTGCGTTCGAGGCGCGCGACCGTCACGAGATTGAGCAGATACTGGGACAGTTCCGCGAGTTCGGGCACCTGCGATTGAATCAGGATGGTCGATTTCGCGGGATCGATGCCGGCGGCGAGATAGTCGAGCGCGACTTCGATGACGTTTTCGGTGACTTTCTGGTGGCGGCCGACGTTGTCGGTGAGCGCCTGGACGTCGGCGAGCAGAAGGAACTGGTCCGCTTCGTTCTGGAGCTGAACGCGCGCGCGCAAGGAGCCGATGTAGTGGCCGAGATGCAGCTGGCCGGTGGTCCGGTCGCCGGTCAGGATGGTGGGGCGGCTTGCTTGTGTCATGGACTGGAGTCTCACATTAATCGAGCCACCAGTCTTCGGCGCGCTAAAACAACAATGCCGCCAGGACTGGCGGCATCACGTTTGCGATATGCGTGGGGAAACGGGCCGCCGGATTCAGGCGCGCCACCAACCGTGCAACATGAGCGAAAGCGGTTTGGTTTCCATGGGGGGAGAGTATAGCGTAGGTGGCGGGTTAGCGCTGCTTCGGCGGCGTCAGGCCGGAACCGGCACGCTGCCGCCTACGGCGCCGAATCCCCGTTTGCGCGCCAGCGCCAGCGGATCGGGCGCGCGACGCCTGAATGCCTGATAGGCCGCGGCCGGGTCCATCGAGTTGCCGATGCCGAACAGGCAATCGTGCAATCGCGCGGCGAGCGGCGCATCGAAGGCGTTGCCGGATTCTTCAAATGCCTCGAACGCGTCGGCTTCGAGTACCTGCGCCCACAAATAACTGTAGTAGCCCGCAGCATATTCGCTGCCGCCGAACGCGTGCCGGAAACAGGGCAGCCGATGATTGACGTCGACCTCGCGCATCACGCCGAGCCGCTCGAAATAGCGCGACTGGAACGTTTCGATATCGAGGTCCGCGCATTCCGCGAGCGAATGCAATTCGATATCGGCCAGCGCGGACGCAATGTAGCGAACGAGTTCGTAGCCTTCGTTAAAGCAGCTCGCCGCGCGCAGACTGCGAACGAGTGCATCCGGCATGGCTTCTCCTGTTTCGACGTGTCGCGCATGCGTTGCCAGCAGCGTGGGATCGAGCACCCAATTCTCCATCAGATGCGACGGAAACTCGACGAAATCGCGTTGCACGCGCGTGCCCGACAACCGGCGAAAGCGCACGCGGGAAAGAAGACTGTGCAACGCATGTCCCATTTCATGGAAAAGCGTTTGCACGTCTCGCAAGGCGAGTTGTGTTGGCTTGCCTCGAACACCCTGGAACGACGTGCTATTGATCACGAATGGCAAGGTCGCATCGATCCCGTCGCAGCGCATGCGGAATTCCGATTCCCACGCGCCCGATGCCTTACCGACGCGCGCATAGTAATCGGCCGCGAAATACCCAATGAGTCGCCCGTGTTGCTCGACATCCCATAGCCGTACATCCGGATGGTAAAGCGCTACGTCATGACGTTCGCGAAACTGCAAGCCGAAAAGTCGATGCGCGCAATCGAACGCCGCGCGGATCGACGATTCCAGTTCGAAATATTGACCGACCTGTTCGGCGTCGATATTGAACTCGCGAGTTCGCAGACGCTCGGTCAGATAGCGCCAGTCCCACGGTTCGATCTCGGCCGGCTCGCCGGTTTCCGATGCGAATGACCGCAGCGCCGCGAGTTCGGCTTCGCACAACATTCTGGCGGGCGTCCAGATGCTTTCGAGCAATTCGCGCACGGCTTGCGGCGTGCCGGCCATCCGGTCCGTCAACGCGTACTGCGCGAAATTCTCGAATCCGAGCAGTTTCGCCTGCTCGGCGCGCAATTGAACCACTTCACGAACGATGGGCCGGTTGTCCACATCGGGCTCGGTGCAACGGCTGGTCCAGGCGCGCCAGATGCGTTCGCGCAAGTCGCGCCGCGCCGACCAGGTGAGAAACGGAACCACGCTCGAATACGCGAGCGTGAACACATACTCATTTGCGCGATCCGGCTGATCTTCAGTGAGCGCCGCGCGTCGAATGAAATCCGGCAGACCCGCGAGTTCGGCTTCGTCAGTCAGGATCAGTTTGAATGCGTCGGTCGAAGCAACGAGGTTCTTGTTGAACGCGACGTAGCATTGCGCCAGACGCTCCTTGATTGCGTGAAGACGCATCGACGCGTCCGGCGCGAGGTGAACGCCGTTTCGCACGTAATCGGCGTGAATCAATTCGAGCAGACGCAGTTCGTCCGCTTCGAGTTCGAGCGTATGCCGCGTATGAAAAACCGCGTCGAGACGAATGAAAAACGGCTGGTGGCTGAGCAAGGCCGCATGGTGATTCGCGAGCAAGGCACCCACTTCGCCTGCCACCTCCCACACCTCGCGCGTCCCCAGTGTGAGGCGCAGGATTTCGAATAGCGCGTCGATTCTTTCGATGTGTCCGCCCGTCGCTTCATACGCCGCGACCGTGTTGGTAAATGTGGGCGGTTCGGGATTCGCAGCGATGGCATCGACGCGATCGATCCGCTCTTTGGCGAGCCGGACAATCGCCGGGGCGAAATGCTCTGGGCGGATTGCCGCGAATGGCGGAAATTCACCCGCCGCTTTCCAGTCCGACAAGAGCGGATTGTGCGTCGACGCAGTCATAGAGTGCTTGCGATCCTTTCAATTGAAGTTTCAAGGAGAAGATCCATCGCGCGGATTCGTTCGAATCGATCGACGCGTCGTCGAGCTTATCAAGCCAGAATAGTCGTTGCCATGTTTCGTGCAGGCGGTCAGGTTTTCGAAAGCGTCGTGCCGTATTTTTGCCTCTGCCAGAATCCCCCCAATCCCACCCGGAGACCCGCCATGCAACTTCGTACGGTGTACCTGAAAGTCAACGACATGCAGATATCGACCGCTTTCTGGCAACGGCTTCTCGATCAGGAACCGCACAAGCAATCCGCAAAGTGGACCGAATTCATGATCGGCGCGAACCGTTTGGGCTTGCTGCTGAACGACTTCGGCGACGAATTGAAAGGCAGCAGCGCCGTGCCCGTTTTCGAGTTCGAAGAAGCCATGCTGCTCGACTTCATGAAGCGTGCGATTGAGAACGGCGCGTCCGTCGTCATGGACGGACTGAAAATCGAGGCGATGAAAAGCGTCGTCCTGAGCGGCCCCGACGGACACGAATTCGAACTGTGCATGTGCCACGCCTGAGCGCGGCGTCGATTGGCGCGCCGCCGCTTCAGCGCGCCAACGACACCATCAGATACGCGCCACCCGCAATCATCGCCAGCAACCCGGCGGGCATTTGCTGCGGGAACAGCACGTTGCGGCTCAGCCAGTCGGACAGCACCATCAGCAGCGCGCCGAGCAGCCCGGAAGCCAGCAGTTCGACCACCGCGCGCCGAACGCCCATGCGCCGTACCACGTGCGGCGCCATCAAGCCGATGAACGAGAGCGGTCCGACGATCATCGCGGCCGCCGCGCTCAGCAGCGCCGCCAGCAGCAGAATCAGGAGCCGCGCGCGTCGCACCGGCACGCCCAGCGACGCCGCCGCCGGCGTGCCCAGCGGAAAGATGTCCAGCCAGCGCGCGCACAGCAAGGTCAGCGCCAGCAGCGCCACCGCGAGCACGAGCGCGCCCGACGCGAGCGACGCGTCGATCAGATAGGTCGAGCCCATCAGCAGATTGCGCAGCAGCGGCGCATACGGGCCGCTGCCCGCGATCACGAGCCCGAACACCGCTTGCGACAGCGCGCCCACCGCAATGCCCGCGAGCAGCAGTTGCCCGGTCGCGAAGCCGCTGCGGCGCGCGAGCGCGAGCATCGCCAGCAAGGTCGTCAGCGCGCCCGCCCCGCAGGCGGCGAACATCAGCGGCGCGCCCGGCGCTCGCACGGCGAACAGCAGCAGAATCATGCCGAGCATGCCGCCGCCGCTGATGCCGAGTACCTCGGGACTCGCCATCGGATTGCCGGAGAGTCGTTGCAGCAGCGTGCCCGCCAGCGCGAGCAGCATGCCCGCCGCGAGCGCGCTCTCGATGCGCGGCGCGCGCCATCGCCACAAGCCGCGCCATTCGTCGGCGCTCGCCCAGTGCCAGCCGTCCAGGCCGCGCCCGAACGCTGCCGCGACGATCACCGCCGCGATCAGCGCCAGCGCGCCGCACGCGAGCAGGCGTCGCGTGGCCTGCGGCGAACGCAGCGCACTCGCCGCGCGCGCAGATTCAGCCGCCTGCGTGCCAGGCGGCGCCGCGCGCGTCTTCAGGCGCGGCACCAGCCAGAGCAGCAAGGGGCCGCCGAACAGCGCCGTCGCGGCCCCCGTCGGCAACAGTTCGCCCGCGAGGCCGCCGAGTTGCTGGATCGCCTGATCGGTGACCCAGAGCAGCAGCGCGCCGATCGCGGGCGCCCAAGTCAGTTGATCGCGCAGACGCCGCGCACCGCACGCACGCGCCACGGCGGGCGCGGCCAGCCCGATGAAGCCGATCACGCCGACCGCTGCGACCACGAACGCCGTCAACGCGACCGCCGCCGCCAGCGCCAGCAAGCGCGTGCGCGTCAGCGCGAGTCCAAGGCTGCGCGCGCCCGCGTCGTCGAGTCCGGCGAGCGTGAGCGGGCGCACCAGCGCGCCGCATAGCGCCGCGCAGACGAGCACGCGCGGCAGCAGCCACAGCGTCGTTTGCCAGTCCTGCTGCGCGAGCGCGCCGCCGCCCCAGATGAACATCGCCGCCAGCGAGCGCTCGTAAATGATCGACAGCGCGAGGCTCAGCGCGCCGCAATACAGGTTGACGATCATGCCGCCGAGCACGAGCGTGATCGGCGCGAAGCCACGCCGCCAGGCGAGCGCGAACACGACCAGCATCGCCAGCGCGCCGCCCGCGAGCGCGATGCCGGAGCGCCATGGCAGCAGCCACGCGGGCGCCCACAGCGTCGCGAGCAGCAACGCGAGATACGCGCCCGCCGACACGCCCACCGTCATCGGCTCGGCCAGCGGATTGCGCAAGATCTGCTGGAACACCACGCCCGCCAGCGCGAGCGCCGCGCCGCACAGCAGCGAGATTGCGAGGCGCGGCAGCCAGCTTTCATGCACCACCATTTCGCGGATGTCGTCCACGTTCGGCGCGATCAGCGCGCGCATCCAGTCGCTTGCGGGCAGATGCGCGGAAAGACCGTGCAACGTCAGCGCGATGGCAATAATCAGCAATCCGAACAATTCGATCAAGGGCGCGCGTGCGTGAGCTGTGCCCGCTGCGCGCGTCATCGGCAGATCATGCATGTTGGCCCTCCGGTGCAAGCAGCACATCCGCGAGTTGACGCGCGAAGCGCGCGCCGCTGTAGAGCGCGCCGCCCTGCGAGACCTTCGGCATGCCCGCCACACGGCCCGCGCGCACGAACGGCAGGCTGTGCCAGAGCACGCCCTGCGCGAGCGTCGCGCGCGCGGCGTCGGGCAGCGGGTCGATATGGACGAGGCGCGCGTGGGCGGCATCGGCGGTGTCGGCGGCATCGGCCAGACGCGTGAAGTCGGTCACCGCATAGCCGCGCGCGTTGGTCGGCCCGGTCCACGCGTTGCGCAGCCCCATGCGCGTCATCACATCGCCGAACAGACTGCCGGTTCCAAACACGAGCAGATGCCGGTCGTCGATAAACTCCACGACGAAAATCGGCGCGGCGCTCTCGCCGCCCGCAGGCAGACGCGCGCGCGCCGCGCTCACTTGCGCGTCGGCGGCGGCGATCGCGGTCTGCGCCTGCGGCTCGCGATGCAGCACGCGCGCGAGCCGGCGCGTCTCGTTCGCGATCTGCATCCACGGCGCCACGCCGTTCGCGGACAACGCGAGCGTGAGCGTCGGCGCGATGCGTTCGAGTTGCGCACGCATCGGCGCATGCGCGGGCGTGAGCAGCAGCAGATCGGGACGCAATTGTTCGAGTAATTCGACGTTCGGCTGATACAACAAGCCGATATCGATCACCCCGGCGGGCAGCGGCGGCGCGACGTTGGTGCGCCGATACCAGTCCGGCACCGAGGTGGCGAGCGGCGTCACGCCGAGCGTGAGCAGCATTTCGGTGAGCCCGAAATCCATCACGACGATGCGTTTCGGCGCCGACGTTCCTCCCACCCCCGCCACGTCCGCCCCCGCCCACACCGCACGCGGTCCGAGCGCGCATGCGAGACCCGCGGCGGCGGCCGCGAGCCATTGACGTCGTTGCATGCGCGCGCCCTTCATCGTGAACCGCTTACCATTGATACTTCGCCGTGCCCAGCACGCCGATCTTCGAACCGTAATAGCACGCACCGCCGGAGCAGTACGCGACATAGGTGCGGTTCGTCAGATTGGTCGCGTTGACCGCGAACTTCCAGTTGCGAAGATCGTAGTGAACCGCCGCGTCGAGCAGCACGACGCTGCTGACGTCGAAGGTATTCGTCGTATCGCCCGCCGACATGCCGATATAACGCACGCCGCCGCCAAAGCCCAGACCGCGCAGCGCGCCGCCATGCAGCGTGTAATCGGCCCAAAGATTGGCCATGTTGCGCGGCGCCATCGTCAGGCGCTTGCCCACCTGCGCCGCCGTGTTCGATTCCAGCACGACCTGGTTCAGATACGTGTACGAGCCGAGCACCGTGAGATTGTCGGTGAGCTGGATATGGCCTTCGAGTTCGAGACCGCGCGAGCGCACTTCGCCCGTCTGCACCGACGAGCCCGGATGATTCAGATCGGTCGTGGTGACGTTGTGCTGCGTGAGATCGAAAATCGCCGCCGAATAGAGCGCGTTATAACTCTTCGGCTGATACTTCACGCCCACCTCGTATTCCTGCCCCGTGGTCGGCACCAGCGCCTGGCCCGCGTAATTCACGCCCGTGGTCGGCTGGAACGACTTCGCATACGAGAAGTACGGCGCGATGCCGTTATCGAACAGATACGAGAGACCGCCGCGCCACGTGAACGCGTGCGGCGTCTGGTTTTGCAGGCCCGTGCTCGAACCGCTCGTCTGGATGTTGGTCGAGGTCCAGTCGTTGCGGATGCCGAGCGTGAGCAGCCAGTGACGATATTCGATCTGATCCTGCAAATACACGCCAAGCTGATCGGTGGCGGTATCGACGCGCTTGGTGGTCGTGTAGATCTGGCCGACCGTCGAGAAGTCCGGATCGAACGGATTGAGCGTGCCGACCGAGCCCGAGCCCGAATTCGTACCGCTCAGCAGACGCTGGTAATCGACGCCGAACAGCACCGTCTGCTTGACGTCGCCCGTCGAGAATTTCGCCTGCAACTGGTTATCCATCGCGAACTGGCTCAGGTGCTCGCGATCGAGAAACGCGCTCATGGTGAGCACCGACTGGTTCGTGCCCGCCTTCCACGTGCCGAAATACGACTGGCGATAATCCACGTCGTCGTGCATGTAGCGCGCGCTCGAACGGAACGTGAAGACGTTGTTGATCTTCTGCTCGAACTGATAGCCGAACGCGTACTGCGTGCGGTGGAAATAATCGGTGTCCGGATTGCCGATGTAGGTGCCCGGGCTGACCTTGCCGTTCGGGTTGTACGTGGCCGTGCCCTGCACCGGCAGCGAATCGAACAGACCGCCCGCCGGATCGCGCTGATACTGCGCGTAGACCGTGAGGCGCGTGTCGGCGTTCGGCTTGATCGTGACGCTCGGCGCAAAGGCAATGCGCTGATCCTTCACGCCGTCCACCTGCGTGTCGGCGTCGCGACCCAGACCCACGATGCGCCACAGCACGGTGCCGTCGTTGTCCAGCTTGCCGCCCACGTCGAACGCGGCTTCATAGCGGTTGTGATTGCCGAACTGCAACTGAACCTCGTTGACCTGATCCTCGGTCGCGAACTTCGACACCATGTTGACGATGCCGGCGGGGCTCCCCGCGCCGTACAACACCGACGACGGACCGCGCATCACATCGATGCGCTCAAGGAAGTAAGGATCGATACGCGGATTGGCGTAATACTGGTCCGCCTGCAGCGCGAGGCCATCGAGATATTCCGAATAATCGAAGCCGCGCCCGCGCAACTGGTCGAAGCGGAAATCGGTCGAATCCTGCGAGTAGACGCCTGGCGTGTAGCGCAGCGCCTGATCGACCGTGGTCGCGCCCTGCTGATCCATCTGCTCGCGCGTGACGACCGAAATCGACTGCGGCACGCGCACGATCGGCGTGTCGGTCTTGGTGCCCGTCATGGTGCGTTTGGCGACGACGCCCGAGGTCGGGCCCCTCGGCGACTCGCGCTGCGCGTCGACGTTCACCGCCGGCAGCGTGCCTTTCGCCGACGCGTGGGTCGATTTCGTCGATTGAGCCGATTGCGTCGATCCGGCGTTTTGTCCGTTTTGAACGCCGCTGGCGTCATCAGCGGTCTGTGCGTGTGCGACGACCGAGAATGCCAGCGGCATCCCCAACAATGCACACCGCATCGGCGAAAACTTCGTGGACAACCCGTGCAGCCCCGTCATCTTGTTGTTTTTACGTCCCTTCATCGTCGATTCACCAGTTGAATGTTAATGATAATGCTTCTTATTACAATCACAAAAGCTATACTTCCCACGGCGATGAACGTCGCGGGCCAAAGGCGTTTGTGCAGACTTGGGGGACTATGTCGTTAGAGGCGCAGCCGCCGGAGGCCCATGAACAAAGGGCGAGGCCGCGCTGGCGAGGTCAGATGATACAAGTTAGGCCCGCGCAGAGGCAGACGACTTGTCCGATCACCCGGACAACTTTTGTCCAGATGGAACGTTATGGAAGCTTTTTCGACACAAACGGACACTCCACGTACGAAGCCGAGAGGCGGCGCGCAGCCTGTGCCGCCTCCCGCGAAGAGCGATTTGCCGACCGTGTTCGGTCAGGCGATCGAGTACGAATCGGGCTCGCGCGAGATCGCGCATACGCACGCGCGCGCGCAGTTGCTCTACGCGACGAGCGGGTTGATCCGCGTGCGCACGCCGGCCGCGAGCTGGGTCGTCACGCCCGATTGCGCGATGCTGGTGCCGCCGCGCGTCGAGCACGAGCTGGAGATGGTGGGCAAGGTCGGCTTTCGCACGCTGTACGTCGATCCGTGCCCGGCGATCGGCGGCGACGAAGGCCGACTGCTGCCCGTCAACGGCCTGCTGCGCGAAGCGATTCTCGCGATGGTCGAAGAACCCGCGCGCACGCGCGAACCGGGCAGTCTCGCCAATATCCTCACGCAACTGATCGTCAATCTGCTCGCCGCGGCATCGCCCGCCGACGACCAGCCTGGCCGCCTGCCGCTGCCGCAGCATCCGCGTCTGCACCGCATCTGCCAGGCGCTGATCGAGCAGCCCGCCAACAACGATTCGCTCGAGCATTGGGGCGACCGTTTCGGCGCGAGTTCGCGCACGCTCGCGCGGCATTTCCAGCGCGAAACCGGCATGCCGTTCGCGAAATGGCGCGAGCAGATGCGCGTGTCCGAAGCGATGTGCCTGCTGTCGACGCATACGCCCATCGACGAAGTCGCGAGTTGCCTCGGTTACGCCGACGCGAACTCCTTCGCCGTGATGTTCAAGCGCGTGCTGCAGATCACGCCGCTGAAGTATCAGTCGATGATGTGCGCTGCGGGGGCGGAGCCGGCGTGAATGGGCGTGATTTGAACGGCAACACGCGCCAGTTGTCTGAATCATCCTCAGCGTGGCACGTGTTGCACACCTATGCGTACACCGCCGCGAGGATTTGCGACGTGAAGATAGCCGGACCGCTCATTTGGGAATCGCCTACCCAGGCGGGTTCAATACTCGCACGACAAGCTACGACGACAGGGGCGTAATGTATTGCGTCTTGACCTTCTGTTCCTGGTTCATCGTCCTGATCCCCCATTCAATTAAAAGACACATAAATCGCGTGAATTGCAGAAATCAATTCAAAGGACTTTGGGTTGCCGCATCGCAAAAACGACCCGTCGAAACGGGGCGGTTAAAATAATCGAATTACTGACGTGCATCCGGGGTACTCAGCTCGTCAATTCTCGAATTCGTAATTTTCTCCATGCATGCGTAAAAATCAATGAAACGTATAGATGCCTCACCAATTTCATACACGTTCGCGTAGCATTGATTATCGCGATAATTTTGCCAGCTTATTTGTGCACGCTTGAAATACGGCAGCGCGACGGGGTTGTGATTCTTTCTAATTTCCATGTCGTTTTTTGCGATTTCCTTTTCATTTTCTTCTACTGCCTTAGCGAGAGTTGCATTCGCCGCTTCAAAACTAAATTGCGCGCACGTTGCCATTTCCATACCTCCCAGGTTTTCGTTTTTACAATGCGCCTTGATCTGGTCCGGCGTCATTCCTGGATACTGCTCGATGGCTGGTTCAGCTTTCCTGTAATCAAAACTGGCCCCATAAACTGTAGCGGCATCCGCAATTGGGGCGACAACCATATAAGTGGAGATGCCGAACACGCAGACAGGCAAGAACTTAGTGAGTCGCATCGTAAACTCCCGTATCAAACAACCGTGCTTCCCTCTGGCGGCGGCCAGAGACAATGTTAGCTATGAAACCGCGTATCACATCGCGCATCCGTTCGTATTCGCCATGATTCAGAAAGTCTGCCAAGTATTGAGCCCTGGTTCCAGGCCACGGGTCATGGGGTCCGCGACCAGTGCCGGTATTGAACAATACGGATACCAGTGCATCATATTCGTACTGATATAGCGGCACGTTAACGCTGTTGTTGATCGCTCCTTCGGCAGGCTCTCGATCGTGTCGGAATAGTTCTTTTGCGCGTTCGAGTGTGATGGTTTGTCCCATATGCAGATTGTCGGCGGGCCAAACGCGATGTCCTAAACCGGTCGTTGGAATTCCGTGTCCATCGTCGTATACCTGCAAGATGAAGCCTTGGGAAACGGGAAGGTTGTTTGTATGATGGTGAAGCACCTGATGATACGTACCATTGAGAATTCCACTTTCAAGGACGGCCATGAAAGTTATGCCTTGCTGCGAGAGAGTCCAAGGCTTGCATAACCGATCGGTCTGCAAATTAACACACGAATTCGGGTTCGTATTCGTTACTGCGCTTCCAAGTGCGTCAGGCATTTACATTTCCTCTCTGTGCCCAAGATAAACGTGAATCGAAGCAGCGTGTTCCGTTGCATATCGCGCGGTACGGCCTTGCTCGTCGGTGGTGCCGTGTTCAATCTCACCAGTTGATAGCCGCACCGTGTAGTACGTTCCGCGCATCGGCGTGCCGCGCGCGTCGCACAGCGTGAACTGTTCATCGTGGAATGGTTGTATTGCTACGGCGGTGGTCTGTGAGTCGCTTTCGCAATCCTCGGAATAAAAGAAGGGCGATTCACCGCTCGCAAGCACGCGATTTTTGCCGCATGGGCAATAGACCGGCGCAAGGTCTTTAACGAAGGATTGGCCTTGGTCCATTACGCTATGGGCGGTGCCACCAACGGGCCACACGCCTTTGCAGTTGCCGCATGTTGCCTTGTCTTCGGCCAGCGCGAAGGCTCTACCGTCTTCGTTAAACCAGTCCGATCCGGGCCCGAGGATGGACCCGCCCGTGGTCGTGCGATCGTCTTTCAGTGCAAGTCTGGTAGGCACGACTACTCCTTGTGGCCGATGTACACGGCAATACGGCACTCGCCATCAGTTTGATAGCGCGCGGTATAGCCGTTCGAATCTGTTACGCCTTTCACCGTTGCACCGGATGGCAAACGAACGGTGTAATAGGTATCCGCGAGCGGGTTTCCGGCGCGATCGCATAGCTTGAACCGTTCGTCGTGTGTGGCGCTCTGCCTGTCGAGTAACGCGGCCAGGCTTGCTGCATAACCCATGTCCCCCCATTCGTCCTCCCAACTGTGAGAGGCGCTTGCTTGCGATGCACTGAAAACAGGCGGCGGTGAACACTTGCAGATGCAGATATCGTCTTCCAGCGCCTGTTGCTTCCCCCGCATCGTTGCGTTGCGGTGGGGCCCCGCCGACTCGATATAACCGTGTGATTTACAGCCTTCGCACCAGACCCTTGCTCCGATAAACGTAATCGGTATGCCGTGGTGCGTGCAGTTTTCTGCGCCCTCCAGGACAACACCGCCCGCCGTGGATTTATCGCCTAGCCTCAACAGATAACGCCTCATGTGCGTGCCCTCGTTCGATTGCAGGTATGGAAACCGTGCAGATACGCGACCAGCACAGTCACGACGGACCCTCCGCCGCTAACCGGTAATCGTCGGATTACGCAAGGGGGCAGACCATCAGACAATCTTTAAAGTGGAGTTTGATTTATCTGTATTGCGTCATGATCAAAACGCAATTTGACATTCGACAAATTGAGTCTGACATCGCAATTTATTCAGCAACGAGAACGTCGCCCGACTAGATAAGCCCGCCACGCCACGCCGTTCAACACCGCAAATCACCATTCCCACATTCCTTATAAGCCACCCAACTTCAAACCAAAGCACAAATCGTTGTTAGGAAAACGACAGCGACAATGATCAACTGGTCGGCTTTCCTATGCTGATCGAATCATGTCAACCCGCTCCTCTTCGTCGCCGCGCAACGGCGCAGCACGCGTCGGCTTCGCCGCGTTCATCGGCACCACGATCGAGTGGTACGACTTCTACATTTACAGCACAGCCTCCGCGCTGGTCTTCAGTCACGCGTTCTTCCCCGCCAGCGCGAACGGCTTGACCGGCATCCTCGGCGCGTTCGCCGCATATGGCGTGGGCTTCTTCGCGCGTCCGCTCGGCGCGGTGATCGCGGGGCATTTCGGCGACCGCATCGGGCGCAAGCGCGTGCTGGTCTTTTCGCTGGTATTGATGGGCATCGCCACACTGCTCACGGGTCTGCTGCCGACCTATGCAACGGCCGGTCTGCTGGCGACTGCGCTGCTCGTCACGCTGCGTCTGCTGCAAGGCGTCGCGACCGGCGCGGAATGGGGCGGCGCGTCGCTGCTCTCGGTCGAGCACGCGAGCGAGCGTTCGCGCGGTCTGCTCGGTTCGTTCACCCAGGTCGGTTCAGCGGCGGGCATGCTGCTCGCGTCGGGCACCTTCCTCACGGTGCGGCAGTGGCTGTCCGCCGATGACTTCGCCGCGTGGGGCTGGCGTCTGCCGTTCCTGTTCAGCGTGGTGCTGGTGGCCGTCGGCGTGTTCGTGCGCGCGCGCATTCACGAGCCCGCGCCGTTTCTCGACGCGCAAGCCGAAGGCAAGCTCCGCCGCCTGCCGGTCGCCGACGTGTTCCGCCATCATCGCCGCGCGCTGTTCGTGACGATCGGCCTGCGCCTGCTGCAGCCGGCCATGTACGCCATCGTCACCACTTACGCGATCAGCTATCTGAACCTGAAGCGCGGCGGCGCGTCGTTCGCGCTCAGCGCGGTGATCATCGGTTCGGCGTTCGCCATCGTCGCAACGCCGCTGTGGGCCGCGCTGTCCGACCGCATCGGCCGCAGGCGTCCTGCGGTGTGGGCCGTGGTCGGCATCAGCCTGCTCGTGTGGCCGTTCTTCTGGTTCCTCGATCACGGCGATCTGCGCTATCTGCCCGTGGTGTTCGCCATCGAACTCGCGCTGTTCGACGCGGCCATCTACGCGCCCGGCGCGGCCTGGTTCGCCGAGCAGTTTCCCGTCGAGGTGCGTTACAGCGGCATCTCGCTGGGTTATCAGATCGGCACGCTGATTTCCGGCGGCCTGACGCCCTTCGTCGCCGCGGCGCTGCTCGTGCTGGGCAACGGTTCGCCGTGGTACATCTGCGCGTATATCAGCGCGTTGGGCGTGTTGAGTCTGATCGCCGTGCTGGCGGCGGCCGACCCCGCGCGCCGGTTGCGCGACGCGCGCAACGCGTCTGCGCCGAGTGACGCCGCCATTGCGAGCCCGCGTTGATTGCTCGCGCCGAGCCCATTTTTAAAGAGTCAATTTCGATGAGCGAACTCCGCACACACGACGAAGAAGCCCGCATCGTGGGCGCACTCGAACGCAGCCACGCCGGTCCGAAAGCCTTCCGCACGCTGTCCGCGCCGGTCTGGCGCGCGGGCCGTTTATCGGAGAAGGACAAGCATCTGGTCGCCGTGGCGATTGCACAGATCACGCGCTGCGCGTTCTGCATCGAGCATCACGCCGCGCTCGCGCGCAAGTGCGGCGCGACCGAAGCCGAAGCGCTGGCGGTGAGCTACGTGAGCGCGGCGCTGGAATCGATCGGCGAAGGCAAGCTGAATGTTGTGCACGGCACGGTGGCAATCGAGGACGAAACCGCCGTGCGCAACACGCCCATCGCGCAAGCACGTCTCGCGTTCGCACAAACGGTGTTCGCCACCGATGCGATCGCACCGGCGCTGGTGTGGATCACCGCCGCCGCCGTCGCCTATGCGCAGTCCGACGACGCGCGCCGCCAGGCGCTGAACGAGCAGGCGCTGGCCGCCGATGCGCCTCCCGAAGCACTGGACGAGGCGTATGCGATCGCCGTCGTCTTACGCGCCGGGGCGGTCTACGCTCACACGCTGCACGTCACCGACGCGTTTCGCGACCAGCACGCCTGACCCGCGCGCGACGCGGATAAAGCTGCGCGGCTCAGGCCGCGCGACGCCCATTCGACGCGAACAGCTTGCGCACCTTCGTGCCAAGCCGACGCAAGGGCGCGCGCTTGAGCGCCTTCATCTGCCGACGCGCGCTTTCCAGCGCGCTACGCGTAGCCGCCAGTTCGTTCACGAGTGCGGCGTCCGCGGCGATGCCGTCGATCAGCGCGATATCCACCACACGCGTCGAGCGATGCAGCGGTACGGCGCCGTGCGGCCAGTTCACGTCGGGGCCGAAGGCGAGCACCTGCGTCGCCTGCGCGAGTTTGCTCGTCCAGAACGATTGCGTTTCCCCGCTGATTTCGCCCGATTCGGCGAGCGCGCGCGACAGCGCCAGCGCGTCGAGGTGAATCTCCAGACCGCGCGTCGCGTCGAAACCGCTTTGGCGCGGACCATCGGCGGGCTGCACGCTGCCGAACGACGGGCTCAAGCCCGACATCTCCGCGATCCACTGCTCCGCGGCCTGCGCATACACGGGCGAACGCGCGGCGAGATCGCAATCGAACACCGCATCCGACGATGTGAACGCGTGGCGCAACGTCAGCAGCCAATGCGCGAGAAAGCCGCGATAAGCGTCGGCGGGATCGATCTTCGCCACGTATTCCTTGAAGAACGTGAGGCGTGTTTCAAGCGTGATTGCTTCGCCGCTCTCCGGCATCTCCGGCAGCGTAATACGCAGCGCGTCCATCACCTTGCGCGCGAGCGGCACATGCCGATTCATATCGAGCACGGCAAACGGAATGGCAACGAAATGCGCATTGCGATGTTTCGCCAGCAATTCCCAGCACGATTGCCATTGCGTAATCGGATTCTTCAGGACGACGATATGCACCGCATCGGGAAACGTCTCGTAAAACCATTTGAGCCGTCCGAGCGATCGGCAGAACTTGAATACCGGCACGCGCCCTTGTGCACGCGAAGTCTGCGCGAGCGTATTCAGATAATCGACGATACGCGGCGCCGCTTCGGGTGCAGCGCCGGAAAAGCTGTCGATCGAAAACACTTCGTCGTAACCGGCAATCCCCGGTCGATCGCCGTCGAGCAGATGCGCGAACTCCGCGAAATACGGGCTTTCCAGATTCGGATGCCCCGACCGCCAGCTGCTCGACGTACTTTTGTCGAGCATGTCGCGATCGATGGTCGCGAGCATTTCATGCAGCGGTTCGTAATATCCCGTCACCTGATCCAGATTGCGAAAACAGGACCATAACCACGTCCCCGCCGTTCGATATCCGGTATGCAGGAAAATGGCTTGGGGTTCGGGCTTCATGCGACCTCGGTAATGAATTCAATTGCCCGTTGCCGAATGTATCCGACGACAGACCAGCGTTAAAACGCTGGAGTGTAGGCCGGGTAAAACTTACTCAGGTTACAGCCAACATTACGGACGATTACGAATTGAATTCAACCGGCTGACGCGGCCACGTTCAACGCGGTCAGGGTCGACTCGCACCAACAAGCAAAAAACCCAGGCGGATCAGGCCCGGGCTTTTTTGCAACGCAACGCAAAGCGCACGCGGCGCGCTTGAATGGCGCGAATGCTCAGTGCTGCGATACGAAATTCGCCGGGACGAGCCAGCGGAAACCGGTCAGGACTTTGCCCTGAAACTGGCATTCGACTTGCGCGGGCACGAGCGATTGCGAGCGGCGGTCTTCCATCATGCCGCTGACGGTGACCGAGCGGCCATCGGCCGAGGGCCGCTTGTCGCTGACCGAGACGAGCGCGGGTTCGGCGGACGCCTGCATTTTATCCACGCACTGATCGGTATTTTTCTGGGCTACGGACGTGCAGCCTGCGAGCGCCAACGCAGCGGCGATCAGCGCGAATGCCACGAGCCTGTCCTTCTTCATAGGTTCTCCCTCACACTTCCAACAAGGTTCATTGTCTCCAGATTCATACGGCATGCCTGGCCGACGCCGATTCTATCTCAGCGGCGAGTCAATTCTTCATATCGATACGGAGAGATTCGAATCGCGCGGCGATCAGGCACCGTTCGGGCATCGTTTGAACGCGGCGGAGCGCGCCCGAGCACAAACTGAGCGCCGTTAATAATCGGCAAGAAGATCACGCCATCGCGCGGGAGAAGCCGCCATTCAAACCGCGGCGCAACGCTCAGCGACGCATTCCGCCGCCCATTCCTCCACCGGCGCCGAAGCTGCCGCCCGACCAGCCGGTGCTGCCCGAGCTCTGCGTCGTGCCCGATTCAGCGCTGTCCGACTGGCTGTCGTCGAGCGACGTCGCGCGCGCGGTATTGCGATTGCGTGTGAGCGTCACGCCCGCCGCATTCGGCCCATGCGCCGCGTCGAGCGCGGCGAAACCGCCGGCGTCGTGCGGGTGATGCGCGGGCGGCGCATTCGCATTGAGCGCGGGATGCGCGCCATACACGTAGCCCTGCCCCACGCCGATCGCGAGGCTCACGCCCACCGGCCCGCAACCGGTGCTGATGACCGCCGCTTCCTGCGTGAACGAGCCCATCGTGCCCACGCCCGCCGACATTTCGCCGCTCACCGACACCGGCGCGCATTGCATCGCGTCGATCACGACGCCATTCTCCGGCACGACGACATCGATAAAATCGGTGCCGCCAATCATCACGCTCGCCAGTTTGCCGGGCGCGAGCACGCCGCCATGACTCGGGCCCGTCGTGATGAACTCGACATCGGCGGTAAAACCCGTGAGCCGCGCCGCGTGCGGCGGCAGCGTGACGCGATAAGCCGCATCGCGCGGGCCGTCGTCGATGCCCGCGAAACTGCCGCCGCGCGTCACGATGCGAAAGCCGATGCCGGGGAGATTCGTCGCGTAGACATTGCCGAGCCCCGAACCCGTGTCGGCGGGCGCGAGCACGCGCAGTTCGCGCGCGTTGTCCGGGCCGCTACAGGTGAAAGGAATGTCGTTGAGCGCCGCCACATGCGCCGAACCGAGCACCGTGCCCACCGGCGCATTGAGCTGCACCGAAAGCTGGGCGGGCGAAAGCGGCAGCACCACCGCGCCGGGCTGCGCCGTGGGACGGCAATCGGCGTGCGCGAGCGGAATGTAAGCGCCCATGAGCATCGTCAGCGCGACGGCCAGCCAGCGCGCGGCGCGACGCGCGGTCGATTCGAAAGAGCGGAGCATCGTAGAAAAAGGGGCAAGTGAGCGCGACCGATTCTACGGCACCGCGATTTCAGTGCCCCGACAAGCAATTTACCGATTGTTACTCCTTGACTCCTGCGCGACGAAACACATCACGCCCGCCTGACGCGCGGGCTCGCCGGTATCGCCCGGATGATGAATGCCGTCCGTCACCGGCACCTCGGCAAAGTCGAACGGGCTGACGCCGTCGAGACACGCCACATTCACCGCGTAAAGCTGCGGATTCGAGCGGCGTTGAAGATGCGTGTGAATACCGCATCGCGAGCAAAAGAAGTGCTGCGCAACGCCGGTATTGAAGCGATAAGCGGACAGCACGTCCTCGCCCTGTAAAAAACACAGTCCATTCATGGCGAGTGGCACGACAGCGGCGCCACGCATCCGGCAATACGAGCAATTGCAGCGACGAATGCCGTTGAAGCCGTCATTGAGCGTCGCTTCGAAACGCACCGCACCGCAATGGCACTGCCCTTTCATTTTATTCGGATCGCTAATCATATGAAAATACCTCGTGCCGAAAGTCATTTGCAAACCTTGAATCAGGCGTCAAAGCCCGAGCATTAAATCCCGAGACACACCGCGCCCGCCGCCACGATCAAACACGCGATCCAGCGCGTGACACTCACCGTTTCGCGCAGAAACACGCGCCCGATCAGCACCGCGAACACCACACTGGTTTCGCGCAACGCCGACACCGTACCCATCGCGCCCGACTGAAGCGCCCAGATCACGATGCCATACGCCGCAATCGAGACCAGCCCGCCCATGAGCGATGAACCGAGCGCCATCGGCTCGTCGCGCAACGACGCACGCAGCGGCGCGACGCCGCGCAGCGCGATGAAATAGACCGGCGTCAGCCAGTAGAACAGGAACATCCACGCGGTATAGGCCACCGACTGGCCATCGGACACGCGCACACCCATGCCGTCGATGACCGTGTAGAGCGCAATCGTCGCGCCGGTCGTCAGCGCGGCCAGTGCGCCCGAGCGCGACACGCGGCGGCCCAGCAGCGCGATCGCGCAAATGCCGCCCGAAATCATCGCGATCCCGAGCGCGTGCACCGGGCCAATCGCTTCATGCGCGAACAGCGCCGCGCCGAGCGTGACGAGCAGCGGCGACGATCCGCGCGCAATCGGATACGCGAGCGCCAGATCGTTACGTCGATACGAGCGCACCAGGCTCGCGTTGTAGAAGCCATGCACGAGCCCCGAGGCGACGATATACGGCCAGGACGCGCGCGCCGGCAGCGGACTCGCCACGATGACGAGCGTCGCGACCGCCGCGATGGCGATGCTCATCCACGTCATCGACAGAAAACGGTCACGGTTGCCGTGCAGCATCGCATTCCAGGTCGCGTGGAGCATGGCGGCGAGCAGCACGATACCGCCGGTGTAACTGAGCATGGGCGTGGCGGCGCGATGGCCGGAAGGACGTGAGACAGCGAACGAGGCGCCAGCGAAGCGACGACCCGCGCCGAGAAGCACGAAGGATAACTATCTTGTCCGTGACCGGCAAACCAGATAAATTGCGCTTTCGAACCAGTTAAACTAATTCGAATGAAACCGGTCTTGCCCCCGCTGAATGCCCTGCGCGCCTTCGAGGCGGCGGGACGGCTCGGCAGCTTCAAGGAAGCGGCAGCGGAGCTGCACGTCACGCCTGGCGCGGTGAGCCAGCACGTGCGGCTGCTCGAGGAATGGCTCGGTGCGCCGCTGTTCGAACGGCTCAACCGGCGCGTGCAGCTCACACCGGCGGCGCAGGTGTATCTCGACGAAATCGGCCCGCTGTTCGAACAGCTTTCGCAGGCCACGGCGAAATACGGCGCGCCGCGCGCGGTGCCGCGCACGCTTACCGTCAGTTCGCTCGCGACTTTCACCTTGCGCTGGCTGGTGCCGCGTCTGGCGAAGTTCCGCGCCGCGCATCCCGACATCGAAGTGAAGGTGGAGACCTCGAACGAGCCGCCGGAGAGTCTCAAGGACGGTTACGACGTGATCATTCGCGGCGGCCCGGATACGTTTTACGGTTACGCCATGCGCCCCTTTCTGACCGAGGAGCGGCTGCCGGTCTGCAGCCCCGCGCTGTTGCAGCGCGCGCCGCTGCGCACGCCCGGCGACCTGCGCGCGCACACCTTGCTGCACACGTCGAGCCTGCCGCGGCTCTGGCCCGACTGGCTCGCAAGCGCGCAGATTCCCGCGCTCGCGCCCGCCGCCACGCTGACCTTCGATCACTTCTATCTGACCTTGCAGGCGGCCATCGACGGCATCGGCATTGCAATGGGACCGACCGCGCTGGTCGCCGACGATCTCGCGGCGGGCCGCCTCGTCGCGCCCTTCGCCGGTCCGCGTCTGCCGTCGCGCAGCTATTGCACCTATGTCGCCGATGAAAAGGCCAACGACGAGCGCGTGCTGCTGTTTCGCGCGTGGCTCGAACGCGAAGGCTCGGCGTCGTCGATGGGACGCAATGGGTGAAGCGGCTCGCGTGCCTTTACGACGCGGGTTGCTTCGGCGGGCGAAAGACTGCCGCGAAAACCAACGTCGGCATGCTCACTTGGGAGATCGTCGAATTGGGCGTCGACGGCGCACGTTCCTGTATTCGTGATTCCGGCCGCTTAATCACGCCCCTTGCGCGCCGTCGATCCGCGCGAATCCGGCACGGATTGCAGCAACTGATCGCGAATCCAGCGGTGCGCAGGCGTGCCCGCATGCCGTGTGTGCTGATAGATTTTCAGCGTATAACGCGGCGCATCGAACGGCGTCGGATAGATCGCAACCGGCGCGGCATCGCGCAGGATCAGTGCGGCGCGATGCGGGATCGTCATCAGCAAATGCGAACGCGCGATGATGAACGGCGCGACGAGCACGCTCGGCAACTGCATCGCCACGTCACGCATCACGCCAAGCCGGTCGAGCACGAGATCGATCGAGCCGCGCGATTCGTCCCACGGCGTCACCACCACGTGTTGCGCGGCGAGATACTGCGTCATCGTCAGCTTGCGCCCAATTGCCGGATGCTCGCGGCTCGCGATCACCACGTAGTCGTCCGAAAACCAGTCGGTGCTTTCGACGCCCGCAGGCAGCGGCAACGCTTCCTCGTCGTAACCGAGCGCGAAGTCGATGCGGCCCGACGCGAGTTCGTCTGCGGATTCGCGGCCCCGCGAATACACCACCTTGAAGCGCAGCCCGGGCGCGACCTGCTGCATCCGCGCCATGAACGCAGGCAGCATGGCGAACGCCGTGTAGTCCGTGGCGGCGAAGATGAAGGTGCGCTCGCTCGCGGCGGGATCGAACTGCCGCGCGGGCGCGAGCCCCGCGTGCAGCAGATCGAGCGCCTCGCCGATGGGGCGCATCATGCCTTCGGCAGTGGCCGTGGGCCGCATTTCGTTGCCGATGCGCACGAACAGTTCGTCGGCCATCGCGTCGCGCAGACGCGCGAGCGCGTGACTCAACGCTGAAGCGCTCATCGCCAGTTCTTCCGCCGCCAGCGTGACCGAACGATGGCGCACGAGCGCGTCGAACACCAGCAACAGGTTCAGGTCGAGCCGGCGCAGATCACGATGCATAACGTTCAATCCATGATGACAACAATGCAGTATACGCAGATTGGATATCGACTACCATCGTGAGTCCGTTGCTGTTCTCAGCAGTTTGATTGCTCATCTGGAACCCGATTACGCTTATGGCACTGACCATCCGGCCCGCCACCGCCGACGACGCGGCCCTCATTCTTCATTTCATTACCGAACTCGCAATTTACGAAAAGGCCGAAGATCAGGTTGCCGCGACGACGGAAACCATTACGTCCTCGCTGTTTGGTGCGCAATCGCCCGCTAAAGCGTTGATCTGCGAACTCGACGGCCGCGCCGTGGGTTATGCCGTGTATTTCTTTTCGTATTCGACGTGGCAGGCGAAATCCGGTTTGTATCTGGAAGACCTCTACGTTTCGCCCGATGCGCGCGGCCAGGGCGCGGGCAAGCGTCTGTTGCAGCATCTCGCCGGCATCGCGGTGGAAAACGGATGCGGCCGTTTCGAATGGAGCGTGCTCGACTGGAATACGCCGGCTATCGAGTTCTATCAATCGCTCGGCGCGAAACCGCAGGCCGAATGGATTCGCTATCGCGTCGAGGATGAAGCGATTCGCGCGCTCGCGTTGTCGTCGCCGGAAATTGCCGCATAAATCGCCTTGCGGCTGTAGCGTTAAACGCACGACCCGAGCGGTCGAAAAAAAAGCGGGCCGAAGCCCGCTTTTTGCATTGGCGTCATATGTACGCACTTAACGCATCTTCGCGACTTTATCCGCCGTAATCGTCGCGGACGGATTGCCGAATTGCGTGGTGACGTAATTCACCAGCGTCGCGACTTCGCTATTGCTCAACTCGCCCGCGAATGCCGGCATCGACATATGACCGTTGTTGGTCTGGCGGCTCACGCCGTGCAGCACGACCATCGTGAGATTGTCGGCATTCGACGCGCCCACGCTGGTGTTATGCAGCAGCGACGGATACGCGCCCGCATCCTTGCCGCCCACGCCCGTGCCTTGCCAGCCGTGACAGCTCGCGCAATTGGCGTTGAAGAGCGTGCGGCCGTCCGCTGCCGCGCCGCCACCGAGCACGGTCAGCGGTTGATTGCGCAACGCGGTCACGCTCTGCACCGGCGAACCCCAGCCATAACGCGGCAGGCTCGTGGCGCTCATGCCATTGTTCTGCGCGGGCACCGTGTGCAGATACGTCGCCATCGCGCGCAGGTCCTGGTCCGAAAGAAAGCGCGTGCTGTTCTCGACGACTTCCGCCATCGGTCCCGCCGCGTTCGCCTTGCCGGGCGCCGCGCCGTCACGCAGATAGGCGATCAACTCCTCGTCGGTCCAGCCGCCGATCCCGGCGACGCGGTCCGGCGTGATGTTATACGCCGTCCAGTTGCCGAGTTGCGCGCCCGCGAGCGACTGGCTCGACAAGCCCTGCATGAAATTACGCGGCGTATGGCACTCCTGGCAATGCGCGAGCGCACCGACCAGATACGCACCGCGATTCCATTCAGCGCTCTTCGCGGGATCGGGCTGGAAACGGCCCGAATCGAAATTGAAGAGATTCCAGAACACCATCGCCCAGCGCTGGTTGAACGGGAAGCCGAGCGTATTCGCAGGCGCGGCCTTCGCGACCGGCGCAATCGTACGCAGATACGCGCGGATCGCGAGAATATCGTCGTCGGTCAATTGCGTATAAGACGTATACGGCATGGCCGGATACAGACGCTTGCCGTCCTTCGATTTACCTTCGCGCACCAGGCCGATAAAGTCCGCATCGCTCAGATTGCCGATGCCATAGGTTTTATCCGGCGTGATATTCGTCGAATAGATCGTGCCGAACGGCAGATCGAACGGCACGCCGCCCGCATAAGGCTTTGCCTTGTTCGACGTGTGGCACGCAATGCAGTCCGCCGCGCGTGCGAGATATTCGCCGCGCTTGACGAGCGCGACCTCGTCGCTCGCGCTGGCCGCGTGCGCGAGCGTGCCGGTCAGCGCACCGCTCAAGGCCAGCGCGCCGGCGGGCAGCCATTTGCGCAATACGTTGAAGATGCGGCGCGTGTGGGTTGTCGTTGTGTGGGTCAGTTTCATCGCGCGCGCCTCAAGCATGCTTCATTTCGTCGATCAGCTTGTCGGCGAGACGCATCGACAATGCACACAGCGTCAGCGTGCAATTCACCGTGCCCGCGCTCGCCATCGTGCCGCTCGACGCGATGAAGAGATTCTCGTGATCGTGCGAACGCAGATCCTTGTCGACCACCGAATCACGCGGATCGTCGCCCATGATGAGCGTGCCCATGATGTGATTGTTGTTGAAGTACGAATCGTCGAAACGCACTTCCGTGCCGCCGAACAGGTCCGCGATATGCGCGTAATGACCGCGCGCGACCTTCGCCGCCCGATTGATGTAATCGTCGATGCGGTAATGCACTTCCGGACGCGCGATGCCCAGTTTGTCCTTGAATTCCGTGCTCGCCGTAATGCGGTTCTCGGGGTCCGGCAGAATGTCGAAGAAGCTGTTCACCACGACCCAGCGCGAAGCGTAGTCGCGAATCTTCTCGTCGAGTTCCGCGCCGTAGACGCCCTTCGAAATCAGATAATCGCTCACGGCGCGCATCGGCGAATAATTACCGACGTTGAGTTTCATCGCCGAATATTCCGAACGGAATGCACCGTCGCGCAGATTGTTGATGCACGAGAGACGCATCGGACCACGACCCGGCCACATCGGTTCCGCGGACAGGAACGTCACCGTCGTGCCCGGGTGATCCATCAGATTACGGCCCACCTGGTCCGAGCTGTTGCCAATCCCGTTCTGGAATTTGTCGCTCTTCGAAATCAGCATGAGCTTGGGCGTTTCGATCGCGTTCGACGCCAGCACGAAAATCTTGCCGGTCACGCGCTGCGTATTGCCGTCCGGGTCCTTGTAATGGACCGCGACGATGCGCGCGTTTTCATCGTGCTCGATGCGATACACCACGGCGTTCGGCAGCAGGCGCGCCTTCGCGGCTTCGGCCTTGCGAATGGCGGTTTCGCCCGTGTATTGCGCTTCGATCGGGCAGATCGGCATGCAGTTGCTGTTGCCGCAGCACGCGGGACGGCCGTCGAACGGCGCAGTATTGCGCGCAGCCGGTTCGGTTACGTGCTTGTATCCCGCTTTCTCGACCACGTCCTTGAACTTCTGGTCGAAGTCCGAGAGCGGCAGCGGCGGATGCGGATACGGCTTCGAGCGCGGCGAACCGAGGTCCTCGGGACCGCCCACGCCCATTTCGACTTCGGCCTCGTAGTAATACGGCTCGAGATCGTCGTAACTGATCGGCCAGTCGCGGCCCACGCCATACAGCGTTTTCAGCTTCATGTCGTTGGGCAGCAGACGCCACGACTGCGCGGACCAATGCCACGTCGTGCCGCCGACCATGCGCAGATAACCGGCCTTGTACTGTTCCGGGCCGCGCTGCACGAGATAGTCGTTGCTCGGCGAATACTGCGGATGCGGCGCGTGCTCCGTGGGCGGATACGGCGACTGGAAATCCGACTTAAATGGACTATTCCGGTAATTTTCTACGATGCGCCAGCGCTCGATGCGCGGCCCCGCTTCGAGCATGAGCACGTCGATGCCCGCCTTGGCGAGCTTCTGTGCGATCTGACCGGACGCGATGCCGGCGCCGACGATCACGACGTCGGCGGATTGATTCGTTGCCATGGGATGCAGGGATCAGGAATGGGACAACACTGGGGGCTTGGCCCAGTAGCCAGGCACGCCGCGCGCGTAGCTCGGCATGACGATGACGTCCGCGATCGGCGGATACATGAGCGCCTGTTCGTAGGCGACGGTGCGTGCGTTCTTGCCGCTGCCGACCACGCCGAGATACCACGCGGTCATCACTTTCTTCGGCAGTTTGGCGAGCGCCGGCTGCGAGGCGTCCAGCACCGTTTGCAGGCCGTTTGCAGGGGTATTCGTGCGTACGACGAAGTCGTTGAGCTGTGCGATGATCGCACTCGCGTTGGCATCGTCGACCTTGAGCCCGGCGAGAATCGCGCGGCCGATTTCGACGTCGAGCGCGGTCTTGCCGGTTAGGTATTGCGAAAGCTTGATGAAAGCGGCGAAGTCGGCATCGGCGTTCGCGGCGGCGGCTTGCGCGTGGGCCGCGCCGATCGAAGCGATCGCACCGAGGCCGGCCACGCTCAGCGTCGCGAGCACGGTCGTGCCGATCAGAAATTGCCGCCGCGAAGGCGCGAACGGCTGGGACGGAGGTTGCTGTGGGGACGTCATCACGTTTCCAGATTGTGCATTCCGGCTGCGCCACGGCGCCTCGTCCGAATTGTCAAATCTGTACTAAATAGTTAAAAACGCGTGCAGTGTACTCGATGTGGCGGATTGGCGCACTCCCGCTTACAGAACAGCGTAGTGCAATTCCACCAAAGCGCCAAACCCCATTTCATTGGCGCCGTAAATCAGCGATGGCGTTACCAGCCGGGGTCGCCGCCCTGGCAGGTCAGCGCGCATCCCAGCGCACTCACGGTGCCGACGGTGCCCAGTCCCATGCCGAGCGCGATATTGCCCAGCGTCGACGAGCAACCCTGAAACAGAGTGGAAGAAGCGATAAGCAGCAGCAGGAGAAGCCTACGCAGCGGTAGACCGACGATTGTTCGAGACACGGGGGTAGCCTGTTAGAAAGGGAGTTCGTGACGTCCTTTTTTGTAGTTTCAGCATACGCGCGCGTCGCGCGGACGAAATCGCAATCATCAAGCGAGAAACGAAACTACTTACCAAACATTTCCCGCTGCTTGCAATTAGCTTTCTTTACCCTGCCGACCTGATTCACGGCGCATCCTGGACGCGCACGATGCGCGTCTTGTGTGTCTGCGGATCGCGCCAGACGAGCGTGGTTCGGTCCACCTCCGCGCGTTCCTGCTGCACGCTGCCGTGAATGAAGAAATAGCTGGTGGTGACGTCGTACAGCGACGAATCGAGCGACACGCCGTCCATGCCCGCCGCCTCGAGCGCGAGCGTCACGTCGCTCATGTTGCGGAAAAACACGGTCTGGCGCGCGGCGACGAAGGTCTGCGCTTTCGCCAGCGTCATGCCCGGCACGATCGCGGCCAGCACCTCGGCGCTCGCGGTGTTCATGTTCACCGGCGTCGCGTTCGGCAACACCGTTATGAATGGACGCAGTCGCGCCACCGCGCCCGGCGTGAAACCGGGGATATCGAGCAGCGCGTTCACATCGGTCATCAGCAGCGACGCCGTGGCGCTGTGCTCGTCGTCATCGTCGATGCCGGGTTGATCGGTGAAGCTGTCGCCGTCACCTTGCGTTTGCGAGGATTGCGCCGTTGACGCGCTGCCGCCCGACGTGCTCGCATTTTCGAAGCGCGTGGCCGAATGAGAAAGCCCCGAGCGCACGGCCAACGCCGTCTTGTTCGCGAGCTGCTGGTTGATGCCGAGCAGTTGCAGCAAGCGCTGGAACGCCTCCAGTTGCGTGACGTTCACCTGCAGCACGCCCGGCGACGGATTCGACACGAGGCTGCGCAGATTGAAACGCGATTGCGCGTCTTCGACCGAGCCCGACAGCCAGGTCGATCCGACCTGGCTGCTACCCTCGTTCTCCATCCCGCCGAGAAAATGGCTCAACCGCGTGCGCGCCACGGGCGTGCTCCACAAGCCGCCCAGATAAGTGGCGGTCGGCATGGTGTCGGCTTCGGTGTGCAAGATTAGCCGTGTCCAGTCGAGCGCGCCGCGCGCGACCCATTGCGCCTGCACGATCAGCCGCTGGTCCTCGATGCGGCGGACCTGCACCTGCTCGCGCCACACGATGCCCGACACCATGACCGCCGATAGCGCCATGACCAGCAGCGCGGTGATGATGGCTGCGCCGCGTTCGCGCCGCTTTTTCAGGCGCTGCTTTAGCGGCATCGTCACTCTCCCACCAGAAACGCGCGGTCGATGGGCCGCGCGAGCGACGACGACCGGATACTGACCTTGAACCCGGCCACGGCGCGCGGCAACGGCATCGCGGCCAGTTGCGGAATCGTCAGATTGTTGTCGTTGGTTTCGATGGCGTTGCGCACGTCTGCCATCTGCATCGTCCAGCCGCCCGGCGGCACGAACATGCGCACCTGAATCTCGCCGACGCCACTCATGAGCGGCACCGCCGTCCACGTGCTGTCCGCGCCGCTGCGCATCGCACGACGCACCTGGCCGAAATTACGCAGCGGCGGCGACGCATAACGCGTGACCAGCCCATTGGCAACCTCATAACGCACCACTTGAAGACGCGGCGCGCGATCCTGCCCGACCGCATACGTGCGCACGATCTGCAGGCCCGAACGCTCGGCGACGATCGCACTGCCGCCGGTTTCGTCATCGGAGACCGCTTGCCGCGCGTCGATGCGCATCTGATCGAACAACTGCGCAAATACGCGCTCGTCGTCCATCGAACGCGAGATCGCATCGCGGCCGCGCGCGATGGCGTCGAGTCCGCGCCAGGAAAGCACGGCGACCACCGCGAGAATCGCGATAGCCACCATCAGTTCGATCAGCGTAAAGCCGCGCGTACGCGCACGCGGTTTGGCGCGGCGTCTAGAGCGAGCGGTTATTTTCATCGTCGAGCATCGTCATGACTTGCGCCAGCGTTTCTTTGCGGCCTGGCGTCGTGACCAATATTTCCACGCGCCGGAATTGCGCGTTGGGCGTCGTGCTCACACGCTGCGTACACATCAGCGCGAGATTGCCTTCGGAGCAATCGAACTGCCGCACACCAGGCGCGGGCCACGCGTGCGTGAGGCGCAATTCCGTCAAGGCGTTATCGGCCGTCCAGCCCGCGAGCATGCGCCGATGTAATTCGGCATCGCTCGACGCCAGATTGCCGACCGCGCGCAGCGAAGCCGCGAGCGCCACGGCAATAATCGCAAGCGCGACGAGCACTTCGATCATCGTGAAACCGCGCGCGCGTCGATTGAAACGCCGGGATGCGCGCGTGGCCACGGATCCCGACGCGGCCGTTACGGAAGCCGCACTCGAACACACTGCGCTCAATTCTTGTACCCGTCCGTCAACGTCTTCAGGAACGCAATGATGTCGTCGATATCCTGCTCGGACATCGCGGGCCTGTCGCCGAATTTACGATCGAACGGCGCGTCCGCCACATCGATATTCGCCGCATATTTCGGCGGAATATCGTTGTACTTTTCCACCTTGCCCGCCGCATCGCGCGGATAGATCTTTTCCGGGCTCGTCTCGCGCAGGTTATAAAAATCCATCACCTGTTTGAGGTCGCGATACACACCGTTATGGAAGAACGTCTGACGCGTCGAGACATTGCGCAGCGTCGGCGTCAGGAACATGCCGCAATACTGCGTCTGAGTGGCGAGATCATGACGATAGGGACCGCAAACGCCCATGTCGAAAAATTTCGCGTCCTTGTTCTGCGCAAGCGCCGGATTACGCGGCACGCCCAATGCCTCGTATTGCGTATCGGTAAAGAGCGGCGGCAATCCATCGCGACCCGGCTGACTCAAATGGCAACCCGCACAATTCGCCTTGTCCTGATTGTTGAACAGACGCAGACCGCGCAATTCCGCCGGACTCAAACGCGCTTTGCCTTCGAGCCATTCGTCGTATTTGCTGTTGAATTCATGGAACGAGGCATCTTCGATCTGATAGCGACTGACGGCCGACATCGCTTCATCGACCAACATCACCGGCGAATGCAGCATCGCCGGTCCAAAGAGCTTCTTCAGTTTCTCGGCATAACCGCCGCGCAATAATTTTTGAGCGACTTCGGCTTCGCTCGTATTCGCCATTTCCACCGGATTGAACAGCGGCCCCATTGCCTGCGCCTGCAAGGTATCCGCGCGGCCGTCCCAGAACAGCCCGCCTTGCGGCACCATCGCGGGTGCGGCCGGCGCGACGCCGGCGTTCTTCTGCGCGCGCGCCACGCCTTGCGCCTGCTGTGCCGTATCGGTGAGGCTCACCGGCGTCGTGTCCATATCCACGGGATCGGGGCCGATGCTGAAGTTCGCCTGACGATACAGATAGGTCAGCGACGGCGGCGGCCGGTAACCCTCGAGCGTCAGATGCTCGCCGCCCAACTGCACGGCGAGCGCGTTCGGCGGACCATAAGCATGCTGAGGGCTATGGCACGACGCGCAAGACTGCGTACCCGACGCGGAGAGCGACGGATCGTAGAAAATCTGTTTGCCGATTTGCGCCAGCAAGCTCAATGGCGCATTCTGCGGCCGCATCAGATGAACCGGGTGGGGATTCACGCCAAACTCGTTTTCGAGCATTTCGCCGACGGCTTTCGGCATACGCTCCGGATGCATGAACGCGTAGGCCGCGCACGTCATCATCAGCAGAACGGCCAGCGCGCTCCAGAGCACGAGGCGATATCGGCGCGGCGCGCCCGCATTCTGCGAGCCATGCGCGGTCAACGGCGGAACAACATTCGAGCTTGAATTCATGGCGACAACAACTAAGAGATAAACAGCGAATAGGCGAAAAGCGAGTCGGCGTCCTGCGCCAACCCGCTGCTCAGACCACGCGTCGAGCGTGGCCGTGCCGCTAGTTCGTCACCGATATGGCCGGCGCCGAAGACAGCTTCGTGCCGTAGTTCGAATCCAGATACAGCTTGCCGGTATTGCCGCTGCCGCTGAAATTGAACATCGCGGTGATACTGCCCGCCGTATCGTCGAACGAACCGCTGCCGATGCGCGTGCCGCCCAGCCAGTTGTCTTCGATAAAGCGCGTGATCGATGCCTGCGTAATCGCCGTGCTATCCACGTAATTGCTGCGCGCCCACGGCGAAATCACGATGAACGGCGTGCGCGTGCCCGGGCCGCAACGGCCGTTGACCGGCGAGCCCGTCACGCCCAGCGGCGCCGTACCCGTACCGCAGGTGCTCGTGCCGTTCAGATAGTCGTTGCTCGAATACGAGGAACTCGTCGGCGTGATGTACTGGTGGTCGTACCAGCCGTCCGAATCGTCATAAGCGATGATCACGGCCGTGTTCTTCCAGTCCGGCTGCTCTTCGAGGAAGTTCACGACGTTGGTTACGAAAGCCTGCTCGTCGAGCGGATCGGAATTACCCGCGTGCGCGTCCTGCACCGCCGGCGCCTTCAGGAAACTCACCGACGGGAAATTGCCGGCCTTCACCGCCGTGTAGAAGTCGTTGATGTCGTACTGGTGATGCACCGGCGTGGACGTGCTGTCCTTCGGTTCGGTGTAGCCGATATAGGCCGTCGAGGTCGGGCGCGTGTGCGCGGGATTCGAGGTCGTCGTGTAGTACTGGAACCACGCGTGGTGCGGCACATAATCGACAATCGACGAATTGAGCACCGACGAATACGTGCTGCGCGTGCAGCCGGTCGTGCCGTTCGCGTTGACGGTGTCCAGATTGAAGCCGCCCATGAAGCCGCCCCACGTAATGCCCGCCGAATTCAGCAGATCGCCGATATTTTTGTTCGACGACGACATCGCGGCCGTGACCGTCGTGCTGCTGTCGTTCGAGATCGTGCAGGCGTCGTTGGTGGGATCGAGGTCGCCAATCAGCGAGAAGCCGTCCGCGCCGTCGGCAATCGCCTGCGTGCTCAGCGACGTGCCGCTCGAAATGGTCGTGCTGTTGGTGCTCGTGCCCGTCGTCAAGGTCACACCGTTGGTCTGACCGGAGATGACTTCAAGCGCGCCCGGCGTGGACGGACCGAACGTGCCCGTATAGGCGTTGTCGTTCATCGCGAACTGCTGCGCGTAGTTCCACATCGCGGTGACGGTATTGCCGTCGAAATAGCCCATCACCATGCCCTTCGTGTCGAACACGCCGGAGCCGGTCGTGGTGGCTTTACCCGTGTAATACGGGAATTCGTCCATCGCGCCGTTGTCTTCGGCTTCCTGCTCGGGGCTGTAATTGTGGTTCTGCGAAGCGGTATTCGCCTGCGAACGGTCGATACGGAACGGCTCGAGATAGGCGGCCGTAATGCCCGAAATCGTGAGATTCGTGGCATTGTATGAATTCGGGTTGTCGGTCAGCAGCGTGGTGGTCAGGCCATTGACCGTCGGCGTGCCGGAAGCCGCCGTGAAGGCCGGCTCGCCCGACGGATTATCCGCATTCGGATAAGTCCCGAAGTAATGATCGAATGACTGGTTCTCACCGTAGATCACCACGAGATGCTTGATCGGCGTCGCGGTGTTCAACGCATCTTGCGCGCTGACGGTGGTGCTGTTCGTGCTGCTGCCGCACGCGGCTAGCCAGCTTGCAATCGCAGCCAGTGCGATGGCTGTCACTTTTCGGCGCATCAAAATCCCCTTCTTTTACGTTGATTTACTGTTTTTGAATGACCACTGCTTCGCTCTTTTCGCAGCGCGGGAATGATGCATTGCCAATGTGACGTCGAAACGTATCGAATATTTCAGGTACAACACCGGTTATTCACGATTCTTTCCAGATGCATTCCTTCCAAAAAAATACGGGTTTGAAAGCGTAAAAGCGTGCTGCGCGCTGTCATGTTTCCAAGCAATACTGCGCTTCGCGCAACGAGATTTAAACCGTTGCGCGATCAACGACGTAAGAACACGAGTTAATCAATCAGGAGGAGCGTCTCGTGAAGTTCAAAGCCTTGATTGCATGCGTTGTATTGGGCGGTGCCGCCGTGAGCGCCATGGCCCAGTCCTATCCGGGCGGCGGCGATTCAAACGGTGCGCCGCCGCGTCCGCCTTGCGGTGGTCCGCCGCCTGGACCGCCGCCGGGCCACCCGCCGTCCGACGACGCCAACTCGCATTTCGACGGCGCCACGCCGCCGCATCATCCGGATGGTCCTCCGCCCAACGGGCCGCCGCCCGATTGCCACCAGAGCGCGAATTGAAGCGCACGCCGACCGCGCTGGTCGGCGTCGAACACCTGCTTACGCTTTCCACCCATTCACTACATCCGCGTAATAAATAGCGGTCGAAATCATCGTGGATAGAAATATTCATTAATTTTCATTCCCACGAATCGTCACTGTTCAGCCACGCGAAAAAAATAGACTTCGTCGCTCCAGAGAATTCAGTCAGTTCCGCCGCGCATGTCCGATTAGATTTCAGGCGACGCCCGCTTCACGCTCTCGTCAGCCGAAGCACCCCGTTATTCGCAGTGCGATTCAAACCTATTACCGTGGCTCGCCCCTAAGCCAATGCTTGCACACCTTCTCGACGCCCACGCGACCATGACAGCTCTTCAACGCGATCCGGCGCCGCGCATTCCCGTATTGCGCTCGACCGCGGCGCGACTCGCCGCAGCCGCCAGCTTCGCCATTTACGCGCACGCCGCCGACGCTTCCGTCGTCATGAACTTCGCGCACGCGGACATCAGCGTCGTGGCGCGCGCAATTGGCGAAGCCACGGGCAAAACCATCATTGTCGACCCGCGCGTCAAAGGCCAGCTCGACCTGGTCTCGGCCAATGCGGTGCCCGACGACGAAGCGCTCAAGACCCTGCAATCGGCGCTGCGCATGCGCGGCTTCTCGCTGTTGCAGGACCACGGCGTGCTCAAGATCGTGCCGGAAGTGGACGCAAAAAATCAGGGCGTGCCGACTTACGTGGGCAATGAACCGGTCGCGCGCGGCGATCAGGTCATCACGCAGGTGTTTCAGCTGCATCGCGAGTCGGCCGCCACGCTGCAACCGACGTTGCGGCAACTGGTGACGCCCAACAACACAATCACCGCGAACGCAAGCAACAACACGCTCGTCGTGACCGATTACGCCGACAACGTGCGTCGCATCGCGACCATCATCGCGGGCATGGAAGCGGCGTCCGCGCCGCACATCGCGGTCGTGCAACTGAACTACGCCGACGCCACCGACGTCTCCCAGCAAGCCACGAAAATGCTGGATCTGAGCGGCATCGGCAATAACGATCCGACGCAGAAAGTCGTGGTCACGCCCGACACGCGCAGCAATGCGGTGTTGTTGCGTTCGAGCAGCGCGGCACGACTGGACGAAGCGCAATCGCTGATCGTCAAGCTCGATACGCCCACGCGCGCGCCCGGCAATATCCATATCGTCACCTTGCGCAATTCCGATGCGACCGATCTCGCCAAGACGCTGCGCCAGATCCTCGGCCAGTCGAGCGGCAGCAGCGATTCGCTCACGAGCGCGCTAGGCAGCAGCGCGCAGAGTTCGTCCGGACTTCCCAACAGCAATGGATCGTTGCCGCCGTTGCCGAGCGGATCGGATACGTCGTCGACCAAGAGCACGAGTTCGTCCACTTCGGGCAATTCGAGCGGCAGCGGTTCAGCGGATGCGCATTCCAGCGACGATCAAAGCGACAAAGGCAGCAACGAAATCGTCGCCGACACGTCGACTAATTCGCTGATCATCACCGCGCCCGATCCGGTGTTTCGCAATCTGAGCACCGTGATCGCGCGACTCGATCAACGCAAGGTTCAGGTCTATATCGAATCGCTGATCATGGAAGTCACCTCGGAAAAAGACGGTGAATTCGGCATTGAATGGATGACGACATCCGGCCTTGAATCGCTGGCTGAAACCACGACCGACGTGGGCGTGGTGGCGGGATTCGGCAATATTCTCGGCACCAAGGGCTTATTTCGCGCGCTGCAAACGAATTCCGATGTGAACGTGCTGTCCACGCCGAGTCTCGTCACGCTCGACAATCACGAGGCGCGCATTCTCGTGGGCAGCAACGTGCCGATCGAATCCGGTTCGTATTCCACGAGTTCGTCGAGCTCATCGGCGGCGAATGCGTTCAATACGTATTCGCGCACCGACGTCGGCATTATTCTGAACGTGAAGCCGCGCATCAACGAAGGCGGCACGGTCACCATGCAGGTCTATTCGGAAGATTCGAGCGTCGAGAGCGGCACCGGCGATCAATCGGGCGGATATACCATCGACAAGCGCTCGTTGCAGACCACCATTCTCGCGGACGATGGCCAGATCGTGGCGCTCGGCGGCCTCATCAGCGACAGCTATACGAACGGCAACACGCGCACGCCGTGGATCTCGAAGATTCCGGTGCTCGGCGCACTGTTCCGGCACGAAACCAAGAGCCGCGAGAAGAAGGATCTGCTGATCTTCCTGCGGCCCGTCATCGTGCGCGACGGCGCGACGCTTCAGGCCATCGCCGCCGATCGTTATGGCTATATGCAGGCGCGCTCGGCCAACTACAAATCCGATAACTGGCTGGTCAAGGACGACACGGTGCCCGCGCTGCCCGCCCTGCAAGGGCACGACGGCGAGATCGTCGATCTGACCCGCGTGCGCCGCGCGGCGGTTCTGCCGCCCGCCACGGACGGCGTGCCGCCTTCCATCGCGCCGTAACCCGCCGGCGAACCAACCCGGCGCGGCCGTCGCGGGCCGCGCCCGCGCGCAAATAGCGCGGCGGCACATCCTTAGCAGAATTCCTTCGTTTGCGGCCCAGGCGGCGTTGCCTACACTGCGGATCATCTTGTCATAACAAGTCCGCGATACGCCGACCCCACAAGCCGATGGCCAATACCAATCTCGTCGAGCTGGCGCCCCAGCCGCTCTACGCGCAGATCAAGGAGACACTGCGCGCGCGCATTCTCGACGGCGCTTATCCGCCGCACAGCCGCATGCCGTCCGAACACGAACTCTGCGCGATGTTCGGCGTGAGCCGTATCACCGTGCGCCAGGCGCTCGGCGACCTGCAAAAAGAAGGGCTCGTGTTCAAGCTGCATGGCAAAGGCACGTTCGTCTCCAAGCCGCGCGCGTTCCAGAACGTGACTTCCCTGCAAGGTTTTGCGGAAGCGATGTCGTCGATGGGCTACGAGATCGTCAATCAGTTGCGGCGCTTTCGCGTGACGAAAGCCGACCGCCATATCGCCGCGAAACTCGGCCTGCCCGAAGGCGCGAACGTGACCGAAATTCGCCGCGTGCGCCTGCTCAATCGCGAACCCGTTTCGCTCGAACTCACGTGGTTGCCCGAGTCGCTCGGCAAGCGTCTGGCGAATGCCGATCTCGCCACGCGCGACATCTTTCTGATTCTTGAAAACGATTGCGGCGTCGCGCTCGGCCACGCCGATGTGTCGATCGACGCCATGCTCGCCGACGATGAAATCGTCAACGCGCTGCGCGTGGAAGAAGGCAGCCCCGTGCTGCGCATCGAACGCACCACGCACGACGCGCAGGGCACGCCGATCGACTTTGAATATCTCTACTTTCGCGGCGACGCATTCCAGTACCGCTTGCGCGTGGACCGCGAGAAAGCCGCTCAACCGCGAGCGCGCGGCCGTTCGCAAACGAGGAAAACGCAATGAATACCGAAGTGCTCGACTACGACGTCGTGGTGATCGGCGGCGGCACGGCCGGCCCGATGGCGGCGATCAAGGCCAAGGAGCGCAATCCCGCACTGAAGGTGCTCGTGCTCGAAAAAGCGCATGTGAAGCGCAGCGGCGCGATTTCGATGGGCATGGACGGCCTGAATAACGCCGTGATTCCGGGCCACGCCACGCCCGAGCAATATACGCGCGAAATCACCATCGCGAACGACGGCATTGTCGATCAGGAGGCCGTGTATGCCTATGCGAAGCACAGCTTCACGACTATCGAGCAACTCGACCGCTGGGGCGTGAAATTCGAAAAGGATGGCAATGGCGATTACGCGGTGAAGAAGGTTCATCACATGGGCGCGTATGTGCTGCCCATGCCCGAAGGCCACGACATCAAGAAGATTCTGTATCGGCAGCTCAAGCGCGCGCGCATCGAGATGACGAATCGCATCGTCACCACGCGCCTGCTGACCGACGCACAAGGCGCTGTTTGCGGCGTGCTCGGCTTCGACTGCCGCACGGCGCAATTCACGGTCGTGCGCGCGAAAGCCGTGATTCTCTGCTGCGGCGCGGCAGGACGCCTTGGCTTGCCCGCGTCCGGCTATTTGATGGGCACGTACGAGAATCCGACCAATGCCGGCGACGGTTATGCCATGGCGTATCACGCGGGCGCGGCGCTCGCGAATCTCGAATGCTTCCAGATCAATCCGCTGATCAAGGATTACAACGGCCCCGCGTGTGCTTACGTAACGGGACCGCTCGGCGGCTTCACGGCGAATGGTAAAGGCGAACGCTTCATCGAATGCGATTACTGGAGCGGCCAGATGATGTGGGAGTTTTACCGCGAACTGCAAAGCGGCAACGGACCGGTATTCCTGAAACTCGATCACCTCGCCGAAGAAACGATTCAAACCATCGAGCAGATTCTGCACACGAACGAGCGGCCGAGTCGGGGGCGTTTTCATGCGGGACGCGGCACCGATTATCGCGAGCAGATGGTGGAAATGCATATCTCCGAAATTGGCTTTTGCAGCGGCCATAGCGCCTCGGGCGTGTATGTCGATGCGCGCGCGCAAACCACGGTGCCGGGTCTTTATGCGGCGGGCGACATGGCGGCCGTGCCGCACAACTATATGCTCGGCGCGTTCACCTACGGCTGGTTTGCCGGAGAAAACGCCGCGGAATATGCTGCAAGCCGCGAACACGCGCCGCTCGATAGCGAGCAGGTCGAAGCCGAACGCGCGCGCATTTACGCGCCGCTCGAACGCGCGGACGGTTTCGCGCCCTCGCAAGTCGAATATAAATTGCGCCGCATGGTGAACGATTATCTGCAACCGCCGAAAGCGACGCGCAAAATGGAAATTGGCTTGCAACGCTTCGAGGCGATCGAAGAAGATATCGGCGCAATCAAGGCCAACAATCCGCATGAATTGATGCGCGCGGCTGAAGTGCGTGCGATTCGCGACTGCGCGGAAATGGCCGCACGCGCGTCGCTGTTTCGCACCGAGAGTCGCTGGGGCCTGTATCACCATCGCGTGGACTTTCCGCAGCGCGACGACGAACAGTGGTTCTGCCACACGCATTTGCGCAAGGACGAAGCGGGCCGCATGGTCAGCGAAAAGCGCCCCGTCGAGCCGTATATCGTGCCGGTTTCGAACGACGAGCGCAGCGCGTACGACCGCATGCGCATCCAACGCGAAGAAGCACTAGTCACGCACTAATCGCCGGCCGCCATCAGGAAACGATCATGAGCTTCACGCCCCACGACATTTTTCAGCGCAGCAGCGCGCCGGTGACCATCGACGAAGAACGCTGCATTGCGGATAAAGGCTGCACGGTTTGCGTCGACGTCTGCCCGCTCGATCTACTCGCCATCGACACCTCGAAAGGCAAGGCATACATGCAATTCGACGAATGCTGGTATTGCATGCCCTGCGAGCGCGATTGCCCGACCGGCGCGGTGAAAGTCGACATTCCCTATCTGCTTCGATAGCGATGGAGACGCATTCGACGATCGCCCGCCCATCGCCATTAATTAGCCATCCTGTTCAATGATTGATCCGACTCTCACCGATTTGCCGCCCGAAGCCGCCGCCGTGCTCGCGCGGCTCGCCAGCGAAGACGCAACCGTGCGCCGGATTGCCGTGCTCGATATTGGCGACCTCGAAGCGCCCGAGCTTGTCGGCGTGCTCGTCGGCACGTTGCGCGACGACGCCGCGCCGGAGGTGCGCCGCGAAGCGGCCACCGTGCTGGCGTCGTGGGAAAGCGAAGACGTGACCGAAGCGCTCTGCGCTGCGCTGCTCGACGCCGACGACAACGTGCGCGACGCGGCGGCGCAAGCGCTTTCGGAACTCAAGGACGCCACGTCCGCGCCGGTATTGCGCCGCTGGGCGCAGCGCCCCGAACCGTTCGTGCGGCGCGCGGCGCTACGCGGCCTGCGCGAGTTGCGTGACGCAAGCGCCTTCGAACCGGCGCTCGACGCACTCGCCGACACTCATGCCGACGTGCGCCTCGAAGCGGTAGCCGTGCTCGGCTGGCTCAAGGATGCGCGCGCCCTGCGACCGCTCGCCAACGTCGCCGCGCACGACACGCAAGCGGTCGTGCGCCGCGCCGCCACCGGCGCGCTGGGTTTCGGCCCGATCGACGACGCCACGCTCGGCGACGCCCTGCTGCATGCGCTGCGTGACGCCGACTGGCAGGTGCGCGAGGAAGCGGCCACCACGCTCGGCAAGCTGCCCGTGGCGCGCGCGCGCGATCCGCTGATCGCAGCGCTCGCGGACGATTACTGGCAAGTGCGCCTGCGTACCGCGCGGGCGCTCGGTCGCATGGGAGACGTGCAGGCTGCGTCCGCCCTGATCGCGCTGCTCGACCACTCGATCAGCAATTTGCGCAAGGAAGCGGCGCTGGCGCTCGGCGAACTCGATACGTCCGAGGTCATCGCGCCGTTGCGCGCGGCGCTCGAAGACCGCGATCCGGAAGTGCGCAAAGCGGTGCGCATCGCGTTGCAGCAGCGCGAAGGACGGACGCCGTGAACGCGCCGGTCGAACTACGCCAGGCGCGCGACGCGCTCTCGCTGGTCTGGCCGAACGGCGACGTGCAGCGCATCGCGCACGCCGCGTTGCGGCGCGCCTGCCCGTGCTCGGCGTGCAGAAGCACGCGCCTCGCAGGCGGCGTAATCGACGTCGCCGACGATGTCACGGTGCGCGACATTGCGCCGATGGGTTACGGCGTGCAACTCGTATTCAGCGACGGCCACGATCGCGGCATCTTTCCGTGGCCCTGGTTCGAAGCGTTCAGCGCAAACGGCTAAACGCGGTTGCCGTTCTTCAGTCTTCGCACTTGATGTCCTGCTTGCGCACGACGATGATCGCCGGAAACGTGCCGTGTTCCAGCTCGATCTTCGCGACCACGGTGGTCGTCACGCTGTCGCTGTCGTCATAAATGCTGACTTTATCGTTGCGCAGATTCGTGAGACCCACGCAATTCTTCGCGCGGCTATCGTCGGTGACGTCGCACTGGATCTGGTGGTCCGAGAAGTATTTGTAGCGATCGCGCTCGGGCAGCGCGAGGTACTCGCTCATGCTCGACGCCGCGCCGCCCACGCCGCTGACGGTGCCGATCGAGCACGATTGTTGCGCCGCGTTACCGGCGCCTTGCGCGTAGGCGAGCGTGGCGCCAGTCATCGAAAGCGTGGCGAGAGCGAAGGCGGGAAAGAATTTCATGGCGCGCGTGCGGTTGCAATACCGGAAGTGAGTCGAAGTGAGGCATTGTAATGGCATCGCGCAGGCGCGGCCCGCAGGCGCACATGGACTTGCCAGCCGCGCGGCGAATAGTCATGCTTGCGGCTGATCCGAACCCACGCCCGCCAAACGCCTTCATGACCGATCCGCATTCACGCCCCACTGCGGCGGACCGCATTGCCCCCGCCGTCTGGAAAGTCGCGGCGGTGGTGTCACTCGGCTCGTTCATGTCGCAGATGGACTCGACGCTCGTGAACGTGTCGCTGTCCACCATCGGCCACGCACTCGACGCGCATCTCGCCACCGCGCAATGGATCGTGACCGGCTACCTGCTGGCGATGGCGCTCACACTGCCGCTCAACGGCTGGCTCGTCGACCGTGTCGGCGCAAAACGCCTGTACGTGTTCTGCTTTTCCACCTTCACGTTCGCTTCGGCGCTGTGCGGCCTCGCGCACAGCATGAGCGCGCTGATCGCGGCGCGGCTCTTTCAGGGGCTGATCGCGGGCATCCTCGTGCCGATGGCGCAGATGATGATCGGACGCGTCGCGGGTAAACATCTCGAACGCGTGATGGGTTACGCCACGCTGCCGATTCTGCTCGGGCCGATACTCGGTCCGATGCTGGCCGGTGCGATTCTCGCGCGCGCCGAATGGCCGTGGCTCTTTTTCGTCAATGTACCGATTGGCGCGTTGGGTGTGGCGATGGCCTGGCGTCTGCTGCCGCGCGATGCGGATACGCCCGCGCGCCGCAGCTTCGACTTCCTCGGCTTCGCGCTGATTTCGCCGGGCCTCGTCGCGCTCGTGTATGGCTTGCAGAACGTCGCGCGCGGCGAGGGACAACGCTGCGTGCTCGCGGGCGCGCTGTTGCTCGCAGTGTTCGTGGCGCACTCGATGCGCAAGCGCGACGCCGCGCTCATCGACGTGCGCATTTTTTCCACGCGGGTCTTTTCGATTGCCGCCGTCACGCAATGCTGCGCGAACGGCATGCTGTTCGGACGCCAGCTCGTCGTGCCACTGTATTTGATGCTGGCGTGCGGACTGAGCGCGGCGCAGGCGGGCACGCTGCTCGCAGCGACGGGCGTCGGCATGATGGCCGCGTTCGCGGTGCTCGGGCCATTGACGCAGAAGTTCGGCTGCCGCGCGCTGGCTGCCGGCGGCGCGCTGCTCGCTTGCGTGGCCACGCTCGTGTTGGCGTGGATGGCCGCGCACACGTATTCCACGGCGTGGGCGTTCGCGAGTCTGGTGCTCGCCGGATTCGGCCAGGGCACGATTAGCGTGCCGTCGATTTCGGCGGCTTACGCCTCGTTGCCGAAAGCGAATTTGCCGACCGCCAACACTGCGTTGAACATCGCGCAGCGCATCGGCGGCCCGCTCGCGACGACGATGATTTCGCTGACCGTTGCGCTCGCGATGCGCGACACGTCGGTCGCGCAGTCACAGCATTTCGTGCCCGCGTTCGTGTTGCTCGCCGCGCTGCACGGCCTGTGTCTGCTCGCGACGCTGGGCCTGCCGGTGCGTGTGATTCGGCAATAAGCGCTTATGAATGCGACAGCGCCGCGTCCGCCTCTTCGTGCTCAAGCGGCTTCGTCGCGCCCTTCACCGCAATCCCCGCAGCCGCCAGCGCGTCGCCCGCATGTTCACGCAGATCGTCGGTCGCAAACACCGCGTCGGGGTTTCGCACCCACACGCTCATGCGCAGCCGAACGCCGCCGTCTTCCGGATAACGATCAACAACGATCGCCGGTGCGAGCGTCGTGCCCGCCAGCACGCGCGGTTCGTCGGCGATCATTTTCTTGAGCGCGCCAATCGCCGCATCGACCTGTTCGCGCCGCGCGAGATCGATCGTCACGTCCACGCGCTGCGTGCCGCCGCTGCTGTAGTTGATGACCGGATTGCTCCAGATCTGACTGTTCGGCACAAACACGGCGTTGCCGTCGCCGCGTTCGATACGCGTCGTGAACAGTCCCACTTCGCGCACGATGCCCGCCGCCGCGCCGCTGCCTTCGATCACGTCGCCCGCGCGAAACGGCCGCAGAAACAGCAGCATGATGCCCGCCGCGATGTTCTGCAGCGTGCCTTGCAGCGCGAGGCCGATGGCCAGACCCGCCGCGCCGAGCGCCGCGAGCACGCTCGCCGTTGCAATGCCCACTTCGCTGAGCGCGGCCACGATCGCGATCACGCGCACGGCCCACGCCATGATGCCGGCGAGCATCGGTGCGAGCGTCGGGTCCGCGTGCGAGCGCGCCAGCATGTGCTCGGACAGTTGCGCCACGCGATTCGAAATCCACCAGCCCACTGCGAGGATCAGCGCCGCCACGACCAGATGCACGACATCGTGCGTCGCCGAATCGAGCAGCGTAGGCTGCAAATGAAACAGTCGATTGAAAAAATCTTCCATGGTCGATCACCAGCCCGTTGCAAAAAATTGCGCAAAAAGGACGCGAGCCTGCACTGCACCCCACGCCGCGTAACGCGGCGATCAAACGGGGCCAGTCTGCAAGCTCGCACTGGTGATATCGGAGCAGGTCCCATGCCTGCGTCTTTCGATGCGATTACATCATTCGATACACGCGCCGCACACGCGTTTCGTGAACAGCCTTCAGATCCTTACTCTGCGTATTCACGATTGGCCGCGAAATTGGGCACGCTTTCGTGTTCTTTGCGTTCTTCGCGCACAACACGCGTGCCGCGCACGAAGCGTCGGCCGTGCGGGCCATACACCGCTTCCGGTTCCGGAAAGAGCGACAGCATCGCGAGATACAGCAGGCCGCCGACCGCGAACGAAATCGGCACGCTCAGATCGCAGCCGCCCGCCAGCGAGCCGAGCGGCCCGACGAACTGACCCGGCAGATTCACAAACGAGAGGCCAATGAATGCAGCAGGCAGCCACGCACCCATCGCACGCAGATTCCAGCCGCGCGTGAACCAGTAATGACCGCCGCGACCGCCGCGATTGAAGACCTGCAGATCGTCGGCGAGATAGAAGCCGCGTCGCTGCATGAAGCCGATCACCATGATCGCCATCCACGGGCAGCTGAACGTGCAGATGAGCGTCGAGAACGTCGACACGCTTTCCACCAGATTGAACGCGAAGCGGCCGATGAAGATAAACGCAATCGCCAGCGTGCCGATCAGCAGCGTGGCGCGCACGCGGTTGAGGAACTTCGGGAACATGCTCGACATGTCGAGGCCCGTGCCGTACAGCGCGGTCGTGCCCGTCGACATGCCGCCGATAATCGCGATCAGGCACATCGGCAACAGGAACCAGCGCGGCGACACGGCCAGCAGCCCGCCCACATAATCGTTCGACGTGATGTAGCTCGGTGCGTGCGTGGCGATGATAGTCGCCGTCGCCAGGCCGAAGAAGAACGGCACGAAGGTCGCGATCTGCGCGGCGTAGACGGCGCCCATCACGCGGCGACGCGGAATGGTCTCGGGAATGTAGCGCGCCCAGTCGCCGAGCGTCGAAGCGAACGACACCGGATTGCTCAGCGCCACCAGCGTCGCGCCGATGAAAGCCGCCCAGAATCCCGCGCTGCCTTGTTGCAGCGTGCCCGCGTAGTGAAAATCGAAAGTCTTCGCGAAGGCGAAGGCGCCGAGAATGAACATCAAACTCGCGGCCCACACGGCGATCTTGTTCACCCACAGCATGAAGCGGAAACCGTAGATGCACACGACCAGCACGAGCACGGCGAACACCATGTAAGCCGAGCCGAGCGTCCAGCCGTTCACGGGCACGCCCACCATGTTGTGCGCGCCGCCGACGAGCGCATCGCCCGAACTCCACACCGCGAGCGAGAAGAACGCAATCGAGGTGAGCAGCGCGAGAAACGAGCCGACGATCCGGCCATGAATGCCGAAGTGCGCGCCCGACGAAACCGGATCGCTGGTGCCGTTACGCGGACCGAACGAACTCATCGGCGCGAGCATGAAGGTGCCCGCCAGGACGCCGATCACGATCGACCAGAGGCTCGCCTGAAACGACAGCCCGACGAGCACCGGAAACGCGCCCAGGACGGAAGTCGAAAAGGTATTGCAGCCGCCGAACAGCAGCCGGAAAAGATCGATGGGACGCGCGTAGCGCGAAACGTCGGGAATGCGTTCGAAACCGAATGTTTCGATCTGCGTAATGCTCGTGTTGTCAGCCATGTGTCTCACTCCTTGCGCATCGATGCGATGCGCTGTCTTCACCTTGACGGTCACTCTAAATCACGCGAGTGCGCGCCATATTGCGTATTCGAAACGTTCACATCACGCGTGGCCAATGTATCGATGCGGGCGCGATACAGCGGCCACGCGGTGCTTCTCAGGCCGCCGCGCGCTCCCCTCCGTGCGCGCCATAAACGTTGAGCAAGTCCTCGCAAAACGCGCGCACGATGGGCTTGTCGACGGTGCCGCGTTTGGTCGCGAGATGCAGCGGCACGTCGAAGCCGAAGGCCGTGCGTCCGAGCACGCGTATCAGGCCGCGCTGTTCGAACGGCTCCGCGTGATGCTCGGGCAGATAGCCGAGATGACTGCCCGAGAGAATCAGCACCGTGGCCGCGTCGATGCTGTCCGCGATAGCCGTGACCTGGCGCTCGCCGATGCTCGCGAGTTCCTCGGGCACCGGATAGCTGCGCCAGATCCAGTCATGCGTGCGCAGATCGTCGAGCGTCGCGTTGGGCGCTTCGTGAAAGAGCGGATGCCCGCGCCCGCAGCAGATCACCTGGCGCTCGCTGAAGAGTTCGGTGTAATCGAGCCCCGGCACGCGATGCCAGAAGTAACCAATCGCCAGATCGAGCTGATGATTGACGAGGCTTTCTTCAAGCTCTTGCGGCGGCGCGACGCGCATGGCGAAACGCACGGCCTGATCGCGCTTGCGAAACGCGCCGATCGCTTCCGCGAGACGCGCGTTCTCCACATGCGAGGCCTGGCCGATCAAGCCGATCGACAGCGTGCCGACCAGCTTGCGATCGATGTCACGCACCTGCGCGACGAATTGCGAGGTCGCCGAAAGCAGCGCGCGCGCCGACGCCACGAAGCGCTCGCCTTTCGACGTGAGACGAAAGCCGCCGCGACCGCGCTCGCATAGCGTGAAGCCCACGCGCGCTTCGAGCGCCGAGAGCTGCGAGCTGATGGTGGACTGCCGCACGCCGAGTGTGGCTTCGGCGGCGGTGATGCCGCGCGCGTCCACGACGGCCAGGAAGACCCGCACGAGTCGCAGGTCGAGATCGGAAGTATTGGAGAACATGCCGCTGCGCCGCCGTCACTTACATGGGGAAACCCATCGCCTTGATGCCCTTGATCCAGGCGCGCTTCCAGCCGCCTTCGGCATCGGCGCCGTCGAACGCATGGAAGGTCACTTTCGCGGCGAGCCAGCGCACCGGCTCCGGCGGGATATACGTGGGGCTCTGATTGGCGATGTCGAGCGTGCGCTCGGGGCTCTGGCGATCGAACAGAATGTTCAGGCCCATGAACGCGCCGAAGCGGCTCGCGGCCACGCCGAAACCCGTGTAGCCCGCGACGAACACCGCCTTGTCGCCGAGATAGCGCTTGGCGAACACCGAGCCGCGTGAGCAGTAATCGATCGGACCGCCCCATGCGTGCGAGAAACGCACGTCGCTGAGTTGCGGAAAGGTCTTGTAGAACGCCTGCGCGAGACGGTAATAGGTTTCGCGCTGCTGGTCCTGCTGCGGATCCGGATTGCCGTCGAAGTGATAGCTCACCAGGCCGCCGAAAATGATGTTGTTGTTCTTCGTGAGGCGGAAATAATTGAGCTGCGTGCGCGTGTCGTAAATGCCCTGGCGATTCTTCCAGCCGATGCGCGCGAGTTGTTCGTCGGTGAGCGGCTCGGTGGCGAGCACGTGATCGCGCACCTGCAGCACACGGCGGTTGATATCGGCGATGCCCACCTTCGCGGTGCCGCTGCCGAACAGCACGCGCTTCGCGCGCACGCTGCCTTCGGGCGTCTTCACGAACACGCTCTCGCCTTCGTCGGTCACGCTCGTGAGCGGGCTGTGTTCGTAGAGCCGCACGCCGAGTTTGAGCGCCGCGCGCTTGAGTCCCCACGCGAGCTTCGCCGGATGCACGATGCCGCTGCGATTGCGCGACCAGAGCGCGCCCGCGAACAGCGGCGAATTCAGTTGCTCGCGCGTGGCCTGCTCGTCGAGCATCACGACGTTGTGGCCGTATTCGGTGTGCAGATCGTAATCGGCCTGCAGATGCGCGACGTGCTCGGGATCGACGGCCACGGTCATTTCGCCGTTCCATTCGATATCCGCGTCGATGTCGTAGCGCTTGAGCGTCTCTTCGAAACCGTCGAGATTGCGCTGGCCGAATTCTTCGAGTTCGGCGATGTCGTCGGGGAACACGCGCACTGCGTTCGGCAGGCCGTGCATCACCGAAGTCGAGATGATGCCGCCCGCGCGACCCGATGCGCCATGCGCGACCTGGCCCGCTTCGATCAGCACCACGTCGAGTTCCGGCATCTGCTCCTTCGCCTGCACCGCGGCCCACAAACCCGTGAAGCCGCCGCCGACGATCAGCAGATCGGCGCGCGTGTCGCTCGTGAGCTTCGGCTCGGCGGGCGGTTCGGCGGGATTGTCGAGCCAGTACGGAAACAGCTTGGTGCGTGCGAGCGCTTCTTCCACGCCCAGTGCGACCGGCTGGCGCGCGGCGGGGCGCGCGTCGATTGCATCGGCAGGCATGCCCGCTTCGAAGAGTTGGGCGCGGTCATTCATGATGCGTCTCCTCTTCCGGTGCCGATGCGGCGCAATGCAGCGCGTCGCGTTGAAACCGGCTGTTCGTGACGGGGACAACGGGGACGGAAGCCCGCGCGCCGCAGGCGGCGGGCGAGACAGGGCGATTCGCGGTGGGGCTCATGATGGCTTCGCTGCTTGAGGCGGGTTGAGGCGGGTTGAGGCGGGTTGAGGCGGAACTGAAGCGATACGTAAAGCGACATTCGAATCAAGCCGCGCCGCCCACACGAGGACGGCGCGGCTTGCTGAATTACTGCTGCGGTTCGAGCAGGACGTAGAACTTCTTCGCGTCCTCGACCGTTTCCCAGCGGCCGGCGAAACCGGCGGGCAGCAGATAGCCCTGGCCCGCGGTGAATTCCTTGCGGCCGCCGTTCACGTCGGTCAGCGCGATCTTGCCTTCGACGAGCCACACGGCTTCGTCGGCGCCCGTGGCCGGGAATTCGACCGCGCCGACCTTGCCTTCCCACCAGCCCACCACGTAATTGCCGCTCTTGCCTTCGGCGCCACGCCAGTCGCCTTCGTCCATGCCGTAGTCGAGCTTGGTGTAATCGCCCAGACCTGCGCCCAGTTCCTTGACGTCGTGAATCAGCTTGCTCATGTTGGTTTCCTTCGATGTGTCGGTTTCAAATGATTCGGTGGCGCCAAAGTTACCGACTCGCGAGGCGACGGTATGCCCCCCCTCAGGGGGGGCAATATGCCTTTTGCGGCATTTTCGTCATGTTTCCAGGGGTTTTCCCTTGCTCGCGCTTGCCTGTTGCCGCAACGGCGATCGATGCGTGCAAATCCCCGCCTCGCGGGGCGTTCCGCCCTTCGGCTATAATCGATTCGCCTTGTTTTCCGGTGCGCGCCATGCTGCTCAACGTCCCCCCGCACCCCGATTCCGCGAATTTCCCCCTCTCGTTCAAGACGCTCGGTCAGGTGATCGAAGCCGTCGGCACGCCCGATTTCGTGCCGCGCCTCACGCTGCTGCTCAACGAAATCGTGCCGCTCAACGTCGTGCATATCGAACGCTCGCGCGTCGACAGCAGCATGCCCACGGGCTTTCGCTGCGAATGGATCGGCAGCAGCGGCGTGGGCGTGGACAGCGGCACGATTTCCGACGTGATGACGCTCTACTACGACCGCTTCTACGAAAGCGATCCGCTGTTCGCGGGTATTCGCGGCAAGGTGGGCACGCTGCTCGTGGTGCGCGACATCGGCGCGATTCCGCCGGGCGAATTCCGCCAGCGTCTTTTCGACGAGGCGCTCATTGCGCACGAATGCGTGCTCGCGCGCGGCACGCGCCACGGCCAGCATTCGATCGCGCTCGAACGCGCCCTCAATGCGCCGCCGTTCACGCTCGCCGAGATGAACCGCTTTCGCAACGTCAGCGACTTCCTGTTTCCGCTGCTCGAATTGCACGCGACCACCAGCGCCGCGCGGCGCGTCGCGCATCCGACTTCGTTTCTGCATCCGCTCGCGCAATTCGATGCGCGCATCGCGGCCGACGCCATTCGCCTCTCGAAGCGCGAATACGAAATCTGCGCGCACCTCATCACGGGCCGCACCGTGCCCGAAGCCGCAGAAATTCTCGGCGTGCGCACCGCCACGGCCGAGTCCTACGTGAAGCGCGCCTTCGCCAAACTCGGCGTGCGCACCAAGCGCGAACTGGTGGCCTGGGGCCACGCTTGCCCCCGTTTGCAGGGCGCGTAACGCGGCTTTTGCATCGATCGACGTCGATGTAAACATCTCCACTTCGTAATTCGCGCGCCGCGCGTCTCGCCTACCATCGCCCGATCGTCATCACTTCAAGATCGGAGACACAGGACATGCAGCGCGAACTCAACCAGCCGCTCGGCGGCAACGACATGCCGCGTTTCGGCGGCATCGCCACCATGATGCGGCTGCCGCAAGCGACCCGCACCGAAGGCCTCGACGCGTGTTTCGTCGGCGTGCCGCTCGACCTCGGCACCTCGAACCGCTCGGGCGCGCGCTTCGGGCCGCGTCAGATCCGCTCGGAATCGGTGCTGCTGCGTCCCTACAACATGGCGACGCGCGCCGCGCCGTTCGACTCGCTGCAAGTGGCCGATATCGGCGACGTCGCCACGAATCCGTACGATTTGAAGGACTCGATCCGCCTGATCGAAGCGGCCTACGACGAGATCGTCGCGACCGGCTGCCGGCCGATCACGCTCGGCGGCGACCACACGATCGCGTGGCCGATCCTGCGCGCGCTGCACAAGAAGTACGGCAAGGTCGCGGTCGTGCACATCGATGCGCACGCCGACGTCAACGACACCATGTTCGGCGAGAAGATCGCGCACGGCACGCCGTTCCGCCGCGCGGTGGAAGACGGCCTGCTCCAATGCGACAAGGTCACGCAGATCGGTCTGCGCGGCACCGGCTATCACGCCGACGACTTCGACTGGTGCCGTCAGCAAGGTTTCACCGTCGTGCAAGCCGAGGAATGCTGGAACAAGTCGCTCGCGCCGCTGATGGCGCAGGTGCGCGAACGCGTGGGCGACACGCCCGTGTATCTGAGCTTCGACATCGACGGGCTCGATCCGTCGTTCGCGCCCGGCACCGGCACGCCGGAAGTGGGCGGGCTCACCGTGCAGCAGGGCCTCGAAATCGTGCGCGGCATGAAGGGCCTCAACGTGGTGGGCGCCGACCTCGTGGAAGTCTCGCCGCCGTATGACCAGGCCGGCACGACCGCGCTGGTGGGCGCGAACCTCGCGTTCGAAATGCTCTGCGTGATGCCGGGCGTCGCGTACCGCTGATACGCGCGTCGATGCGCACGATTACGCCCAACTCCGGCTCGATTCTCAACGGACACTCATCATGACCACCGTCACTCCTCTTCGCCGCGACGGCGGCCCGTTCGTGCTGCCCGCCGCCTTCGTTGCGGGCGCAACGATGCACGCCGACGACGCCAGACATGCCACCGCCATCCACAACGCCTCGACCGGCGAAACGATCGGCTGGCAGGAACCGGCGAGCGCCGCTCAGATCGACGCCGCCGTGCGCGCCGCGCATGACGCACTCGGCGCATGGCGCGCGACCCCGCCCGCCGCGCGCGGCAAGCTGCTGCGCAAGATCGCCGAACTGATCGAAGCGGACCGCGCGCGCCTCGCCGCGATGCAGATGCAGGTGAGCGGCAAGCCGCCGTTCGAAGCCGATCTCGACGTGAGCGACGCCGTCGCGACCTTCACGTATTACGGCGACCTGTGCGCGGAAACCGGCGCGTTCGCACCCGAAACGATCGCGCTGCCCGACGAGACCGTCACAGGCGAGCGCTATTACGAAGCGGTCGGCGTGGCCGCGCTGATCGTGCCGTGGAATTTCCCGATGGTGACGACCGCGTGGAAGCTCGCGCCCGCGCTCGCGGCGGGCTGCACCGTGGTGCTGAAACCGTCCGAGCTGACCTCGCCGGTCGAACATCTGCTGGCGCAGATCGTCAGCGAAGCGGGTGTGCCCGATGGCGTGGTCAATCTCGTCAACGGCGGCGGCGAAGTGGGCGCGCAGCTCACGGCGCATCCGCTCGTCGACAAGATTTCATTCACGGGCAGCACGGCCGTGGGCCGCAAGGTGATGCAGACGGCCGCGCTGGACATGAAGCGCGTGACGCTCGAACTGGGCGGCAAATCCGCACTGATCGTGCGCGCCGATGCGGACATCGATCATGCGGTTTCGCTCGCGGTGAGCGGCGCGTTCGCGAACGCCGGACAGATGTGCTCGGCGACGGCGCGCATTCTCGTGCAGGACGACGTCTACCGCAAATTCATGGCCGCGTTCGAGACGGCGGTGCGTGCGGTCTGCGTGGGCGCGCCGGATGTCGAGCAGGTTTCGATGGGGCCGCTGATTTCGCAGGCGCAGCGCACGCGCGTGCAGGCGCTGGTTGAACAGGGCGTGGCGGCGGGCGCGCAGATCGCCTTCAGCGGCAACACGGACCGCGCGCGCGGCGCGGGCTTTTTCATGGCGCCCGTGGTGGTGGCCGAGCCCGACGCCGACAACGTGTTGTGGACCGATGAGGTGTTCGGGCCGGTTGCGTGCGTGAAGTCGTTCCGCACCGACGATGAAGCCATCGCGCTGGCCAACGCTACGCGCTATGGACTCGTGGCGACGGTCGTGACGCAGGACGCCGGGGCGCAACGCCGCTACAAGGCGGAACTGCGCGCGGGCCTCGTCTGGATCAACACGCCGCAATTGATCTTTCCGCAGGTGTGCTGGGGCGGAATGGGCTTGAGCGGCATCGGGCGCGAACTGGGACTCGCGGGTTTGCGCAGCTATCAGGAATTGCGGCACACGGTGGCCGCTGCGGGCTAATCGAAGCGATTTACCGCGGCGATTTTCTCCAGTGTTGTATGCGTGTTTGCGGCGCTTGCCCGGGTGGGGCGGCGCCGTTTTTTTGTGCGCGCGCAGTGCCGTGGCAGGTGAATGCCGCGTTCAAGGTTTGGAGATTTCAGCCGTTACTTCATTGGCTGTCCTGCTTCAGGGACATTCTTCGCACCGTCGATTTTCGCAGGCACGATGACACCACAAAAACTGCTCACATGGTTTGGCGAATTCGCCAAGGCGAATCCCACCTTTGTCGCCTCCGTCAGCATTCTCACGCTGGGCGGCATTCCGTTGCTGGCCTATGCGCTACACATCGACCAGTTGCCGGACTTCTCGCTGACCGACCTGACCGGCGCGCTGATCGCGACGTTCATCACCGAAGTGTTCGTTGGTGTTTTGCTCGCGGTCTATCTGGTGGCCGCGGGCTTTGCCGCACGCTGGAGCGTACGCTCGTTTTATCCGCTCGCCAGTTACTGGAGCGCGGCGAATCCGGCCAGGCTCGTCGAGCAGATCGAGCAGACCGGCATCGTGGACTATCTGATGAAGGGCCGATTCATCATCGGCGCAACCGTGATCTGTTCCATCGTATGGTCCGGTGTCATTGTCCCGGTCGTGGTCGATTGGCATGCGGCGGGACGCGCGTCATTCGTCAATTGGACCTTCTACGCCGCTTCGCTTCTCTGCGCGATTGCGCTCACGCTGGCGGACTGGCGCAAACGGCAACGCAAGCAGCTACACCCATGGCCGAAGTTCGCATTGGGCGGAGCGATGTTGCTGACGTGGAGCGTGTGGCTCGGCTGGCGAATCTATGCGCCCAGCCCGGTCCCGCCCGTTACCGCGCAACCTGCTGCTGCCACAGCAAGCGCCGCCGCGCATGATCCATCAAGCGGCGACTGGCTCACCTTGGCCATTCATCGCCTGTCTTCGTTCAATCCCTTGTATTGCGTGGCAGCGATCGCAGCCGTAGCGATCGCCATCTACATCCTGACGCGATGGTTCAAGGAGATCAAAGCACTGTTCCAGCGGCTGGTGTCCGACCAGGAAATGCGATTGCGCAACGCGAAAATATTCACCACCGCGCTCTTTGGATTCGCGATGGTGTTGCCGGTGCTGTTCCTCTGGGCGATCGTCGTCAACGGTAAAACGGAACTGCAAACATACGTGGCCGTCGCCGGCTGCGTGATGCTCGCCATGCTGAACTGGCTGAGCTTCGCGGCCCACAGGACGACGGTGCGGTTACTGACCATGGCAGGCGCGCTGTTCTTCTGCGTGGCCTTCGTGCCTTTGCTGATGCAGAACCCAACGTTCTATCCGCAGATGGTCGTACGCATGCTGGGACTCGGGAATATCTACGCATCGAGCGTCACGCTCTCATCGCAGCAATGCGCGACGCTGCGTCCCTATGGCGTGGATTGTGAAGCGAAGAAAGACGAGAGCATCACGATGACCAACGTGAACATCCTGAACCGCCTCGGCAATTCGGTGCTCATGGAACTGATGGTGGACGACACGCAGGTCTGTGGCCTCGAAGGCAGCGCGTCCCGGCAATTGCCGTCAAGCGACGCACACGGCGAAATCCGTCTGCGTGAACTGACGCTCTGTCTTGGCGTTCCCCAGCAGCAACAGCGGGACACCGGCTGTGATTCGCTGCTGATGGAACGCTTGCGGTATCCGACGCACCTCGATCCCGCGCATCTGACCTGCGTGCACCTCAGCGTCCCCAAGGATCAACTGGTCGGATTCACGCCGGACGGCGCACGCACCTACCTCCACGGCTACTCGCACTATGTCGATGCCATCAAGCGGCCTGCACCCGTGCCGACGCCGGCACCCCAGCCGAAGCCGGCACCGAAACCCCACCCGCATCCGCATCCCGCGCCGCGCCCCTGCGACTGCCTCACGCGCGGGCCGGAAACCACACCGGCAAACTGAGCACCACGCGCGCCATCGACGCGGCGCGCCTCACGCTTTCGCGGAATTCGCCGTCACCAGCGTCGCGCAGCACGGCACGATGCACAGCAACCCCAGCAGCACCCAGAACGCCGTCTCCAGCCCCACCGCCTTCGCAACGAAGCCCACCCCAGCCGGGCCGACCAGAATCCCCGCATAACCCGTCGTCGTGATCGCGGCGATCGCCATGGCGGCGGGCATCGCCTGTTGCGAACCCGCGCGCCGGAACAGCACCGGCACGATGTTCGCCGCACCAAGGCCGATCAGCAGAAAGCCCGCCAGCGCCAGCGTCGCGAGCGGCGAGAGCAGCACGACCGCGAACCCCGCCACCGCCACCGCGCCGCCCCAGATCAGCGTCGCGCGGTCGCCGATGCGCGCGGTCACGGCGTCGCCGGTCAGGCGGCCCGCCGTCATCGCGATCGCGAACAGCATGTAGCCGAGGCCGCCCTGCGCGGCGCTCACGAGCCCCTTGCCCGTGATGAGCAGCGCGCTCCAGTCGAGCAACGCGCCTTCGGCGAGAAACGTGATGCCCGTGAGCGCCGCGATCAGCAGCACGATGCCGCGCGGCGTGACGAACAACGGACCGCCGCCCGCCTGCTTCGCGCGCAGCAGACGCGGACGCGCCACGAGCATCGCCGCCAGCATCAGCACCGAGCACAGCAGCGTGCTTTCGAGCGCGCCCACCTGCATCGAAAGCAGGAAGGTCATGAACGTCGATCCCGCGAAGCCGCCCACGCTGAACAGCGCATGAAAGCCCGACATCAGCGGACGTTGCGCCGCACGCTCGACCTCGACGGCATGCACGTTCATGGCGACGTCGAGCGAACCGAGCGCCGCGCCGAACGCCAGCAGCGTGATGCCGAGCGCAAGCGGCGTGGCCGCGATCGTCAGCAGCGGCAGAACGATCGCGAGCCCGATGCCGCTCGCCACGATGATCGGCTTGCTGCCATAACGCGCGCTCAGCGCGCCGGTTAGCATCATCGCCGCGACCGAGCCGAGGCCGATGCACAGCAGCAGCATGCCGAGCAGACCGTCGTCCACGTCGAGCCGATGCTTCGCGAACGGCACCAGCGGCGCCCAGCACGCAATGCCGAAACCGGCGACGAGAAAAGCCAGACGCGTCGCGAGACGCGTGGCGGGACGATCGGCGAAATCCATCGGGTTCGGCTCCGTGCGGTGAGGTTGAATGGCGGGAAAGCGGCAGACGCGTCAGCGTGCGTCGGGACGTTCGGCCTTGATGACCACGGTGCCCGCTTTCGTGAGCGCCTTGATGTGCGCAGGCGGTGCGTCGTGCTCGACGATCACGCTCGCGATGTCGTCGATCGACGCGACGCGATGCGCGGCGCTCGCGCCGAGTTTGTCCGTGGTGCTCAATATGGCAACGCGGCGGCTGCGCGCGAGCAGCGCGCGTTTGAAACCGGCATCCGCGAATTCGAACGCGCTCACGCCGTCTTGCGGCGCGACGGCGCACGCGCCGAGAAAACAGCGGTCGATATTCATGTTCGCGATGCAGGCGAGCGCCGCGGCATCGACGCTGCCGCCCACCACCGGGTCCACCGCGCCGCCCACCATGATGAGCGCGATGTCGGCGCGCCGCAGCAGCGCGGCGGCGACATCGATGGAATTGGTGGCGACGGTGAGATCGTGGTCTTCGGGCAGCGCGTCGGCGAGCGCGAGGTGCGTGCTGCCGCTGTCGAGAAACAGCAGTTCGCCGCGTTCGATCTGCGCGACGGCGGCGCGCGCGAGCGCGGCCTTGCGTTCGCGCGCGGCGTCCATGCGCGCGGACATGGGCGCGGACGCGGGCGAGACGGGCAGCGCGCCGCCGTAGACGCGGCGGCAGCGCCCTTCGGCGGCGAGCGCGCGCAGGTCGCGGCGGATCGCGTCTTCGGACACGCCGAATTCGGCGGCGAGTGCGACGGCCACGACGGACTCGCCGGCGGTGAGGCGGCTGGCGATCAGTTCGCGGCGGGCAAGCGGAATGTCATCGGTCATGCCCGATGATAACGTGCATAAACGAGAATGTAAACGTGCACAAACGTGCACGTTTATTCCTATCCATCGGTCTGATTGATCGCGTCCTTCCTCATTCCGGCACCTCAATCACCCCTTCCAGATACTGCACGGCCTGCCCGGCGATCCGCACGCGGCCCGCATCGAGCCTGCAATGCAGCAGCCCACTGCGCCGCGAAGCCTGCAACGCGAGCAACTGCGTTTTCCCGAGCCGTTTCGCCCACAGCGGCGTGAGCGCGGTATGAATCGAGCCGGTCACGGGATCTTCATCGCCACCATTTGCGGGCCAGAAGTAGCGCGACGCGAAATCGACGCCATCGCCCGGCGCCGTCACCACCACATCACGCGGCCCGAGGCGCGCAATCAAGGCGAGATCGGGCACGACGGCGCGCACCTGCGCCTCGTTTTCATACACGGCAATATAGGCTTGCTGACAAACAAAAACTTCTCGCGGACGAATCGACAAACCGCGCGCCAGTTCATCCGGCAATTCGCTGACCGGCTCGATTTCGCGCTCAGGAAAATCCATTTCGATCATGCCGTCCGCGCCGCGTCGAACGCTAAATGCGCCCACTGCATCGGCGTGAAATTCAATCTGCTCGCGTTCGGGAAAGCGTTTGAACAACACGAATGCGCTTGCCAGCGTCGCGTGCCCGCAAAAGGCAATTTCGGTGATCGGCGAAAACCAGCGAATGGCGAATCGCCCATTCGCATCGGGCGCGACGAAAGCCGTTTCGGACAGGTTGTTTTCCGTCGCCACCGCTTGCATCAGCGAAACGGGAAGCCAGTGTTCCAGCAATACGACCGCTGCGTAATTGCCTTTGAAGATTTCGCTGGTAAACGCATCGATTTGGTAGAGAGGCAGCTTCATGGCGCGTGGTTATCCTGAACGATAAATTGCTTCCGAAAGTCGTCCTTATGCTATCGGCCGCTATTCGCTTCGGACAGATACGCCTTGAGACTTAGCTCGATAAAAATTGACCGCTGCGCAAACTCACCTCGACTGTTCGCTTCCGGTCGGCCGACAGTGGCCCCGAATGCCGAACGAAAGCAATCGCCGCCATGATGGGGTAAACCAGATCAATGCCCGATCACCGCCTTTCGCATCGAGCGTCTGGCGACGATCAGCCTGCCAAAAATGTTCGGACTTATCAGTGTTTCTGATAATTGGCATGCCCGGCGAATTACGACAGCTCCGGCCCGAAATGCGCCGCTATGCCGATTTCTGCATCGAAGCTGTTTAATTCCTGCAAGACTCGACCACTTTTGGACTTCTATATTGCTCGCAGCCGACCAGCGCAATGCCGCAATGCGAGGGGCACGCGCCTGCAAGACCGTCAAGGGTGCAGGTTCCCGCACGATCCACCATCGAGGAGTCCAACAACAATGAAAATGCAGAAGTCGTTCGTTTCCGCCGCATGCGTTCTGGGCGCAACCCTGAGCATCGCGCCCTGCGTTTTCGCAGCCGCGCCCGTCGAGGTCAAGATCGGTTTCGCCGCGCCGCTGACCGGCGGCCAGGCCCACTATGGCGCCGACTTCAAGAGCGGCGTACAGCTCGCCATCGACGACATGAACGCCGCCAATCCGGTCATCGGCGGCAAGCCGGTGCATTTCGTGCTCGACGCCCAGGACGACCAGGCCGATCCGCGCACCGGCACGACCGTCGCGCAGAAGCTCGTCGACGACGGCGTGGTCGCCGTGATCGGCCATTACAACTCGGGCACCAGCATTCCGGCCGCGCCGATCTACGCGAAGGCCGGCATTCCGGAAATCGCCATGGCCACCGCGCCGACCTACACGCGCCTCGGTCTGCCGACCACCTTCCGCCTGCTGACCTCGGACACGCAGCTCGGCAGCGTGCTCGGCGACTACGCGGTGAAGGGCCTCAAGTTCAAGCGTCTGGCCATCGTCGACGACCGCACGGCTTACGGCCAGGGCGTCGCCGAGGAATTCAGCAAGGCCGCGAAGGCGGCGGGCGCGACCATCGTCGATCAGGAATACACGAGCGACAAGGCCGTGGACTTCCGCGCGATTCTCACCAAGATCAAGGCGGCGAACGTCGATGCCGTGTTCTACGGCGGCGCCGACACGCAGGCCGCGCCGATGCTCAAGCAGATGCGCTCGCTCGCCATCAAGGCGCCGCTGATCGGCCCGGACATGGTGCAGTCGGCCAACCTCATCAAGGTGGCGGGCGAGGCGTCGGACGGCACGCTGGCCGCGTCGGAAGGCAGCCCGCTCGCGCAGATGCCCGGCGGCAAGGCGTTCGCGGATCACTATCAGAAGCGTTTCAGCCAGCCGGTCGAGCTGTACGCGCCGTATGCCTACGACGGCACGATGGCCGTGTTCAACGCGATGAAGAAGGCCGATTCGACCGATCCGCACGTGTTCCTGAGCGCGCTGAAAGCCACCAACATGAAGGGCGTGACGACCAGCGAACTCTCGTATGACCAGTACGGCGACCTGAAGTACGGCGGCGTGACGGTCTACAAGGTCGTGGGCGGCGAGTGGAAGCCGCTGCAAACCGTGGGCGTGAAGGACTAAGCCGCGCACGTGCACGCACGAAGCCGCGAAGGCGTGCGCGCTTTCGCGGCTTTTTTATGCGGGTCGCGCCGCGCGCAACTGCGCCAGCAGCGCGTCGCCCGTCCACGAAGGCCGCGCTGCGCTGCGCTCGGCTTCGCGTACGAGTTCGACCAGCCGCCCGTTCACTGGCGCCTTGCGGCCCAGATGCCCCGCGAGGCGCACCACTTCGCCGTTAATCCAGTCGATTTCCGTGCTGCGGCCCGCCGCCAGATCGTCGGACATGGACGAGCGCGCATGCGGATCGATCGTCAGCATCGCGCGGCCAAGGCGTTCGAACCACGCATCGGACACCGTCAGCAGACGCGGAATCCACGTCGCGGGCAGCGGCGTCACCTTCGCCGGCCGGATGCCCGCCAGCCCGAGCAGCGCGAGCGCTTCCTTTTGCGCCATCGCGAGACACAAGCGGTACGCGCGCTGCGACAGTTCTTCCTTGAGCGGCCGGTTCGCCAGCGCGTTGATCGCGTTGTTCAGATTGAGCAGTAACTTGGCCCATTGCACCGGCAGCATGTCGGCGTGCTCGACGAGCGGCAGTTCCGCCTGCCTGAACGCATCGACGAAAGGCTGCATGGCGGGGGCGTGACGGATCACCAGTTCGCCCGCCGATCCCTGATGAAACGCGCCCGGCCCGCGCTCGACGACGTTGAACGGCACCATCCCTTCGAGCACCGTCTGATGCGGCAGCGCGGCGCGCAGCACGTCCGCATTGCCCACGCCGTTCTGAAAGCTCACGACGACCGCGCCGGGACGCAGCACGCCTGCGAGTTCCGCCGCGGCGACAGGCGTCGCGGCCGACTTCACGGTGACCAGCACGAGATCGGCGGCGATGGCGCGCGCCGCGTGCGTCGCGACGTCCACGCGTTCGGGCGGCACCTGCCAGCGGCGCGCGTCGTGACGCGAGAGCGTGAGCCCTTCGGCGCGCAAGGCGTCCGCGATCCGCGCGCGCCCGATGAAGGCGACGTCGCCGCCCGCCGCCAGCAGCCGCCCGCCGAGGTAGCAGCCGACCGATCCCGCCCCGCAGATGAATATTTTTGCCATGCCGTGACTCGTGTGTCGAAAGGTCCCGCCCGAGGAATAACGTTTGGCCGCGCGCGTTATTCCCGGTGCTGCAAGCTTATTGCGCGTAACCGGAGTTGAGCCGGTCGAGACGGCGCAGCAAACCGGGCCACACGAGCGCGCCCGGCGAGATGCCGCGCGTGACCTGCGCGATCTGCTGCTTGATGCCGTCGAGAATCGGCTGGCCGATGCACGTGAGCTTGCCGCCGCCCGACTGCGCGCGCACCTGGATCATGCAGGACGCTTCGAAGAAGTACATCGCCACGAAGGCGTCCGCCGCCGTCGCGCCCACGGTCAGCAAGCCGTGATTGCGCAGCATGAGGTAGGTCTTCTTACCGAGGTCGCTGACGAGGCGCGGCTTTTCGGCTTCGTTGAGCGCGATGCCCTCGTAGTCGTGATAGCCGAGCGAGGCCAGCACGCCGAGCGACTGCTGCGAGAGCGGCAGCAGCCCCGCCCCTTGCGCCGACACGGCCACGCCATTGACCGAATGCGTATGCATGACGCACAGCGCGTCCTCGCGCGCCTGGTGAATGGCGCTGTGAATCGTGAATCCGGCCGGATTGATGTCGTAAGGCGAGTCGCTGACCTTGCGGCCGTCGAGATCGATCTTCACCAGCGACGACGCGGTGATCTCGTCGAACATCATGCCGTACGGGTTGATCAGAAAATGATGCTCGGGGCCGGGCACGCGCGCGGAGATGTGGGTAAACACCAAGTCGTCCCAACCGAACAGCGCGGTGAGCCGGTAAGCCGCCGCGAGATTGACGCGCGCGTCCCACTCGGCGGGGGAAATGTCGTGCTTGAGGCTGGCATTGGACGAAGTCACGGTCGCTCCTTGATCGAGGTTCGAAAGCGCTATCATGCGCGCGAACGCGCCCGCCATTTGTCGGCCAGGCGACATCTCGATGCGATCGGGCCTGGGGCGCCGGGCGCGGTCGACATCGCAGCACCGAACTCGTCAACTTGAAATTAATTCGGATGCCTATTCATCATTCCGATTTTGAGCGCCGCGAGCGCACCGACCACGCCATGCGCTTGCGTCCGTCGCGATCGCCGAAATGCGCCATGATCACGCCGCCGAGCGGACGCGCGAGATAACCGGCCGCGAAAATGCTCAGGTCGCCACGGCCGCCAGCAGTTCGTTGATCGGAGCGAGGCGCACGCGCGTCGCGAGCATCATCGACTCCGCATTCGCCGGCGCAGGCCGCCGCCCGAATGGCCGATAGATTTCGTCGCCGCGCCGGATCGACTCGCCGCTCAGCACGCACACGCCGTTGCGCCGCGCCTTCGTGCAGCGCCAGATCTGCTCGCCGTAACGGCACGCCGTGGGGTCCATCCAGATGATCGAAGCGGTCATGGGCGTCGGGCGCTCCACGATGCGCACGGCGGCGCTACTTCTCGCACCCAGCGCCCCCTGCGGACGCGAAGCGGCCGCAAGACGCGGCGACGCCGTCTTGCGCGTACGCGCCGCGCGCGGCGCCTCGCCGGGCGCGCACGCGAGCCGCGACAGCACCAAGAGCGTATGCGCCCACGGATCGGATTGCATGGCGGAAACGTCCATCGCTGTGGCTCCCTCGGGCTCCGTTGTTCGGCATCGCCGGCATCGCGCCGGGCCAACGCGTGCTCACGCACGCAAGCGTAACGTTATCCGTTGAGCATCGCCGCGGTCCATTGCACGATCGGTTTCCGCCGCCATACATTGGCGTAGGGCGCCTTATACCAAGGCATAAGCCGGGCGCGCGCGAGGTATGCGCCGGGCGCCGATTCGCCCGATCGCGCCGCTCTCGCGCCCCGAATCTGTGCGTATGCACAAAAAGGCGAACCGGCTCATTCCGGAGCGGCTTCGCCGGGGCCGAACGCGGCGGCCAGCGAGAACACGAAGCGCGTACCGCACGGCGTATTCGGTTCGACGTCGAGCGTGCCGCCATGACGCTCGACGATCGAGCGGCAGATCGACAGCCCGAGTCCCATGCCCGTCGCCTTGGTCGTCACGAACGGTTCGAACAGCGAATGGGCGACCGTGGCGTCGAGTCCCGGTCCCGTATCGGCGACCGTGATGCGCGCGCGGCCGTCGTCGTCGATCGTACTCGACAGGTCGAGCAGCCGCTCGGGCGACGCGGCGCCGCCCATCGCCTCCACCGCATTGACGATCAGATTGAGCGCGACCTGCTGGATCTGGATGCGATCGCCCTTCACGAAGCAACCCGACGCGATGCCGTTACGCACCTCCACGTCGTGATGATCGACTTCGGCGCCCGCGAGCAGCAGCGCTTCCGACACCGCGCCGCGCAAGTCGAACACCGTGAGGCGCGGCGGCACGTTGCGCGCGAGTTCGCGCATGCCGTGAATCACGTCCGAGGCGCGCTGGCTTTCGTTCGCGACGAGTTCGAACAGCTTGCGCGCCTCGTCGACGGCGGGCGGCTCGCGATTGAGCCAATGCACGCCCGCCGATGCCGACGAATGAATCGCGCTCACCGGCTGGCTGATTTCGTGCGCGATGGACGCCACGAACTGGCCCATCGTCGTAAGCCGCGTCACGCGCGCCAGTTCCGCCATCGCGTTGCGCAACGCTTCCTCGGTGTGCGCGATGCGCTGATTCTGCTCGACCATGTCGTGATAAAGCCGCGCGTTTTCGAGCGCGATCGCCGCCTGCGCGCCGAGTACCGAGAGCACGGCGATTTTGTCGTCGGTGAAGGCGTTTTGGCTGAGGCGGTTCTCCAGAAATAGCAGGCCGACCAGCCCGCCCTGACGCAGCAGCGGCATGCACAGCAGCGACTTCACGCGCGTGCGGCGCACGTAGTCGTCGCGCGTGTAAGCCCCGTCGCCGGCCGCGTCGCCCAGCGCGAGCGGCTGACCCGTGCGCATCACCGTGCGCAGTACCGTGAGCGGCAAATCCTCGCTCGACACCGCGCGCCGCACGACGTTGACTTCCGCGAGTTCGGCGAGCGTCACTGCTTCGGCGTGGATCTGCCAGCGTGTCTCGCGCGATGCATCGCCCGGCGGCGCTTCGTGCTGCAATGCCAGCACACAGCGCTGCGCCCCGGCGTGTTCGAGCGTGACGAGCACGAGCGTTTCGATCAGGCGGCTCAGCACGATCTCGCTCGACAGCGCGCTCGACGCCTTGATCACCGCCGCCACATCGAGTTGCTGCGCCGGATAGTCCGCGCTCGCCGCCAGCGCGCCCGCAGCGCTTTCCGGTTTCGCGCCGCGCTCCGTAAGCGCGCGCACCTTCGCGTTCGCGCCCCACCACGCGTAGGCGTGCGAGGCGTCGCGCAGGTACGCGTCGGCAACCGTGGCGAGTCCCTGTTGCCGATGAAAATCCGCCGCGAGTTCGCAGGCAATGGCCTCGACATGCAGGATGCGCCGTTCGTGCGCGTGGCGAATCGCCTTGTTGTAGAGCCGCTCCGCATCGCCCGCGCGGCCATCGATGCGCGCGATCTCGGCTTCGACCAGCGCGGCGCGGCCCGTGAGATTCGCGGGCCCCACACGCGCCCACCCGGCCAGTTGCGCATGATGCGCATCGAGCGCCGCGCGATGCGCCGCCGCTTCGGCGGGCGCGGCCGCGAGCATGTACGCCTTCGCCCGCGCGAGCGCGCCGAAGAAGCGATATTCGATCAATTCGAGGAACATGCGCGAGGCGCCGATCGCGCGCTGCGCCGCCGCTTCCGCTTCGAGCGCCGCCGCCAGATCGCCGCCGATCACGCTCGCCTGCAACCTGCAGGTCCAGTACGCGAAGCCCACGCTCGTCGCGTTCGACTTCACGAGTTCGAGGTCGCGCTGCGCTTCTTCGTCGACGGCGTGCGTGTCGCGTCCATCACGTCCATCACGCACCTGCTCGATCAACGCAATCTGCGCGCGGAAGATTCCCGAGTACAGAAAGAACTTCGACAGCCGCGCCACGTTCAGGCCGTTCTGCGCCTGCACGAGCACCTCGTCGAGCGGACGGCCCGCCAGCAGCAGCACGCTCGTCACGTTGCGCGCGCCCGAGACGTCGAACACCAGATCGCCGCTTTCGCGCGCGACCTTCGTGGCCTGCTCGATATAGGGCATGCCGTCTTGCGCGGGCCGCGTCCACGGAATCACGAGGCTGCCGAAGCGCATGTAGATGCGCGACCTGTAGCGCGACTGCCCGCAGCGATCGACGATATCGACGGCCAGCTGCGCGAATTCATAGCCGGTCTGGTGATCGCCGTACCGCTCCGCGAACACCAGATTCAGGCAGACGAAACCATAAGCCGCCGAATCGGACAAACCGTGCCGCACGCTCAGCAGCGCCATGTTCAGCAGGATCACGTCGAGCAGATTGACGTCGATGAACAGCGCGGGCGGAATCAGGTCCGCGAGCACGTCGAGCGCCGCGCGCCAGAGCGGATCGTCCACCCAGCCGAGCGTTGCGAGCTGCGCCACGGGCCGCTCGCCGAGCGCGTCGCGCAATTGCGCATGCAGTGCGTGGACCACCTCGTCGCCGGGCCGTTCGTCGATACGCACGCCGAGGCGCGCGAGAAAATCGAGCCCCGTCGCGAGCGCCTGGGTCTGGCGGCTCTGCGCCGTTTGCAGACTGGCCGTCAAACGCGTGAGTTCGGCGCGCAGCGTCATGCCGATGGGCTTGCGCGCGAGCGTGCTCAGACGCGCCTCGGCGGGCGCGAGCGTGCCGATCAGGCATTCGACGTCGGCGCGATAGAACTCGGTCCATTGCGCGATTTCGGCGTCGGCGTGGGCGTCGATCAGCGCGGCGGCCGTTTCGAAATAGACGAGCGCCGAGGTGTACGCGGTCGCCGCCTTCGCCCGTTCGCCCGCCAGCAGATTGAGGCGCGCGAAGCGGGCGCGTTCGTCGGCATCCTCGATGTGCGCCGCGCCGCGATTGATCTGGTTGGCGACCACGAACAGCTCGTCGGTGGGCGCGTCCTCGCGCAGACGCATCGCGAGGCGGCGGCCCGCGTCGAGATGCGTGCTCAGGCGCGCGGCGTCGCTCATCGACGCATAGGCGGCCTCGCGAATGCGGTCGTGCGCGAAACGCAGCACCTGCGCGTCGCGGTCGATCAGCGACGCGTGCAGCGCTTCGTGCAGACTCGCCTGCGCCGCGTCCGCGCTCAGGCCCGCGGCGGCGGCGAGATCGTCGAGCTTCACGGCCGCGCCCAGACACGCCATCACCTGAAGCGCGCGCCGCGCCGCCGCGCCCAGCCGCGCGAAACGCAGCAGCATGAGGTCGGCGACATTGTCTGAATAGAGCTTCGCGCGGATACCGTCGACATCGCGCAGCCGCAGCGTGCCTTTCTGCTCGAACTCGATCAGTCCTTCGCTCGACAGTTCGGCCGCGAATTGCAGCGTGAAAAACGGATTGCCGCCGGTCTTTTCGCGGATCAGATCGATCACCGGATGCGCGGCATCCAGTTCGCAGCCGAGCGTGTCGCCGATCAGTTGCACCACGTCGCCGCGGTCGAGCGGCTCCACCGCCAGCACCTGATGGCGGCCGCGCGCCTCGCCGATCAGACGCGCGACCGCGTGCTCGGCGCCGACTTCGTTGCTGCGATACGCCGCGATCAGCATGACGTGCGCCAGTTCGTCGTCGCGCGTCAGATGGTCGAGCACCGTGAGCGTGCCTTCGTCCGCCCATTGCAGGTCGTCGAGGAACAGTACGACGCTGCGCCCGGGCTGCGCGAGTCCCTTGAGCAGATCGGCGAGCGTGCGCAGATAACGCGCGCGGTCCACGTTGAACGTGGCATCGTCGCCGTGCGCCGGATCGCCCAGAATCAGCTTCAGGTCGGGCAGCAGCGCATAGAGCAGGCTCGCGCGCGCGCCGAGGCGTGCGGCGAGACGCGCGCGCGTGGCCGCGAAGCCGGCGTCGTCCTGACCGAGAATCGGATGGATCAGGCGTTCGAGCGCGCGGGCCAGCGCGCCGTATGGCAAGGTCGAATCGAGCTGTTCGCAGACGCCGCGCGCAAAGGCGATCGCCGCCGCGCCGGTCGCGTTGGCCCATTGCGCGACCAGCGCCGACTTGCCGCTGCCCGAATAGCCGCTCACGAACACAAGTTCCACACCGCCGCTGTCGCTCACGCGGCGCAAGGTCGCGTCGAGCGCGTCGAGTTGCGCGCGTCGTCCGTACAGCGCGCCCGCGCGGCGGCCGACCGCCACCGTCGCGTGCAGATCGAGCGGAAAAGCCGGGGGATTCGCGGGCCGGTTTGCGGGCCGATTTGCGGGCCGATTTGCGGGCGGATTCGCGGCGGCATTGGCGGGTTCGACGGGTTCGGATGGTTCGACGGGTTCGGATGGTTCAGCGGATTCAACGCCCGCAGCGGTTCGCGCGCAGCGTGCGAGATCGGCGAGCAAGCCCGTCGCGGATTGATAGCGCTCGTCGGGATTCTTCGCGAGCAGCTTCATGACGATCGCCTCGACCTGACGCGGCAGCCCGAGCGCATACGCCGATGGCCGGATCGGCGGCTTCGCGAGATGCGCATGCGCGAGCGCGATACGGTCCGCGCCCGTGAGCGGCAGCACGCCGGTCAGCATTTCGTAGAAGAGGCAGCCGAGCGAATAGAGGTCCGCGCGGCCATCCGGCGCGCGGTCGGCGCGCGCGCAGCGCTCCGGCGACATGTACTCCATCGCCCCGCGCCAGCCCGGCAGCGCCTCATGCGCGACGTCGGCATCGGCACGCTGCGCGCAACCGAAGCCCGTGAGACAGGCCGAGCGTTCGTCCGCGTCGAGCAGAATGTTGTCGGGGTTCAGATCGCCATGCACCAGCCCGGCCCGATGCAGCGACGCCACCGCCGCAGCCATCGCCATCGACACGCGCAGGAAGCGCCCGGTCTTCTGCGGCGCGCCCCAGCGCTGCCGCAGCGGCGTGCCGCCCGTATCCTCAAGCGCCAGCGCGAAGCGGCCGTTCTCGCGCAACTGCGCAAGCGGACGCGCGGCCCAGGGCGCGGCCAGACGCGCGCGCAACGCATATTCGTGCTCGAGTTGCGCGACCTGCGCGCGCTGCGCGAACTCGTCCTGCGCGACCGCGAACAGCAGGCGGCTGCCTTCGCGATCGACGCCGCGATACAGCGCAATCGGCCCCGCACGCAGCAGCGTGACCTGATAGTCGGCGAGTTGCTGGAGGCTCGCGTCGGGGTGGCTCATACGGCGGCGGCGTCGAGCGCCGAGAGTTCGAAGCAGAAGGTCGCGCCGGCGTCGTCGTTGTTGAAGGCCCAGATCGTGCCGCGATGCTCGTCCACGATCGAGCGGCAAATCGAGAGCCCGAGGCCCATGCCGTCCGACTTCGTCGTGAAGAACGGCTCGAACAGCCGGTCGATGATATCGGCGGGAATGCCGGTGCCGGAATCGCTCACCGACACGCGCACCGCGTGCGTGCCCGACAATTCCGCCGAGATCCGCAGCACGCGCGCGCCGCCCGCCGAACGCAGGATCGAATGCATGCCGTTGAAGACGAGGTTCATCAGGACCTGCTGAATCTGGATCTTGTCGGCGGCCACCCTCGGCAGTTCGCCGCCGGTCACCACGCGCAGGCGAATGTCGTTCTTCTCCAGTTCCTGACGCACCAGCGCGACCACTTCGGCCACCGTCTGCGTCATGTCGATGGCGGCGCGGTTCGAGCGCTCCTTGCGCGCCAGCGCGCGCAGCCGGTTGATGACCTCGCTCGCGCGATCCGCATCGCTGACGATGCGCGCGAGATTCGTGCGCGCCTCGTCGAGCGACGGCACCGCGCGGTTCAGCCAGCGCATGCCCGCTTCGCCGTGCGTGATGATCGCCATCAGCGGCTGCTTGAGATCGTGCGCGATCGAAGCGGTCAGCTCGCCGAGCGTGGACACGCGCGTCACGTGCGTGAGTTCCGCCTGCGCGCGCAGCAACGCGTTCTGCGCCTGGTGGATCTCGGTCATGTCGGCGAGCGCGCCCACGTACTCGACCGCCTTCGACTGCGCGTTGCCGACCGGCCGCGCGACCATGCGCAGATACTTGATCGCGCCGCGCGCCACGCACACGCGGTACTCGACTTCGACGATCGACGCGCGCGCCTCGGCTTCGCGCAGCGCGCGCCGGACCTGCTCGACATCGTCGGGATGAATGCGCTCCAGCATGAAGTCCATATGCGGCTGGCGTGGCTCGCTCACTTCGAGAATGCGCCACGTCTGCGCGGAACACGTCATGTCGCGCGACTCCACGTTCCAGCCCACGCTGCCGATATTGCTCAGGCGCTGCGCTTCCGAGAGATACATCTCGCTGCGCCGCAATGCGTCTTCGGAGGCGCGCCGCTCGGTCACGTCAGTGGTCGAGCCGATATATTCGCGCGCGGCGATTTCGCCGTTGCCCTGCGTTTGCGCCGCCGCGACAGTATCGTTCGCGACGGCACCCTCGCCGCCTTCGCGGCTCGACCACGGCCGGAAAATCACCTGCAAGCGACGCACCGCGCCATTGCCCTGCACCGTCGAAAACTCGAAGCTGTGCATGCCGTCTTCGCAGATCGCATTCGCGAACACTTCCTTGAAACGCAGCCGGTCCTCGATCTGTACGCGCTCCAGACACATTTCGAGCGTCGGGCTCGCGCACGCCACTTCCACGCCCCACAGTTCATAGTTCTCGCGCGACCACAGCATCTCGCCCGTCGTCGCGTTCCAGATCCACGTGCCGGTCTTGCTGATGCGCTGGCCTTCCTCCAGAAACGCCTCGCTGCGCCGCAGCCGTTCTTCGGTGTGACGGCGCTCGATGTTCTCGCGCTTGAGCGCCGAATACAGGCGCGCGTTCTCGATCGAAATAGCCGCCTGCGAAGCCAGCATGTTCATCAGATTCACGCGCGCGACATCGAACACATAGGGCGTGATGCCGTTTTCCATATACAGCACGCCGACGAGTTCGCCGTGCCGCAACAGCGGCAGGCACAACAGCGAACGGCAGCGTCCTGCAATCAGATAACGGTCGTCGCGGAAGTCGTTCGGCTCCGCGCCGTCTTCGATCACGACGTTCTCGCGCACGCGCATCACATGGCGCACCACCGTGAGCGGCAGCACGCTTTCGCACAGGCCGAGATCATTCGCGCGTACCGTAATGCCGCTTTTGTCGAAACCCGCTTCGGCCGCGATGCGAAAACTCTCGCCCGACCAGAGGATCAGCAATGCGCGCTGCGCGCCGCTATGACGCACGGCGATGCGCATGAACGCCTGCACGAGTTTGTCGAGATCGATCTCGCTCGATACGGCCTGCGAAAGCTGCACCATCGCCGCCACGTCGACCGTGCCGAGCGGCGCGACTTGCGCCGCCGCGCCGCGCACCGACACCGCCGGTTCGCGCAGATGCTGGAACGCCTGTTCGAGATTGCGCACCTTGGCGTCGGCGCCCCAACGCGCGTAAGCGTCGCGCGCCGAACGCAGACACGCCTGCGCCAGCGAACGCAATTCGCGCCGCGCGTAGAAGTGCGCGGAAAACTCATGCGCGATCGCCTCGCAATGCGGCTGGCCGTTCTCGCGCGCGAGCGCAATCGCGCGCTCGTACGCCTGACCGGCCTGCTCGACATCGCCGACCAGACGCGCGTATTCGGCCATTACCAGCGCATGGCGGCTGCCGTAGTTTTCCGGCGAACTGTCGGCCCATGCCTTGAGCCGATCCATCGAGCCAACCAGATCGGCTTGCGCGCTTTCGGTCAGGCCTTCCACGCGCTCGTCGAGCACGCGCAGAATCGACAGCGCGCGAATGAAGTGATACGTGACTTCAATCGGCATCGCCATGACGGCGCCCAACAGCGGCTCGACTTCTTTGGCCCGCTCCAGCACCGTGGCGAAGCGGTTGTGCAGAAAGTCTTCCTTCATCTCCATGATCGCGGCGAACGCAATGCCGCAACCGAACTGCGCTTCGCGCACGCTTTCGACGAGTTCGCGATGCGTCGACGTAATGCCCGCGCCGCCCGGCTCGATGCCCTGCAAACGCAGCAGGAACATCAATTCGAGTTCGATGGTGACGCAGATGGCCTTGTTGCGCAGCTCGTTCGCGAAGCGCGCGTTTTCGCGGCCCAGCGCAATCACTTCGCTCAAATGCTCGCCGCGCTCGTACGCGAGCCAGATGCCTTCGAAGGCGATATAGCCCGCGTAGATGAAATCGCCGGCTTCCACGCACTGGCTCATCGCGCGGCTGAGCACGGGAATCGCGGTGCGAAACGGTCGCCGCCAGATCAGCACGTGATCCGCATGCAGATGCAGCAGCGTGCCGTTCAGACGCGCCTCGCCATAGCGCTCGTTGACCTCCAGCGAGAGCTCGGAGAACTGCAGCGCGAGATCGAAATCGCGCGCGCTGCCCACCAGCAGCAGCGCAAAAATGGCGTACACGTAGCCGGACAAACGCGTGTTGCCGTGCGCGAGACTCAGCTCGGTGGCCTTGAGCACAAGCATCGGAAACAGATTCGAGACGCCGATATACGCGCTCGGAATCGCATCGATGATGAGACCGATCACCGCTTCGTGCATCGGGTCCTGCACGCAGCCGCGCGTGAGCAGATCGCGCATCGGACGCACGCGGCACTGCGCGCGCAACGCAGCGAGTTGCTGCTGCACGGTCGCGTCGTCGAACGCTTCGTTGCGCACGTCCACGTCGAGCAGCGCGAGCGCATGGAAAGTCGTTTCCACCGCCAGCCGGTAATCGCCCGCCGCCTGATGGATGCGGATCTCCATGCGCATCGCGCTCGCGCGTTCGAGCAGATTCGCGGCATAGCCGCGCGCCGTGCGCGCGGTGTCGATGGCGCGATGAAAATCGCCGGTCAGATACTCGCACTCCGCGAGATCGAGATGCAGCTTGAACACGTCGAGGTTCGCGCCGCCCACGCCGAACTGCACGATGAGCTTCTCGGCCTGAGCGAAATACTCGCGCGCCGAACTCCACGCGGCGGCGGCCTTGGCGGCGTTGCCCGCGATCACATCGAGTTCCGCGAGGCGCGCGCGGTCGGCGCACGACAGCCGGCGTTGCGAGCGGTTCAAGTGACCCACGGCCTCGAACACTTCGGCGGTCGCTGGCGCCACGGGCATGGCCGAGAGCAGACGCGTGCCGATCTGCGCATGCGCCGCTTCGCGTTCGGCCTCGCCAAGCATGGCGTACGACGCCTCCTGCACGCGGTCGTGCACGAAGCGATACGCGTCGCCCTTGCGCGAGACGAGTCCCGCCGACTCCGCTTCGCGCATCGTCGCGAGCACCTGGCCGCTCTCCAGCCCGAGCACCCGCGCGAGCGCGCCCACGCGCGCCGTGCCGCCGAGGCAGGCGAAGATCGACAGCACGCGCTTGGTGTCTTCGTGCAGGCGCGTGAGGCGGATCGTCAGCAGATCGACCACGTTGCCCGTATAGCCCTTGTCGCGAATGCGGTCGAGGTCCCAGGTCCAGCCCACGCGGAACACGTCGGAGACAATCAGGCGCTCCTGAATCAGCTCGCGCAGGAACTCGATCGTGAAGAACGGATTGCCGCCGCTCTTCTCGAAGATCACCGAAGCCAGCGGCGCAACCACGCCCGGCCCTTCGTCGAGCGCTTCGGCAATCAGGCTCACGATGTCGGGCAGCGCGAGCGGGCGCAGGCCGATGCGCTCGGTCACCTTGCGGCCGAACAGAATGCTGTTCAGGCGCTCGCTCGCCACGCGCGAACGGCCCAGTTCGATGCTTCGATGCGCGAGCACCAGCAGCAGATTGCGCAACTCCGCATCCGACGACAAACCGTCGATGATTTCGAGCGTGCCGGAATCGAGCCACTGCACGTCGTCGAGAAACAGCACGAGCGGGCGCTGCTTGTCCGAGAACAGCATGAGAAAACGCTTCACCACCAGCAGAAAACGATTGGTGGCTTCCTGCGGCGGCAAGGCCGCACACGCCGGCTGCGGCCCGACAATCGCGCCGATCTCCGGCACCAGATTGATGATCAGTTGTCCGCTCTTGCCGACCGCCTCCTCGAACCGCGCGCGCCACAGCGCGATTTCCGGCCCCGTCTTGCGCAGCAGCGGCCGCACGAGACCGCGCAGCACCTGCACGAAAGCCGCATAGGGAATGCTGTCGTTGTATTGATCGAATTTGCCCAGCGTGAAATGCACGCCCGCCGCGCCGATATTGCGCTTGAATTCATCGATGAAAAAGGTCTTGCCGACGCCCGGCTCGCCTTCCACGATCACCGCCATCGCGTCGCCGGTTTTGCGCACGCGTTCGAGCGCCCCGTGCAATTGCTCCAGTTCGCGCTGGCGCCCATAGGTGCGCACCGGAAACACCGCGCGCGATTTGCGGTCGCCGCGCCCAAGCGATGCCGGCGAAATCTCGACGCCCTGTGTGAGTTCTTCGAGGCACAATTGCAGATCGGCTTCGACGCCCGCCGCCGTCTGATAGCGGTCGTCGGCGGCCTTCGCGAGCAGCTTGCTGATGACGAATTCGATCTGCGGGCGCAGGTCGGGCACGCTGTTGCGCAACGGCCGCGGCGTGCTGACGAGGTGCGAATACACCCACTCCTCCCGCTCGCGCGCCTCGTAGGGCATGTGCCCGGACAGCAGTTGATAGAGCAGCACGCCGAGCGCGTAAAGATCGCTGCGCGGATCGCCATGCTGGCTCGCCGTGCTGGTGCGTTCGGGCGCGAGATAGGGCAGCCGGCTCATGGCGATCACGCCGCCCTCGCCGCACGCCACGCCGTTGCCGAAGGCGCTCGACGCGTTGCCGAAACCCGTGATCCACACGCGCGAATCGCTGCCCGCGAACAGATTGGCGGGACACAGCGTGTTGTGCACGAGACCTTGCGCGTGCATGCCCTTGAGCGCGGCGGACAGCGACACGGCCAGCGATAGAAACTGCCGCAGCGAGCGGGCGTTCGCGATCTCGCGGCTCAGCGGCGTGGCCTCGCAATGCTGAAGCGTCAGCAGAAACTGGCCGCCGTTGCGAAACAGCTCGCGCGGGCACAGCCCCCATTCCGGATCGATCGCTTCGCGCAGGCTGTATTCTTTTTCGAACGAGGCGAGCAGGGCGCGCGTGTCGGCGGCCGCGGACGGCACCTTCACGAACAGCGGCTGTTCGCAGCCTTCGGCAATGGCCCGCCAGAGCGTCTGGTCGTCGTCGCGCTGCAGCAGCTCCGCGCCGATCACGCGTCCATAGATATCCGCCGCGCCGGTGGCTTCCCAGCCCGGAATCTCGTTGCTGGCCAGCCGCTGCGCCAGTACGGCCATAACAGTCTCCGTCAAAAGCGTGCCTGCGCCGCCGCGCTGATGACTTCCATCTTGCGCACCAGATCGGCGACCGACTGCGCTTCGAGCTTGCGCATCGCCGAACTGCGATGGATCTTGATGGTGATTTCGCTAAGGTTCAGCTCACCGGCGATCTGCTTGTTCAGCAGCCCTTCGACGACGTACGACACCACTTCGCGCTCGCGCGCCGTCAGCAGGTCGTAACGCGCGCGCAGCGACGCCTCGGAGCGGTTGCGTTCGAGCCACGCCGCGTGACGGCCGATGGCGCTCGAGACCGCGTCGATCACGCGCTGGTCGCGCACCGGCTTGGTCAGGAAATCGAGCGCGCCGGCCTTCATCGCACGCACCGACATTTCGATGTCGCCGTGCGCCGTCATGAAGATGATCGGCATGTCCACCTGATGCTGGCGCGCGCTCTGCTGAAACGTGAGCCCGCTCTCGCCGCGCAGACGCACGTCGAGCAGCAGGCAGCTCGGCGCGGCCGGTCGCGGCGCCGAAAGAAATTCCTCGATCCGCGTGAAAGTCTGCACGCTGAAGCCCGACGAGCGCAGCAGACTCGAAAGCGCCGCGCAGATCGACTCGTCGTCGTCGATCACGTAGACCATCGCGTCGTCGACCTTCGGCGCAGCGTGATATGCATTGTTCTCCATCGATGTTCCCCATGCAGCTCTGCACGATGCCTGACCCCGACGCCCCGACGCCAGCGCAGGTTGGCCAATTCTGTTACCGGTGTTCTGTTCTTGTTATGACGATGCCGCTTGCCGAAGCGCGTTTGACAGCGTGCCCGCTGTTAGGCCCGCTGTTATGCCCGCTGTCGTGCTCGTTATCGAACGCGTTATCGAACTCGTTAAGGCGGCCATGTCGCGCCATCAGTCTGCAGCGCGCGGACCTTGCGCACCAGTTCGGCGGTCGTGCGCGCCGCAAGCTTCTTCATCACCCGCGCGCGATAAATCTTCACGGTCATTTCGCTGAGTTCGAGCTGGCTCGCCGTCGCCTTGTTCATGTTGCCCGCCGCCACCAGCACGGCGATGTCGCGTTCGCGCGGCGTCAGCGTCGAGAACTGCTCGCGCAGCGTGCTCGCCAACGTTTGCGCCTTCAGGCGCGCCGCGTCGCGCGCCAGTGCCTCGGTTACCGCCTCGATCATGTCCTGCTCGCGAAACGGCTTCGCGAGGAAATTCACCGCACCGCCCTTCATCGCGCGCACCGACATTTCCACGTCGCCATAACCGGTCATGAAAATGATCGGCATGAAAATCGCGTTTGCCGCAGCCCACTGCTGGAATTCCAGACCGCTTTCGCCTTTGAGGCGCACGTCGAGAATCAGGCAGCTCGGCACCTCGGCTCTTGCATACGCGCGAAACGCACTCGTCGAGGCAAACGCCGCCACGCGAAAACCCACCGACGCCAGCAGGCTCTTGAGCGCTTCGCGCAGCCGCTCGTCGTCGTCGATCACGTAGACGGTGGCCGCGTCGGTTGCCGCGCCGGTCGGCGTGTCGCTCACGACTTGTCCTCCTGATTCACCACCACCATCAGCGCCCTCGCGTCCGCGCCCGCCGCAAAGCAGCGATGCGGCAGCGCCGAATCGAAATAGAAGCTGTCTCCCTGTTCGAGACGGATCATCCTGACTTCTTTATCGATCACGATTTCGAAATCGAGTTGTCCTTCGAGCACGAACACGAATTCCTCGCCCGGATGCTCGAAAAAATAATCGTGCTGCGCGTGCGCGGAAAACGTGAAATACAGCGGCTCCATGCGCTTGCGCGCCATATGATGCGCGAGCGTCGCGTATTCGAAACCGAGCGCGGCATCGTCTTTGGCCACCGGCTTGCGCTCGCCGTTGCGCACGATCGAGACGCGCCGGTCGGCTTGCTCGGCCTGCGCGGGCGAACGGTCGACGAAGAAATAGCTGAGGTCTTCGCCAAGGCAGCGCCCGAGCCGCGCCAGCGACGCGAACGGCGGCGCGCGCACGCCGCTTTCCATGCTGCGCAATTGTTCTTCGGTAAAGCCCGACAACGCCGCGAGCGTTTTCAGATCGATACGCCGCGCGAGCCGCAATGCCTTGAGGCGCGCGCAGATTTTGGCTTCTTCCTGAGCGATCGCATCGTCAGACGCGCCGATGTCGCGAACGTGCGTCGTCGCGCTGCTCGCCGTCGCGAGGCTGCGCTCGTCACGTTCGCTACCGATTTGGACCATATCCCACTCCACCGCGATGCCTGGCCCCGCGCGATGAAACCCCTCGCGGCACGGCACGGAGAAATGCCTATGAAATAGATTCGAATTGATTTTGTAATGTTTGAGTCGCAACCGGATGTTGCCCGATCGCGCCGATCCGGCGTGAGCGAGCGGCCCGAACGACTGTCGTGCCGATGTGCGCCCAGCCCGGCTCTTGACCCGGCTCGTGACCCGCCTGGAATGATAGCTGCTCACCGAGGTGAACCCTACATATACGTCCGTATGGTTTCGGGGCTTTTTGCCGTCAGGTAAGCTTGAACCGCGTACACGCGACGGATCAGCCGTTCCGCCCTCCGGCACGCCATGGGAGAGACAGTTTTGTGTACGCCAACAGTGATCTGGGTGGTCGACGACGACGCGTCGGTCCGCTCGGGCTTGTCGAGCCTCTTGAGGTCGCTCGATTACGAAGTCGTGACTTTCGAATCCGGCGCGGAGTTGTTGGCCGCCGTTGCGCGCGCGCGCCCCGCCTGCATTATCTCCGACGTGCAGATGCCGGGCATGAGCGGCGTGGACATGTTCGCGCGCCTGATCGACGCGACACAGCCCATCCCCACGCTTTTCATCACCGCGTATCCGATGCCCGAACTGCGCCAGCGCGCGCTGGCGCTGGGCGCGAACGCCTTCCTCATCAAGCCGGTCAGCGTAGCCGATCTGACCACCGCACTGCACGCGGCGCTTTCGCATTGACTCGTGCGCGCGACGCGCGCGGTGCCTCTCGCACTTCAGGGTGCTTTCCATTTTCATACGCGGCTCACACTGTGGGACGACGCGCGCGCAGCGGTGTTTGCGCGCGTGCCGATGTTCGCGTACGTCGCACTTTGCGCATCACAAAGCGCGATGCCGGATAACCCGAGGTATGCACCGCAGTTTCCTTTCGTATAGGGGATGAACACCGAAGGTCTGATGGCTGCGCGTCAGGCCGCGGGCTATGCTTTTTGCAACCCGGGCAACGCTGCACGCACTGCCCTGGCACCAAGTTCTTCCTTCAAACGTCAACAGGTGATGCCATGACGCTTCGCTCCAAACTTCTTGCGGCAGCCGCCGCCGCGCTGCTTTCTTCCGCCGCGCTCGCCCAGACCGCCGCCAACGCCGATGCCCCGGCGCTCACCAAGGAACAGATCCGCGCCCAAATGAAGGCCGATCACGCCGCCAACGTGGCGCTGGCCAAGAAGGTGCGTCAGGCGATCTACAGCACGAAGGCGCTCAACGACACCGACATCGCCGTATTCGCGAAGGCGCGCACCGGCAAGATCGTGCTGGCCGGCACGATCCTCGACGAGTCGCAGGACCAGATTGCTCAGGACACCGCATCGAAGGTCGCGGGCGTGCAAACGGTCGCCAGCAAGCTGATGACGTACGAAGCACCCTGATCGCGTGACGAGCGGCGCGCGCCGCGCCTTATCGTGGTGACGAGGCCGTCGCTGTCTTCATGGCGCGACGGCCTCGCGCAATACCGCCTCCATCTGCACAAGCAGTTCCGGCAGCGCGCCATAACTCGCGTGCGTGATCCGCAGGACGCCGTCGAGCGCGCAAACGCCGATCACCTGTCGTCGGCGAAACCCGACGACACGAGCGGTCCCCATAACGCTTCGAGCTTCAGCCCCGCATAGCTCGACGGAATCGGCGCATCGCCGAGATTCGACAGCAGCACGTCGAATGCAAGCACATGGCCGAGGAAGCCCGCCGCGTGCTCGACCGAGGGTTGCGTCGCCATCACCGCATCGAGGCCCTTCAATTCCTTCACGACGTTTTCGCGCGCTTGCGCACGATCGAAACGTTGGACACGTTCGACACAGCCGGTTCGTCGGCAAATTCATGAGGTTCGTTCTGCATGAGCGTCATGAGCTGAACGCGAATCGCCAGATGACGAACGCGCCTGAAAGAAACGGCCTTGCATTTCAGCACGCGTTTGTATCTCGCATATTTCAGTTCGACGCGCATTTCACGCCTGTTTTCAGGCGTCGATTCGATCGCGCACGTCGCGCTTATGTATCTCAGTGTGTCGAAACCGCGTGGCAGATACATAGCCTTGCAATTCGCGCATGACGGGACACATGCCAGATAAGTTGACCCGGTCTAATGCGTCCTGTCGTCAATTCAGTCCTCAATTCCGAATCATTACCCACCAGGGAACCCATCATGGAAAACACCGCAAAAGTGCTCTACACGGGCAAGACTCACACCACCGGCGGCCGCGACGGCGCCGCGCGCAGCAGCGACGGCCGACTGGACATCAAGCTCTCCGCACCCGGCTCGTCCGCGCCGGGCACGAATCCGGAACAACTGCTGGCAGCGGGCTGGTCGGCCTGCTTCATCGGCGCGATGGGTCTCGCTGCGAGCAAGCTCAAAGTGGCACTGCCGAAAGACGCGACCGTCGATACGGAAATCGATCTCGTCGTGAACGACGGCTCGTATTCGCTACAGGCACGTCTGAATGTCTCGTTGCCCGGCCTCGACGCCGAGACCGCGCAAGCGCTCGCGCACGCCGCGCATCAAACCTGCCCGTACTCGAAGGCCACGCGCGGCAACATCGAAACGACGATCACGGTCGTCTGAAGCAGCAGGCGAGCCGCGCGCAAACACGAAAAAACGCGCGCGCTCGCCGACTTGAAACAAAGAGGGAATATCGGCCGCCCCGCCGGTGTTCTATTCAGGCGAATTTCAGCCAACACAAGCGTCGCCCCATGGAATCCAGCGAGAATCTCGAATCGGCTCCGATGCACGAGCGCGTGTGCCGCATGAGTCTTGTGCGCGCCGCGCGCACACCGAGCCGTGGCCGCGCCGTTCAGGACGGGACGTCACGCTGATGACCGTCGCCGACCTGTCCGCCCTTCTGCCCGCCATGCTGCCGCGTTTATGGTCGTTCGCGCTGCGCATCTCCGGCGATCAGCACGACGCCGAAGACCTCGTGCAGCGCGCCTGCGTACGCGGGCTCGAACGCGCACATCAATTGCAGCCGGGCACCGCGCCGCTGAGCTGGATGTTCTCGATCGTGCAATCCACGTGGATCAACGAGCTGCGCGCGCGCAACGTGCGCAACCGTTCGGGCATGGACTGGGACGATGGCTTTCTGGAGACGGTGCCGGACCCGTCCGCGCGCACGCCCGAGGAACAGGCGATGAACGGACAGATCATCGCGGCCGTGCAGCAGTTGCCCGAAGTGCAGCGCGTGGTGATGCTGCTCGTTGCCGTAGAAGGACTCAGTTACAGCGAAGCGGCCGAGGTGCTCGGCGTGCCCATCGGCACGATCATGAGCCGGCTTTCACGGGCTCGCCAGGCGATCGGCGCCCTGATCGAAGGACAGAAGAAGAAAAGCGCATAACCGGCGTGGCCAATAGTGAGGAACCTGGGGCATGAATATGGATGACGTCCTGCTCATGGCGTACGTGGACGGCGAACTCACGCCGCGCGAGCGCGAGAACGTGGAGAAGACGATGAGCGTGTCGCCCGACGTCGCGCGGCGCGTGGCCTGCTTCCAGGCGTCGGCGCTGCGGTATCGGCATGCGTTCGCGCATCAGCGGCTGCCGCCCGTGCCCGAGCGGCTCGCGCAACGCGTCGCGGAACTGAGCCGCGCATATGGCGGCACGCAGAACGGCGCGGATGACGTCGCGCTCGCGTCGACGGCGGACATCACGCCCATCGGCGCGCTAAAGCGCAATCCGGCGGCCAACGCGCAACATCATGCGAACGCTGCAATGCAAATTTCAACGCGAGCACGCAACGCGCAACGCACGCGCTTCGCGTGGCCGCGCTTTGCCTGGCCGTTCCTCGCCGGTGCGTTCACGTGCGCCGCGTGCGGCGCGCTCGTGCTCAGCCTGGCGCCGGGATGGCTGCCGGGCGACGGCGCGCATCCTGTTGCCGTGGCCACGTCCGCGCCCGGCGTCATGCCGTGGGTCGCGGCAGCGGTCAACTATCAGCGCCTCTATACGCGCGACACGGTTTCCAGCGACATGCCCGACATGACGGTGGCGGCGCGCGTGATCGAGCAGATTCACAGCGACGACGGCGTGCCGCTGCGCGTGCCCGATCTGCGCGCGGCGGGCCTCACGTTCAAACGCATTCAACGCCTGCGCTTCAACGCCAAGCCGCTCGTGCAGATCGTCTATCTGCCGAAAACCGGCTTGCCGGTTGCGCTCTGCGTGATGAAGGACGACAGGCCCGATACGGCGATGAAGCGTCAGCACGTGGACAGCCTCAACGTGCTCACGTGGCGGCGCGCCAATCTGAGTTACGCGCTGATCGCCGCGCTCGACGACAACGCGCTCTCGGCCATCGGCAAGCAGATCGCCGAAGGCCGCGACGACGAAGTACTCGGCCAGCGATCCGCGCCGCCCGAAATCACCGCGAGTTAATCCGGCGGTCACACCGCCAGCGGCGAGCCCGAGTGACGAAAGTCCGAAGGCGGCTCGCCGTATTGCTGCTTGAACAAGCGGCTGAAGTGCGCGGCCGTGGCGAAGCCGCATTGCCACGCAATCTCCTGAATCGACACGCCCGCCGCCGGATCGCTGCGCAGCAGGTGCGCGGCGCGTGCGAGCCGCGCTTGCCAGACGTAACGCATCGGCGTGCCGCCTTGCGCGCGAAACACGCGTTGCAGATGCTGCGGCGAGACGTGAACCGCGCCGGCAATCGCCGCCGTGTCGAGTCCCGTATCGCCGATGTGTTGCTCGATAAAGCGCTTCGCCTGCCAGATCAGCGCGTCGGAACTGCGTCGTGCCGCCCGTGCATCGGGGTCGAGTACGGCGTGTTGAATCAATTCGATCAATTGCTCGCCCATCATGGTTTGCGTATGGCGGCTGGGCGCGACGGTCTGCGCGGCCATGCACTGGATAATGTCGCGCGTCGCCTGTACGTCCGCGCAGCGCGCGTCGACCGTCAGCGGCGCGGGCTTCGAATACTGCACGCCGCGCTCGCGCAGCGCCGCTTTCGGAATGCGTAGCACGGTGAGGCGCGCGCGCTCGTCGAAGATTTCGGTGAACGGCCACGCGGGATCGATCACGAACAGGCTGCCCGCATCGAAACGCCGGATCGCGTCGCGGCTGCGCACGTGAACATGACCCGCCGTCACGAGCTTCACGAACAGCCAGTCGCCTTGCCACGACGCGCGTTCCGTGCCGACCGGCGTGAGCGTGAGCACCGCGAGATCGGCCAGCGAGAAACCGACTGCGCCGAGCCGCCAGCCCTTCACGCGCGACATCGCCGGCCGGCGTGCATCGAACTCGCAATGCAAGCCGTGAACGTTGAGCATGACGTCCGACCAGATTTCGCTCGCGTGCGGATCGCCGTCGAGCGTCATCTCGTGCTTCTCGAAGTTCATGGCTGGCTTCCTTGTTGTCGAATTCCGCGTTCGGCGTTACGCCGCCGCGCCCGGAACGAATATCGCCTGCGTTTCGAGGTACGCTTCGAGCCCTTCGCGTCCGCCTTCCCGACCGATGCCCGAACGCTTCATGCCGCCGAACGGCACGTTGGGCGCAATCTCCACGCCGTTGATGCCGACGTTGCCCGTACGTAAGCGGCACGCCACGTCGAATGCGCGCTCGCCATCCGCGCCGAACACCGAACCGCTCAAACCGTAGTCCGAGTCATTGGCGATCTCGACTGCCTGATCGACGCTGTCGTACGGCAGGATCGACACGACCGGGCCGAAGATTTCCTCGCGCGCGATCGCCATGGTCGACGTCACGCGGCTGAACACCGTGGGCGCAACGTATAAGCCGCGCTCGAATCCCGCATTTCCGGAGCCGCCCGTCACGAGCGCCGCGCCTTCGGCGATGCCGCGTTCGATATAGCCGCGTACACGCTCGCGCTGCGTAGCATTGAGCACGGGACCGATGGCCGTATCGGCGTCATGCGGATCACCCACCTTCATGCGCGCGACGACACTTGCATACGCCTCGGCGATTTCGTCGTGACGATGACGAGGCACGAGCACGCGCGTCTGCGCGAAGCAGATCTGCCCCGAGAACGGCATCGTGAACGGCACGAGCGCCGCCAGCGCGGCGGGCAGATCGACATCGTCGAGCAGAATCGCTGCCGACTTGCCGCCGAGTTCGAGCGTCACGCGCGCGAGCCGATCGGTCGCCGCGCGCTGAATCCATTGGCCCGTCGCCACGCTGCCGGTAAAGCTGATCTTGTCGATATCGCGCGACTGCACGAGTTGCGCGCCCGCTTCGCGTCCCGCCGTGACCACGTTGAGCACCCCAGGCGGAATGCCCGCGGCCGCCGCGCATTCCGCGATGATGAGCGCGTCGAACGGACACTCGGGCGGCGACTTCACGACCATCGTGCAGCCGGCCGCCAGCGCCGCGGCGATCTTCTGCGAGACGATGGGAAAGGTCGCATTCCACGGCGCAATCAGCGCCGCGACGCCCACCGGCACGCGGCGCACGCAGGCGCGTCCGCGCTGCGTCGGCCGCCAGTCGTCGAACGCATAGTGCTCGGCGAGCGTGGCGAAAAAATCGAAGCGGCTCGCGCCAAACGGCGTGAGCTTCTGCGCGAACGACGCGGGCGCGCCGACCTGATCGGTCCAGAGTTGCGCGAGCAACGGCAGGCGCTCGCGCAACGCCTGCGTCAGCCGCTTCAGATAGCCGGCGCGTTCCGGTCCGGACAGACGCGGCCACGGCCCGTGATCGAACGCGCGCCGCGCCGCCGATACTGCGCGCCCGATGTCGACGGCATCTGCGAGCGGCACGGACATGAACGGCGTTTCGGTCGCCGGAGAAATGATCGTGTGACGTTGATCGGAATGACTCGATACCCAATCGCCATCGATAAAGAATCGTTGGCGGACATTCGACGAAAGTGCGGTGCAGGACTCGGACATGATCGTTTGCCAGATGAACTTCGAAAGGAGTAGCGGCCTCGCACGGCGGCGAAACCTCGCGATGAATCGAGCGTACGGTGTGTCGATTCATGGCAAACGAGTGTATCGATCGCATTCGCGTGAGGCTTGTCCGGCACATTGCGCGTGGTTGTCTGTGACGCGCATTTCGCGGTGTTCGGTTTGCATCGTTATAGCGCAACGCTGGCTGAAATTTATGTCGGAATATGTCCGCGTTCGCGCCACTGAAAAGATCGGGTTGTAAAAGAGGCTTGCGGAATAAACACCCCGCATGGGCTGTTTTGTTCGTGCCACTTAAATTCAAAATCACGACCAAATTCACGGTCTTCGACGTCATGTCTCCCTTTGCGAAATTGCTGCTCGTGTACGACGGCAGCGCCGAAGCCCAGGCCGCGCTCGAACGCTGCGCGCAACTCTCGCTCGCGTTATCGGCGCAGGTGGATGTCATTTCCGTCGTCGATGCCGAAAGCGCCAATGCGCATTGCGCTGGCCTGCTGAGCGACCTCGCGTTTCATCGTCTGGAGGAACTCGCGCGCAGCACGCTCGATCATGCGGTGCGCCAGTTGACCGGCGATGGCATTGTCGCGAGCGGCTATGTGAGCTTCGGTCGCTTGAACGATGTCGTCTTGCGCCATACGCAGGCGTTCAATCCCGATCTCGTCGTGGTTGGGCATCGTGCGCAGGCGCGCCGTTCGCGCTGGTGGGGGTCACGTAGCGCGCATCACGAACTCACCGAGCGTTTGGGCGGCACGACAATCGTGACCGTGACGCTGCCCGGCACCTGAAGCGCATCATGCGCATCACACGCGTGAATCGACCCGTCAAGGCGCGTTTAGCGGCAACGTCAGGCGCGCTTCCAGCCCGCCCGTGCAGCGATTCTCCAGATGTAGTTCGCCGCGCATCGCGTGCGTCAGACGCCGCGCGATGGCGAGTCCCAATCCCGAACCCGGCGTCGCCGCCGCCGTGCCGGGCGCGCGATACCACGGCAGAAACACCGCTTCGAGTTGCGCGGGCACGATGCCCGGACCCGTATCGAGCACCGCAATCACGAGCCGCCGCGTTTCCACACGCACGCTCAGGCACACGTCGTCGCCATAACGCAGTGCATTGTCGATCAGGTTCACGAGCACGCGGCGCAACGCGTGAGGGCAGGTAACGAGAGGGCGGCCCACCCGACCGTCGAGCGTGACGATGCGGCCTGCGTCGCGATAGTCGGCGATCAGCAGGTCGAGCAGGCTATCCGCATCGACGGAACGCATCGGCTCATCGGCGCTGCACTGCATGCGCGCGCACGACAAACTGCCTTCAACCAGCTCCGCCATTTCGGCGAGATCGCGTTGCAGCGCGTCACGCGTCGCGTCGTCGTCGAGCAGTTCGCAACGCATGCCCATGCGCGTGAGCGGCGTGCGCAGATCGTGCGCGTAAGCGGCCAGCACATGCAGCAATTCAGCCTGGCGACCCGCGCGTTGACGCGCGCAACGATTGGCGGCACGCGCGAGCCGTGCCATCGGCGCGGGGCCGGATTCGGGTAAGGCGAGGCCCACGCCCTCGCCCGCTTCGGCTTCGGCTTCGAATGCCTGAGCATGGCGACGTAGTTGCGCGCGCAACGCGCCATACTGGAACGTGATGAAAGCGAGCGCCGCAAGCGCGGGCAGCACCAGCGGCGCGACGAAACGATAGGGCTCATGCGCGACAGACGACGGCGTGGCGTACATCGCAAAGGCGGCGTAACCGCACGCCGCCGCCAGTAGTGCCGCCAACAACGCCGAAAGCACGCGCGGCATCATTCCGGCGGATCCGGCGACCGGGCGACGCGGCGCAGACTCGCACGCACGCGCGGGCGTATCGCACGAAGCTGCCGGATACGCTCGCATAGTCGTTCTCCCGTCGTTGTTCTCAACCGTGCGCCGCAAAGGCACGCGGACGTTAACTAACGCGCGGGCAACGAGGCATTCGCGCGGCAGCGTCAGAATACGGGACGCCGTGCCGCGCCGCCATCATCTGATGGTATAGATATCGCGCAGCAGGCCTGCACGACCGTGTAGTCGCGCGAACTCAGGCACGCAGATGCGCAATGCCAAGGGCTTCCATCTTTCGCATCAACTCCGCCACGGAACGAGCGTTCATTTTTTTCATGGCCTGGCCGCGATGAATCTTCGCGGTGATTTCGGCAATGCCCATATTCGCGGCGATCTGCTTGTTCATGAGGCCGGCCGCAACATGCTGGAGCACTTCGCGCTCGCGCGGCGTGAGCGAGTCCCAGCCCGCGCGCAACGTGTGCAGCGCGCGATCGGCTGCGAGGCGGTTGGCGTCTTTCTCGAGCGCTGCGAGCACGGCGTCGATGATGTCCTGATCGCGAAACGGCTTCGCAAGAAAGTCCACCGCGCCCGCCTTCATCGCTTTCACCGACATGGCGATGTCGCCGTAGCCGGTCATGAAGATGATCGGCAGATGCGCGCGTCCGCCTTCGCTCAGCTCGGCCTGAAACGCGAGACCGCTGCGGCCTTGCAGACGCACGTCGAGCAGCAGGCACGACGGCGTGGCAGGTCGCGGCGCGGCGAGAAAGGCCTCGGTGGAATCGAACGCCCGCACCGCCAGCCCGGCGGAGCGCAACAGCCCGGTCAACGCGCGGCGAAACAACGCGTCGTCGTCGACGATATAGACGATAGTGCCGTCTGGGTCCGTCGAGAGCGGTGCGGGCGTGGAGTTGGACATCGTGGGCAAATGGGCCGCTGGCGAGAAAAGCGCATCGATTGTTATGAAGGGCGAATAACCGATGGTAACAAAAGCCCTCTCGCCGGTCCACGCAATCACCCGCCAATAACCGCCATTCGATGCCTATGGCAGCGATTGATTGCCAATCACCGCATCATTTGCTGCCTCCATTCCCGCACCAATTCGGTGGCCATTCGCGATCATTAGGTACTTCATTCACCGGCCGCATTGCTTTTTCTCTGCATTTTTTCTCCGGCGATCACGCCAGCTTGCGCATGGGCCGGAAGCCGGCGCGCACTTCCTGTGCGAACAGCAGCGGCTCCTCCCACGCGGCGAAATGGCCGCCCTTGTCCACCGCGTTGAAGTAGACGAGGTTGTGATAGGCGCGCTCGGCCCAACTGCGCGGCGCCTGATAAATCTCGCCGGGGAATACCGTAATTGCCGTGGGCAAGCCGATATCGACCGCATTGAAATTGTTGGAATGATCTTCCCAATAGATTTGCGCCGACGACGTCGCGCTATTGGTCAGCCAGTAGAGCGAGATATCGTCGAGTATTTCATCGCGCGTCAGCGAACGCTCGGGAATGCCGCCGCTATAGGTCCATTGCGAAATCTTGTCGTACATCCACGCCGCCTGTCCCACCGGCGAATCGGCGAGCGCATAGCCCACGGTTTGCGGACGTGTCACCATCATGGCGGAATAGCCGCAATTGTCGCGATAGAACACGCTCAGCTTCTCGTATGCGCGCTTTTCGCCCGCCGAAAGTCCGGCAGGCGCGGGATCGTCCAGCGCGAGATGCCGCGCGATATCGGGCGGTACCGTGGCCGGCATGTTCACGTGTATGCCGATCAAGCCCTTCACGTGCTGCATCGCCATGCGTTGCGAGATCACCGAGCCGCAGTCGCCGCCCTGCGAAACGAAGCGCTCGTAACCGAGCCGCGCCATCAACACGCCCCACGCGCGCGCGATATGGTCCGAGCCCCAGCCCGGCTGCGCAGGTTTGCCCGAAAAGCCAAAGCCTGGCAGCGAAGGCACCACGACGTGGAACGCGTCGTCGGCACTCGCGCCATAAGCGGTCGGATCGGTCAGCGGTCCAATTGCCTTGATCAATTCGAAAATCGAGCCGGGCCAGCCGTGCGTCATGATCAGCGGCAGCGCATTGGCATGGCGCGAGCGGACGTGAATGAACTGAATATCGAGCCCGTCGATTTCCGTGATGAACATCGGAAAAGCATTGAGCTTCGCTTCGCCTTTACGCCAGTCGTAACCCGTTCCCCAGTATTGAACCAGTTGCTGCATGCGCGCGAGTTTCACACCCTGCGATTCGTCGGCGACGGTTTCTTTTCCCGGCCAGCGGGTATTCGCCAGGCGGCGGCGCAGATCGTCGAGTGCGGAGTCGGGAATATTCGCCTTGAACGGACGGATATCGGGCGTGGCGGCACTGGCGTAAATCGCTTCAGGAAACAGCAAGAGCACACCGGCCGCCGCAGTGGCGGTCAGCAGGCTGCGCCGCATCGGGGAAAATTCATTCGAAGGCATGCTGGATCGTCCTGTTCATGAGAGAAGAATCGATTCGGAAACGCGACCGCGCGACTGCTTTGACGCGCGGTCGATTCCGAAACGCCGGCCCTCATTAAAGTCAGCGCATGTATCCCGATTATGTCCGGTGTGTAGTTTTTTTATTTCCCCTGCCGCCTTCAAATATCACGTCATCGAATTATCAATTGACTGAAAATGCGTCTGAGCGGGATTTGAATACTGCACCCCACCCCCCACCCTTATACGGACGTATAGGGTCCCCTATCCTTTTTCGTCTATAGACTCAATCCAGATCCGGATGGAATACACAGCGCGCAGCGGCTAATCTGTTTGAATCGGAGTCAGGCGGCTACGCGCACGAAAGCGCGGCCGGCGCTCCACGCAAACCGGACGCGGCGCACCGCGTCGCTTATGACCATCATGGACAAAATCGACCATGTGCTGATCGTCGACGACGACCGCGACCTGCGCGAACTGGTCGGCAACTATCTTGAGAAAAACGGCATGCGGACCACGCGCGCCGCCAACGGGCGCGAGATGCACGATGCGCTCGAACGCAGCCCGCCGGACCTGATCCTGCTCGACCTCATCCTGCCCGGCGAAGACGGACTCACGCTTTATCGCGCGCTGCGCGAGAGCCGCCATCGTCTCATGCCGGTGCTGATGGTCACCGCTCGCAACGATGTGATGGACCGCATCGTCGGCCTCGAAATGGGCGCCGACGACTATCTGACCAAGCCCTTCCCGCCGCGTGAACTGCTCGCGCGCATCCGCGCCGTGCTGCGGCGCACGCGGATGCTGCCGCCCGATCTGCATGCCGAAGAAGGCCCCGCTACACTCGGCTTCGGCAACTGGCGACTCGACACCACCGCGCGCCGTCTGCTCGATCCGCACGACACGCCGGTCGCGCTCAGCGGCGCAGAATATCGTCTGCTGCGCGTGTTTCTCGATCATCCGCAGCGCGTACTCACGCGCGACCAGTTGCTCAATCTCACGCAGCGGCGCAGCGCCGATCCGTTCGACCGCTCGATCGATCTGCTCGTGAGCCGATTGCGGCAGCGCCTCAACGACACGGCGCGCATGGCCCGCTACATCAAGACGCTGCGCAACGAAGGCTACGTGTTTTCGGCGGCCGTCACCACGCTCGACGAGCACCGCATCGCCGAACGCGACGACATGCGCCGCACGACCGCGCCACTCTCGCGTGCTCGTTGCCTGCAACCGAGCGCCGCGTGACGGCGTCGCGGGTTGGGATCGAGTGACGCACATTTGTAGCCCACTGTATCGACGGCCCGCTTCGCAACACGCGCTTACATTTCCACGCATCGGCGGAAACAACCGGGATACGTGGCGGCGTTCCAATAGCGTCACGCCCTCATTCAAGGAACGCACGATGACAACACCACGCAAACCACGCCATACAAGGAGCGCGCGAGCATGAAACAGATCGTCATGGAAGGCCCGGGGGGCATCGACAAGCTGCGCCTCGTCGATGCGAGCGAGCCCGTCGCGGGTCCGGGCGAAGCGCTCGTCGAAGTCGATGCTGCGGGCGTCAACTTCATGGATATCGGCGTGCGTCGCGGTGGTTTCTGGGAGTCGACGCCGGATCCGAAGCCGCTGGGCGTCGAAGGCGCGGGCCGCGTGCTCGCCGTGGGCGAAAACGTCACGGATGTGCGCCCCGGTCAGCGCGTCGCGTGGGTCTATGCGCCGGGCAGCTACGCGCAGCGCGTCGTCATTCCGACCGCCGCGCTTGTGCCGGTGCCCGACGAAATCGACCATCGCACCGCCGCCGCACTGATGATGCAGGGCCTCACGGCCAGCCACTTCGCGACAGACTTTTATCCGGTGCAGCGCGGCGATATCGCGCTCGTGCATGCGGCCGCGGGCGGCCTGGGCCTGTTGCTCACGCAGATCATCAAGTTGCGCGGCGGCACGGTGATCGGCCGCGTGTCGAGCGCGGCGAAGGCGGAGATCGCACGCGAAGCGGGCGCGGATCACGTCATCGTCGACGCGGACGGCGCCTTCGCCGAAGAAACCGTGCGGCTCTCGGGCGGCGAAGGCGTACACGTGGTCTACGACGGCTCCGGTCCCACGACCTTTCACGCGTCGATGGCCGCGCTGCGCCGCAGCGGCACGTTCTGCTGGTACGGCCCGGTGCTCGGCGACGCGGGACCGCTGCACATCATGAGCCTGCCGCGCAGCATCAAGATCGGTTACGCGGTGTTTGCCGATCACATCGCCACGCCCGCGTTGTTGCGGGCGCGCGCGAAGCAGTTGTTCGACTGGATCGTCGCCGGGGCAATCGACGTGCGTATCGGCGGGGTGTATCCGCTCGAACAGGCGGCGCAGGCGCATGACGACATGGAAAGCCGTCGATCGACCGGCAAGCTGCTGCTGATTCCGTGATGCGCCCAATGTGGGATCTCAGGCCGCCGCGCAACACGCCGATGCGCACGGGCCGGTGGCTTCGACAACCGTCGCCGAAAACAGATAGCCCTCGTTGCGTATCGTCTTGATGTAGCGGCCTTGCCGCACGCCGTCGCGCAAGCGCTGACGCACGCGGCTCACGAGCAGGTCGATCGAACGGTCGAGCAGATCGGCTTCGCGGCCTTGTGTGAGGTCGAGAAGTTGATCGCGCGTGAGCACGCGATTCGGATAATCGAGCAGCACGCGCAGCAAACGATATTCAGCGCTGCTCAGTGCAACGGTTGCGCCGCTCTCGTCCACAAGATGACGCGCCAGCGTGTCGAGCCGCCATTCGCCAAAACGCAGCACGCTCGCCATGTGCGCGACGGCGAGTCCGGGCGGCGGCAGACGCGCGCGGCGCAGGATCGCACGAATGCGCATGAACAGTTCGCGAGTCGCAAGCGGCTTCGCCAGGTAATCGTCGGCGCCCATTTCAAGGCCGACAATGCGGTCCTCCACGCCGTGACGCGTGGACAGCAGCACGATCGGCAAAGCATGAAAGCGGCGGTTAGCACGCAATTCGCCGCACAGCGCGAGGCCATCCGCATCGGGAAGACGGGTGTCCAGCACGATGAGATCGGGCGCGGACTGGTTTAACCGTGCTCGTAGATCACGCGCTCGCGAAAGCTGCGAGACACGCATGCCGCGGGTCTGCAAATACGTCGCGATACGCTCGCGTAGCGCCCCATCGTCGTCGACGATCAGGATGTGGTCTGGCGTTTGATGAGTATCTGAAAACATGACTTAGCGCTTCTTCGTTCCAACTCTTCAATTAGTTCGGATCGCTGATTAACTTCGTGGCGCATCCGGTTTAGCGATGGTGTCAGGAAGGCGCGATCTGGATAACAGCAATCGCGCCCCACCCCTGTTGCCTCACAAGCAACGCACGACATTCGATCCGGTGATCACCATGCGTCAACTCAATCATCAACGCCTGCGCTACTTTCACGCGGTCCTCGACCACGGCTCGATTCGCGGCGCCGCCGACAACCTCAATACGTCGCCCTCCGTCATCACGCGGCAAATCCGCATTCTGGAAGACGAACTGGGCGCGACGCTGTTCGACCGCTCCGCGAAAGGCGTGCGCCCAACCGACGCCGCGGCGCATCTGCTCGATTTTGTGGAAAGCTGCCGCTCGCAGCAGGAAAAACTCGAAGCACAACTCGGCGCGCTGCGCGGTTTGCAACAGGGGCGTATCCGGCTTGCCGTGAGCGAAGGTTTCGTCGATACGCTCACCGATGCCGTGCTCCGGCCGTTCTGCGCTCGCTATCCGTCGCTGACGATCGAGCTGAGCGTGCTGGGCCGCGACGGCGTGATCGAGGAGGTGGCGTCGAGCCGCGCTCATATCGGCCTCGCCTACAATCCGCCACCGCATCCGCTGATTCACAGCCTCGCGAGTTCGAATCAGCCAGTCGTGCTGTTATTGCGCAACGAACACCCGTTGGCGAAGGCGCGCACGGTCGCGCATGTTCACGACCTGCGTGCGTATCCGCTCGCGCTGATGCCCGAATCGTTCGGTATTGGCCATGCGGTGAGAATGGTCGAACTCGCGGAAGGCATCGAAATTCCCGCCGCGATAACGAGCAATTCCGTGGCGGCGCTCAAGCGTATGGTGACCGTCGATAACTTCGTCACGCTGATTGGTGAATTCGCCGCGCAAGCCGAAGTCGCACGCGGCGAGATAACAACCGTGCCAATCGAGCACAGCATTTTTCAAAGTACGCGCGCGCGCTTGCTCGTGAAGTCGAATCGCGCACTCGCGCCCGGACCGGCGGCGCTGCTCGACTGGATTCGCGAGCGCTTACCGGTATTTGCACCCGTGCATTGACGATGGCGGGAATAAAGCTGACGCGCCAGGTGTTATCGATGTCCGACGGGCCAGTGCATACGGCCAGCTTCGCTTCACGGAGGATAGTATGCGGTTTGCGGTTCTGGGCGCCGGCGCGGTCGGCTGCTATTTTGGCGGCATGCTCGCGCGGCACGGTCATGAGGTGATGTTGATCGGCCGATCGACGCATGTGGATGCGATTCGCGCGCGGGGATTACGCTTTCAGTCGCGAACGGTCGACCTGCGCCTGCCCGTGCAAGCCTCGACCGCCATCGAGGCGGCAGCGTCTGCCGACGCCGTGTTTGTCTGCGTGAAATCGCCAGATACGCAGGGCGCAGCACGCGCGCTGCGACATTCACTGGCATCGCATGCCATGGTCGTGAGTCTGCAAAATGGCGTGGACAATGCCGCGATGCTGCGCGCCGAACTGACACAACCCGTGATCAGCGCCGCCGTGTACGTGGCAAGCGAAATGGCGGGGCCAGGCCATTTGCTGCATCACGGACGCGGCGACCTGGAGATCGAAGACACGCCTTCGAGCGAAGCGCTCGCGCGCACGCTGCTCGACGCCGACATTCCCACGCGCATCGCCCGCGACGTGCGCGCCACGCTCTGGCAAAAACTCGTGCTCAATTGCGCATACAACGCGGTGTCGGCCATCGTTCAATTGCCGCTCGACGCCATGCCGCAACGCGACGCCTTGCGCGAGACCATGCGCGACGTGGTGACCGAATGCCTCGCCGTTGCAGCCGCGGAAGGCGTCCACTTCGACGACACACCCGCGCAAATTGTCGAGCGCATTGAAGCCGCCATTCCCGGCGGTCAATATTCGTCGACCGCACAAGACCTTGCACGCCGCAAGCCCAGCGAAATCGATTATCTCAACGGCGCGATCGTGCGCCGCGGATTGAATTCAGGTATCGCCACGCCTGCGAATCGCACGCTGCTTACGCTCGTCAAGATGCTCGAAGCGCGCGCGTGAACGTTCGCTTCACAACGCGCCCTTCGCTACACTACGATCCGCCCACATTCATCGCCCAAACTCATGCAATTCTCCGACTTCACCTCACCCGCGTTCTTCGCGAATCCGTATCCCGCGTATGAAAAGATTCGCGCAGCGGGTGCGCTGCTGCCCATCGCGCCGCAAGTTTTCGTCACGGGCCGCTTCGATGTGATCGACGCGCTGCTGCGCGATCCGCGTATGGGCAAAACATATCTGCAAAGCGTGGCCGCGCGCTACGGCGAAGCGGCAACGGCGCGGCCGGTGTTTCAGTCGCTGAACCGTACCTTGCTGATGATGAATCCCCCCACGCACACGCGATTGCGCGCGCTGCTGATGAAGACCTTCAACGCGCGGCAAATGGAGAAACTGCGTGACACGGTCGAAGCCACTACGCGCGCGCTGCTCGATGCAATCGGCACGAATGCCGGCTTCGATTTGATGAGCGACTTCGCACTGCCGTTGCCGGTTCGCATCATCTGCCAGTTGCTCGATGTGCCGCTCGAAGACGCCCACGCACTCGCAGGCGCCGCCGGTCGACTAGTCGCCGCGTTCGACCTTGCGCCGCTCGACGCGCAAGCGCTGAGCGCCGCTGACGAAGCGGCGCTCACGCTCGAACGCTATTTCCAGAACGTAATCGAGCAACGGCGCTCACAGCATGCCGACGATCTGATCAGCGCGCTGCTGCACGTGGAGGTGGATGGCGCGAAGCTCACCGACGAAGAAGTGGTGTCGAACGCGGTCCTGCTATTCATCGCCGGACACGAAACGACGTCGAATATGATCGGCAATACGATGCTCGCGCTGTTTCGGCATCGCGATCGGTATCAGGCGCTACAAGACGACCGCACGCTGTTGCCGCGCGCGATTGCGGAATGCCTGCGTTACGACGGCGCCGTGCAAATGGTCGTGCGCACGGCATTCGACGATATCGACGTGGGCGATTCGAAGCTCGCGCGCGGGTCCGTCGTTTTCATGCTGATTGGCGCGGCAAATCGCGACCCGCAGGCGTTCACGCAGCCCGACCAGCTCGACTTCGCGCGCGACGATACGGCTAAATCGCTGTCCTTCGGCGCGGGCATTCATTATTGTCTTGGCGCGCGGCTCGCCATGCTCGAAATGGAAGTCGCGATCGGACATTTACTCGATCGCTTTCCCGCGCTGCAGGCCGAGAATCTCGATGCGCTGGTCTGGCAGCACCGCAATAATCTGCGCGGGGTGACGGCATTGCCCGTGCGAACGGGGATTTGATTGGTTGTTGCTTCGGTGCGCGCCGCTCGTTGCAGCGGCGCGCTTTGCTTTGAGCGGCGAATTTTTTTCTCAAGGCGCGAAACGCGTGAAGACATAGTCGCGGTCTTTCACGCGTTCGGCGTGACACGCGAAGCAGGTTTGGTGCTGTTTCAGATCGGCCGGCTTGCCGTCGATGAAGCGACCGAAACCCCAACCGCCCGTCGACGCATAGCGCTTCGAATCCTTCACCATGACCTGCACCGTGGTGGGTTGGCCCGGCACCGTGGCGGGCGCGAAATCATCGGATTGCTTTTTCTTGTAGGCCAGCTTGACGAGCACCGCGCCGTCCGGGAACGGCAGCGTGGCGTTCTTGATCGCCTTGATCGCAGCGGGATTGCCGAGCACGACGCGCAATTCGTCGAGCGGCGCGGCTTCGGCGGCGGGCGCGATCATCTGCCACTCGCGATAGCCTGGCGGAATCGTCACGCCATAAATGGGCGATGCGTCGGGCGACGTCTGCTCTGCCATGACAGGCTGGTTCCCCAATATGGCAAGCGCCAGCGTCGCGCCACTCAGCAAGGCCTTGATGCGAGGGATTTTCATTCGGTACGCTCCGATAACTCGATTGCTTGATGTTGCGCCGCGCAGAAAGAGCGGCCTATATTGCTCCGTAGCCTAGCATCGGCGCTTCGCGCAGACGATACGGCAATCGGTTTATTAGAGTTATACCGACGTATATAGGCTACGCGTTATCATCCATGAATTTCGTTCGCCAACCGAAATAATAGCTTGATCTCGGTGGACGTTTAGACAGTCCGGACGCTGCGGCTTGCCGATATATACTGCAACCGCCTTATGTCGATACCGACACCCAGTTTCTCAACCCCGGCCAGCTAGCGTCAAAGAAAGGACCATCCGAAATGAACAAGCGGCAATTCTTGAGCGGCGCAGCCGCGTTCAGCGTCGCACCCGCGGCCTTCGCCGCAAAGCACGAAACGAGTGGCGCCGCGCATGCGACCTCGCCCGCCGTGCTGACGATCTCCGGCGATATCGGTCGGCATAATCGCGGCGGCGTCGATGTATTCGATCGTTTGTTCGAGAAACAGCTCGTGAAGTTCGACAAAGCCTATGCGTTCGACTTTCCCGCGCTGATGCGCTTGCCCGCAGTCACGATCCGCCCTACGCTCGAATACGATCAGCAGCCGCATACGCTCGCAGGTCCGCTGCTCGCCGACGTGCTGCAAGTTGCGGGCGTAACCGGCGCGGGGACGGCGCAGGTCATGCTGCGTGCGATCGATGGTTATGCGGTGATGGTGTCGCTGGAGAATCTGCGCGCGTGGCGTTATATCGTCGCCACGCATCTGGATGGCAAGCCCATGCCGCTGGGTGGGCTGGGGCCGCTATGGGCCGTGTACGACGCCGACCGCGTTCCGGAGCAGGCCAGCAAGCCGCTGAAGGAGCGGTTTGTGACCTGCCCGTGGGCGGTTTATCACGTGCAGGTGAATGCGGGTTAGTCGGACGCGGCGGCGGCTAAGTTGTTAGCGGATTGCGTTAGCGACGCTTGATCGATGCGGCGACTTCTTCGCCAATTTTTTCGAGTTCGTCGGCGGTGACGGGGGTTTTGCCTTGGGATGCGGCGGCGTTGCGTTCGACATACAAGAGCAAATCGGGTGTGTCGGTTGAGGCGTTAAGGTCGCCCTGCACGGTCACGAGATAGCCGTAATCCGTCGAATCGTCATTGCGTGTGATCGTGCCAAATGATCCCACCCCTTCGCGGCCGTCGAGCTTGACGGTTTGCCACGGGAACACGCCGTGCAATTTGACGGCCTTACCCACGCCGAACTCGCTGGTCCAGACAAACTCGTTCTTCTGGCGTGAGGTCAACTTGGGTTGATCTTTCAGCACCTTTAAATCGTGAAAGAAAATCAGCACATCGGGATGATCTTTCAAGCGGAAGGTGACGCCAACGGCGCGGGCTCGATCCGGTTGCTCGCTCTCGACGAAGGCACCCGGCAAGCACACGCCCGGAGCGGTTGGAACCTCACCGTCATCCCGCGCCCTGACGTTATCCAAGACAAATGCTGTGCTTTTTTCCGAGGCGGGTTGAGCAATGAATGAAATTGCCGTGCCGTTTTTATACGTGTAAAACCCCGAATCCTTTGCGCCCAACCACGCGAAACTCCGCGCGGCGCTCACCGCCAAGGGGGTGTATCGCTGATCCGCATAAGGCTTTTTCGCACTCGCGGCAAGCTCATCTTTCGCTCGGCCCACCAGCGCGTCGAATTCACTCTGAGAAACGCTTCTGCTGATCTCGAACTTGCCGTCGTATATGAAGGACGAGAGCGGCGCGGGCAAATTGTCGGAGAAACGAATCGGTTTGATCTGCGTATCGGTAAATGCCTTGGCAGTGCTCATGGCCACTTCCGCCTGGGACGGTAACGTCAACCGATAACGACCTACACATTCCTGTTGTGGTGCCGCCAACGCGTGTGTTCCCCCCAACATGGAGAGAAGCAGTGCTGCTGATCGGAACGTCATCGATGGCCTTGCTACTTTCATGTGTCTCGCACCGTCGGGCTAAAGAGAGAAGTGGTAACGAAGTCATCGCCGTTTGATCGAAGCCGCTACTTCTCTGCCAATTTCTTCGATTTCGTCTTCGGATACAGGGGTTTTTCCATTGGCTGCTGCGGCGTTACGCACGACGTAGAGAAGCAAGTCCGGGGTATCCACGGTCGCATCCGCATCCCCTTGCACGGTCACGAGATATCCGTAGTCGGTCGCATCGTCCCGTCGCGTGATGGTGGCCAATGATCCCACGCCTTCGCGCCCATCAAGCTTCACCGTGCGCCACGGAAATGCGCCGTGCAATTTGACGGACTTACCCACGCCGAACGCACTCGTCCACACAAACTCATTCTCCTGACGTGAAGTTAGCCTGGGCGCATATTTCTGTACTTTCGTATCGCGGAAAAAGATCAGCACATCCGGATGACGCTTCAGTCGATAGCTCACACCGACTATGCGCGTCTTGTCCACCTGACTCGTCCTGACGAAAACGCCTGGCAGACAGACTCCCGGCTCGGCTGGAACCTCTCCAACTGCGCGTGGTTGTAGATTCGTCAGAACCTCAAGCGCGGTGGTGCTCGCCGAATTCCTGTCGTCGGATCTCGTGACGAACGACACGGTCTTTCCGTCCTTGAACGCGTAGAAGGCCGCTCCGCCGCGACCCGTCCACGCATACGAGCCCGAGCCCTGCACCGACAAAACCACAGGCCGCTCGTCCGGTGACTTGTCCTGCTCCCTCGCGATGCGATCCTTCATCGTGTTGACGAGCGCATCATAGCCATCACGCGAAATGCCATCGCTGATATAAAACGTTCCGTTGTAGACAAACGAGGAAAGCGGCGCAATCAGCCCATCGGGGAAGCGGATATTCGATTCCTGCGGCCCGCGAAAGGCTTCGACGATCGTGAGCGCCACATCTGCCTCGTCGGGGAGAGTCAGGCGATAGCGACCTACGCATTCCTCTTGTGGCGCGGCTAACGCGTGTGTTGCCCATAGTATGGAGAGAAGCAGCGCTGCTGATCGAAATATCTTCGATGGCCTTGCTGCCTTTATATGTCTCGCACCACTGCCGAAAGAGAGAAGCGTTAGTGAAGTCATCGCCGTTTGATAGAAGCCGCTATTTCTTCGCCGATTTTTTCGAGCTCGTCGGCTGTGACGGGGGATTTTCCTTGCGATGCAGAAGCATTTCGCTCGACATACAGTAGCAAGTCGGGCGTATCGGCGGCAGCGTCCAGATCGCCCTGCGCGGTCACGAGATAACCGTAGTCCGTCGAATTGTCTCTGCGCGTGATGGTGGCGAACGAACCCACACCTTCGCGGCCATCGAGCTTGACGGTGCGCCACGGAAATACACCGTGCAATTTTACGGTCTTGCCCACGCCGAACTCGCTGGTCCAGACGAACTCGTTCTTCTGGCGCGAAGTTAGCCGTGGCTGGTCCTTCAAGACCTTCAAGTCGTGAAAGAAAATGAGTACATCGGGATGCTCTCTGAGCCGAAATGTCACGCCGACATTGCGTAACGCGTCAGGGCCGTCACGTTCAATGAACAGGCCCGGGAGGCACACGCCGGGCATTGAAGGCACTTCGCCATCGCCTCGCACCCGGAGACTGCCGAGTATTTCCAGTGTTTTCTGCTCAGGAATCAGGTCCGCTATGAACGAGACAGTCGTCCCATCTTTGAAAGTATAGAACCCAGACTTGTCCGGGCTCTTCCACGCGACGCTATTGGCGTCTTCGACAGAGAGGAGTTTGAATCGCTGATACTCGTACGGCTTTCCGGCGCTCCTCACAACAGCATCTTTGGCGTGTTGCATCAGCGCATCCGCCGCACCAGGAGAAAGGCTTCTACTGATTTTGAACGCACCATCAAAGGCAAAGATAGATAGTGGCGAATTCAGATTGTCCGGGAAACGAATCGGCTCGTCATCGGGTCCGGTGAGCGACTTCGCACTGCTCATTGCGACGTCGGCCTCGGATGGCAAGGTCAAACGATATCGCCCTACGCACTCCTCTTGCGGAGCAGCGAACGAGTGCGTTGCCCATAGCATGCAGAGAAGCAGAGCTGCCGCTCGACGCGTCTTCGACGGCCTTGCTGCCGTCACATGTCTCGCACCACTGCCTGAAGAGAGAAGCGTTAGTGAAGTCATCGCCGTTTGATGGAAGCCGCTATTTCTGCGCCGATTTTTTCCAGCTCGTCGGCGGTGACGGGGGCTTTGCCCTCTGCTGCGGAGGCATTGCGTTCGACATACAGCAATAAGTCGGGCGTGTCAGTCGACGCATCGGGATTGCCTTGCACCGTCACGAGATAACCGTAGTCGGTCGAATCGTCGTTCCTTGTGATTGCACCGAAGGATCCCACGCCTTCCCTGCCGTCGAGTTTTACTGTGCGCCACGGGCTCGCACCGCGAAGTTTGACGGCCTTGCCCACGCCGAACTCGTTGGTCCAGACGAACTCACTCTCCTGACGTGCAGTTAGCTTCGGCTGATCCTTCAATGCTTTGGAATCACGGAAGAAGATCAACACATCCAGGTGGCTTTGCAGCCGGTACGTTGAGCCAACGATGCGGCTCTTGTCCACCTGACTCGTTTTGACGAACAAGCCGGGCAGACAAACGCCCGGCTCAACGGGGATATCTCCCGTGCTGCGTGGTTCCAGATGTTCCAATACGTCAAGCGCGTCGCCACTCGCCTCCTGCACGTCTTGCGATTTTGTGAGGAACGTGATGGTTCTACCGTTCTTGAACGCATAGAAAGCCGCTCCGCCACGGCCCGACCAGGCAAACGAACTCGTATCCCGCACCGGCAAAACCGAGAGTCGCTGATCCTGAAACTGTTTGTTCTGACTTGCCGCAACGCGATTCTTCATCGTATCGACGAGCGCATCGTAGCCGTCATGCGTGATGGCTTCCGTGATGTAGAAGGTCCCGTTGTAGATAAACGATGAAAGCGGCGCAAAAAGCCCGTCGGGAAAACGGATATTCGATTCCTGAGGTTCGCGAAAAGCCTTGGCTGTCGTGAGCGCCACATCTGCTTCGCTGGGAAGGGTCAAGCGATATCGCCCTACGCACTCCTCTTGCGGAGCAGCGAACGAGTGCGATACCCACAGCGTGAATAAAAGCAACGCCGTTGATCGAAATATCTTCGATGGCCTTGCTGCCTTTATATGTCTCGCACCACTGCCGAAAGAGAGGTTCCTTAATGAAGTCATCGTCGTTTGATGGAAGCCGCGATTTCTTTGCCGATTCTTTCCAGCTCCTCGGCGGCGACGGGGGATTTTCCTTGCGATGCAGAAGCATTTCGCTCGACATACAGTAGCAGGTCGGGCGTATCGGTCGCAGCGTCTAGATCGCCCTGCACGGTCACGAGATAACCGTAGTCCGTCGAATCGTCATTGCGTGTGATCGTGCCAAATGAACCTACGCCCTCACGGCCATCAAGTTTGGCGGTTTTCCACGGGAATGCGCCGTGCAATTTCACGGCTTTACCCACACCGAACTCGCTGGTCCAAACGAATTCGTTCTTTTGTCGGGAGGTCAGCTTCGGTTGATCTTTCAGCACTTTCAAGTCGTGGAAGAAGACCAGCACATCAGGATGCTCCTTGAGCCGAAATGTCACGCCGATGTTGCGCACATCGTCAGGTTGGTCACTGGAGATGAAGAGTCCCGGCAAACACACGCCGGGCCTCGCAGGCACCTCGCCCTCGGCTCGCGTGTTAACGTTCGCTAAAACTTCAAGTGCACGTTGTTCGGAGACGGACCTCGTGAGAAATGAGACTGCCGTCCCATCCTTATAGGTATAGAAACCCACCGCCTTTGTGCTTCGCCACGCAAAGCTCCTGGCGTCATTTACTGGAAGCACGATGAATCGCTGATCTGCGTAAGGCTCCTTTGCGCTCGCTGCGACCTGATCTTTGGCCCGTTTCACTCGCGCGTCAAAGTCGCTCGGTGGAAGGCCTGCGGTGATTTTAAATGTGCCGTCGTAGGCGGACGAAGAAAGAGGTGCACTCGTTCCGTCGGCGAACCTGATAGGTGCCACCTGGCCATCGGTAAATGCCTTCGCCGTGGTCATGGCGACTTCGGCCCCTGAGGGCAAAGTCAAACGATATCGCCCTACGCACTCCTCTTGCGGTGCGGCGAGCGCGTGTGTTGTCTTCAGTATGAAGACCAGCAACGCCACTGATCGAGACGGCAATCCCGGCTTTGATGTTGTCTTGCTTGTCGCGCTCGCAAGTGACGAGAAAGGGTTCGGCACGTTCATCGACGCCTTATCGAAGCCGCCACTTCCTCGCCTATTTTCTCTAACTCATCGGCGGTGACGGGGGTTTTGCCTTGGGACGCAGCGGCGTTGCGTTCGACATACAAGAGTAAGTCGGGTGTGTCGGTTGGAGCATTAAGATCGCCCTGCACTGTCACGAGATAGCCGTAGTCTGTCGCGTCATTCCGGCGCGTGATTGTAGCGAACGTGCCTACCCCTTCGCGGCCGTCGAGCTTGACGGTTTGCCACGGGAACACGCCGTGCAATTTGACGGCCTTACCCACGCCGAACTCGCTGGTCCAGACAAACTCGTTTTTCTGGCGTGAGGTCAGCTTGGGCTGGTCCTTCAGCACCTTTAAATCGTGGAAGAAAATCAGCACGTCCGGATGTGCCTTCAATCTGAAGGTGACGCCTATGTTGCGCACGTCGTCAGGTTGACTGCTAGCGACAAATAAGCCCGGCATGCATACACCGGGTGAAGCAGGCATTTGTCCATCTTTACGCGTGCTGACATTTGCCAGAATATCGAGCGCTCGCTGTGGCGACATCGAATCGGTCGTGAAAGAAACGGCGGTTCCATTCTTGTAGGTATAGAAACCTGCACCCTTTTCGCTACTCCATGCGATGCTTCGCTCATCGCTCACAGGCAATAAGGTGAAATGCTGAGCCGCAGCAGGATCCTTTTCACTCGCCAGCACCTTCTCTTTGGCGCGCTTTAGCTTCGCGTCAAAATCACTCTGCGAAACGTCTTTACTGATCTTGAACGCTCCGTCATACGCAAACGAGGACAGTGGTGCGATCAAATTATCCGAGAACCGAATCGGCGCGTCCTGCCCGCTGATGAATGCTTTTGCCGGGGTCATCGCTGCCTCGGCCTCCGAGGGTAACTCCAGACGATACCGGCCTACACATTCTTCTTGCGGCACGGCTAGCGCGTGCGCTGTCTTCAGCATGAAGAGAAGCAAGATTGATAATCCTCGCATCGCGCCGAACTTTGCTGTCGTGGTGCTTGCCGCGCTCGCAAGTGAGAAAGGGGCCGGCATGCTCATCGACGCCTGATCGAAGCGGCTACTTCTTCGCCAATCTTTTCGATCTCGTTGGCGCTGACAGGCGGTTTTCCCTGAGATGCGGAGGCGTTGCGCTCGACGTACAGCACGAGGTCGGGGGTGTCGGTAGTTGCATCGGGATCGCCCTGTACAGCAACGAGATAGCCGTAGTCCATCGAATCGTCAATTCTCGTTATCGTGCCAAACGAACCCACGCCTTCTCGTCCATCGAGCTTGACGCCACTCCACGGTAATACGCCATGTAGTTTCACTTTTTTGCCAACGCCCAAGCCGCCCGTCCAAAGCAACTCACTCTGTTGACGCGATGTGAGCTTAGGTTGATTCGGGAGGGCTTTCGAGTCTCGAACGAAGATCAACACATCAGGATGCGACTTCAGGCGAAATGTCACGCCAACATCGCGCACATAATCGGGTTGATCGCTCATCACAAAGATACCGGGCAAGCATACTCCCGGAACGTGAGGCACTTCGCCATCGGCGCGCGCCTTGCTGTGCTCAAGTGTTTCGACAGCGCTTTGCCCGGAAGACGACATTCCTACAAATTCGATTGCCGTCCCGTCAATATACGTATAGAAACCAGACGTCTTTGGCCCCTTCCACACCAGACTATTTGGGTCGCTTCTATCGACGATACTAAACCTCTGGCTGGCGTAAGGCTTGGTGGCGCTTGCCGCCGCGTTTGCTTTCGCCTCCTTGATAAATAGGTCGAATTCGCTTCGAGACACGCTCCTACTGATCGAAAAGGTGCCGTTGTATATAAAGGACGACAGCCGTGCAGTCTTGTCATCCCCGAACCGTGTAGGCGAAATCTGTTGGCCGATGAATGCTGTCCTGGTGGTCATGGCAACGTCGGCTTCGGAGGGCAAAGTCAAACTATAACGCCCTACACACTCTTGCTGCTGTGCGCCCTGCGCTTGCGAAAATTGCAGGGCGACCATAAATAAAACCGCACATCGACACATCATCCTGAAGTTCTTCACCAGAATATTCTTCACCCGATCGACCCACTTCGCGAACTTGTCGTCTGCATCAGAATAGATTGGCAATGACACAGTAAATCCAGTCAGATTTTTGAGTTTGTCGGCGTCTTCGTTTTGACGGGGTTTAGACCAAAACTCGTCATCGAATGGCATTGCGCCATTCGTTGACTTTGTTTGCGAGCAGGCCAGCAAACCACTGAAGGAGCGGTTTGGGACCTCCCCGGGGGTGGTTTATCAGGTGCGGGTGAATGACGGGTAGTCGTGTGTCGTGGCCTCATTGCAGGCAGATCGCGTTACCGACGCCTGATCGAAGCGGCTACTTCTTCGCCAATCTTTTCGAGTTCGCCGGCAGTAACAGGGGTTTTGCCTTGGGAGGCGGCGTCGTTACGCTCGACATAGAGCAGCAGGTCGGGCGTATCGGTCGCAGCATCGGGATCGCCTTGCACGGTCACGAGATAACCGTAGTCTGTCGAGTCGTCTCTACGCGTGATGGTGGCGAACGAGCCCACGCCTTCGCGACCATCGAGCTTGACAGTGCGCCACGGAAACGCGCCGTGTAGTTTGACCGCCTTGCCCACGCCAAACTCGCTGGTCCAGACAAATTCGTTCTTCTGGCGTGAGGTTAATTTCGGCTGCCCCGTCAAAGCTTTTGCGTCACGGAAGTAGATCAACACATCCGGATGATCTTTCAGTCTAAATGTCACCCCAACTTCACGTGAATAGTCAGGCTGGCTGCTCGATATGAACACGCCTGGCAAACACACTCCAGGCATCGTGGGCACCTCACCGTCAGCCCTCACCTTGAGATGATCGAGCACATCGACGGCGCGTTGCTCAGAACCAGACCTTGCCAAAAACGAAATTGCCGTTCCGTCGATATAAGTGAAGAAGCCAGACGTCGTGGCCGCTTTCCAAATCAAACTCTGCTTACCGCTTACCTTCACAACGCTAAACCGCTGGTCTGCGTAGGGGCTCTGCGCGCTCGCGGCAGCATTGCTCCTGGCTTGCGTAACAAGGGCGTCAAACTCGCCCTGAGAAACGCTCCTGCTGATTAAAAACGTGCCGTTGTATAAAAATGATGAAAGTGATGCGGTCAAATCGTCCGAGAAGCGAATAGGCGAGCTTTGTCGACCATTGAAGGCTTTTTCGGTGGTCATTGCCACTTGGGCATCCGAAGGCAGCGTCAGGCGATAACGGCCGACACATTCTTCCTGTTGTGCCGCCAGTGTTGGCACAGACGACACCACGGCGAAAATCATAGCCAGGTATCGATGCATTGTTCCGAACTTCATTGCCATAGTTTGGTCATCCAATCGATTCACTATCGTGGCCGGTCACTTGCGTCAGCTCTGTTTGGGCATCTGCATTGAGTTCATGCGATTTTGGAGGCAAGCTATTTTCAGCAACAAGCGAAATAGCATAACCAAGGTTATTGTTCTCACCTTGAGTCCAATAAATAGGCAACGCCACGATAAATCCAGTCACCTCATCAAGCTTGCTTGTACCATCGGATTGTCTGACTTTTGACCAAAACTCATCATCAAATGGCATCCTGCCATTCGTCGACTTTGATTCCGGGTCCCAAGTTGGCCAAATCGACGCGTATTGAACTTGCTGATTCGACACACTGACCCCAACCGTATTCCGCGGAATAAAATCAAACGCCGCCTCGTAAATCAGCCGGTTCGCGTCCGCCACCTGCTGAATCTTCTTCCAGTTCTCCGGATTCGCGGGCTGATCCACCGCGCTCCTCAGCGCTTCAGCCGGCCTCACTTTCCCCGTGAGACCGAATATCTTGCTCCACACGCCTTTGCGCAATTCGCGCGCGAAATTGCGGGTGATCCGGACGTCCCCATTCCCACTGATATCGTGCTTTTCTTTCGCCGAATCCGAGATGAGCACGGCGATTTCCGAATCGCGCGATCCCAGCATACTGCGGTCATTGATATTCGCGCTACCCAAAAGCGCAAACAGGTCATCGACGATCATCATCTTGGTGTGGATGTAGATCTGCTCCGTCACATAGCGATCACCCAACTTTGCCCAATTGCGCAAATTGAGCAGCGTGACATAGTCATTGCACCGCTCCATATCCACGTCTTCGTACCGACGATCGTTCGCATCCGTCGTCACCTTCTTCCAGTCGGCGACCTTCTTGTCGCGCAACTCCCTGGCTTTGATATAGCGCCGCACGCGATTCAGCAGGCTGAACGGGCCGAACACCAGCGTCTGCATGGTCCAGTGGACCTGCGCCATGATATTGCCGTCGCTCAGTTTCCCTTCCGGGTGAACCGGCAGCGTAATGATGACGTGGAAATTCTCCTTCGCGCCCGACATGATCGCCTTGCCGATCCTCTGCCCCAGCGCCTCGCAGATGAAATTCTTCGGCGCTTCGTTGGGTTTGTCCGAGACAAGATGCGTTGCCCATTCCTGGAAACCACTTGCTTTGACCTTGGCGGCCGGACCGGACAAAGGATCCGTCGACTTCAAATCCGCCGCAGTCTTGCTCGGGTCGGTATGCTCCACCCCAAACGCAGAAACAAAAAACTGATTCTCGATATAAATAAACGACGTTGCACCTTCGATGAGGTTCTTCATGGCCAGCGCGATTTCGCACTGTTTTCCAGTCGGCTGCGTAACGTCTTTCTTCGCATCGTCCTTCAAGGCCGCATACTCAGCCTTGCGCATCTTGAACGGCGCACTGCGCAGCACCTGCACCGTGCAGCCGCCCGAGACGGCCTCAGGCTCCGCGGGCAAATCGAGCGGCGTCTTTTCTCCGCCCTCGCTGTTCCAGCGATAGACGAAATTGCGCGCAATATCCGCAGCGGACGGTCCTTCAATGAGCACGTGCACGTCCTGCCACGGCATGCGCGGCTGCCGCGTGGCGTCGAGCGTGGCGTCGCTGGGGGAAAGACCGGTGGGACGCGACATCGCCGACCAGTAGGGCGTCTCGCCGCTATAGTCCGTCTGCACCGCGCCATTTTCGATTTTCTTCAGAATCTCGGTGCGATTCGACGTCCAGAGTCCGCCAAACGTCGGGTGATTGTCATAGGCGCCGGTGAGCAAATCCGGATCGACAAGCTTCTCCGGCTTCACATGTCCCAAATGCGGTATGCAGCCGTTGTAGCGATTCAGGCCCTCGCGTCCTTCCGCATCCGCGTGCAGATCGTAAGTTTCGTCATCGAAACGGCCGTAACACACATCCATGCCGCCGATAAACGCCTTGTGCTCGTCAATCACCACGAACTTCTGGTGATGGCTGAAGAAACCCGGATCCTCATCGGCTAACGAGGCAGCGAGCGTGACCGTCACGCATTTGCGCCCAACCAGTTCGTTGATCGCCTCGAGCACCGGCACGGTCTGCTTGTCGTACGTCTGGATCGGCGGCGAATGCTTCCACGGCATCACGTAGATTTTCAGCCCGGCATTGGCGCGCGCGGCTTTCAGCAACACGTCGAAAAGGCGCAGGCCGCCAGGAGCGAATTGCGCGTCCCAGTTCACCTGCCAGCCGCCGATATAAATCGACTTCTGCGCGCCTTCGAGCTCCTCCGCCAGTTTCTTGAAGTAGCTCTTGCCGGTCGTAAACGGCGTGACGGTGTTGCCCGTGCGCGGCCAGGAGAACGACTGGTCGGAGAGTACCCAACGGTTGTCCGCTGCGTTGGACGTCAACGCGTTCCCGGCTTCATCGATAATCTGGCGCAGCGTTTTAATCGGCGACGCGTCGAAAAGCAACCCCGTGCTTCCCTCGAGCGATGTGGCCTCCATCAAGCCTCTCCTTTCAACTTGTCCAACAACGTGCCATCGCTTTCGGTCTGCCATTCCTGGCGCGCGAGTTTCGCAAAGCCCTGATCGACATCGCCCTGTTCCGTGACGTACATGCGCTGGCTATAGCCCATTGCGTCGAGTGCTTCGTAGAAGCGGTCGCTCTCCGTCCAGTCCACGGTCTGGCGGCTCAATGCGAGCGAATGCACCTGTCCACCGTAGGCGAGCCAGATCTGTCCGGGCGTGGCGTTCCAGGCGTCGTGCAGCGTCTTCTGATCGGCGGCGGACAACGCGACTTTGCCCGTCGAATCGCTTTTGCCGCTGAGTATGAAATCGGACGACATGTGCGCGTCGTTCGCGCTCCGCGCGGAGACGATGCGCCACGGCATATTGATGTACGGATGGCCGTTCGGTCCCGGCATATCCGCGAGCACCATATTGAAGGCGACCGGTCCTTGTGTTTCGGCCTGAGCGAATACCGGCAGCGGATAATTCTGCTGCGCCGGGCCGGCGAAACTATGTTGCGTGCCTTTCACGTCGATCGCGCCGGGCGCGTGAATTTCAATGTTGCCGTCCTTGATGCGGATATACGCGCCGCCGGACGTCAACACGATTTCTTTCTTCGCCGCGATCTCGACGTTTTCAGTCGCCGAAATCAGACGTGTGGCCTTCTGCGAAACGAGTTCGACGTTATCCGATTGCGCCTGCACTTCGACTTTGCCTTTACCCGCGAACAGTTTGATGCCGGAGCGCTGCGCGAAGAGACTGATCTTTTCCACCGCGCCGCCAATCAGCGATTTACCGCTCGCGATTTGCACGCTCTGTCCGCTAATAACCGATATTTGCTGTGCGGCGGTCACATGCGCGGACTGCTGCGTAGACAGCGCAATCCCCGAAGGGCTCGCCATCAGCATCACCGGATCGGTGAATGCGTTCGCGCTACCGGTGCCGCCGCCAGCCGTATTGCCGCCGCTCGCACTCGCACCTTGTTTCGTCGATTGCGTGGCGCTCGCAAAGGTCTTGAGCGCATTCGTGCCGTCCTGCAAGGTCTCGGCCTGGTGCGATTCGCTCGCCTGCGAAAGCGCGTCGATCGTCTCCTGCGCGTTCGTCAATTGCGAGTGCGCTTCGGCAACATCGAGTTGCTGACTCGTCGTGCTTTTCGCGTACGTGCTCACATACAGGCCCTGGCCCGCGTTGATCGCACCGAACGCATCCGACTTCAGATCGAAGCCGCTGCCCAGATACGCGCCGCGCGAATTCGCGTTTTGCGCGACCAGATAACCCAGATGCAGTTGCGAATTCGCGCTTGTGCTGTACAGTTGCGCGCGATTCTGGCCGGTGGCGTCATCCATCACGAGCTGGTTATAGCCGCTGCCACCGTATTCCTTCGACTTGTAGCCCGAGAGAATGCCGTTCGAGTGCCAGTTTGGCGTGGTCGCGCCGTTATAGACGCGCGCCGTCACCAACGGTCGATCGCAATCGCCGTCGAGCCAGTTCACGATCACTTCCTCGCCCACACGTGGCACATGCACGCCGCCATAACTGCTGCCCGAATCGGACATCGCCACGCGTATCCAGCACGACGCGTTTTCATCGCCCGCATTGAGGCGGTCCCAATGGAAATGCACCTTGATGCGATTGAGCGAATCGGTATGCACCTCTTCGTTCGACGGGCCGACCACGATAGCCGTCTGCATGCGCATTGCCGGCTTGTGATGTTCAAGCGGACTGCGATACGGCACGGCCTTGCGCTGCGCTTCGATCTTCACCAAAAGAAAGCCTTCGCTGCCGTCCGAGGCTTTCACCACCAGCGCGTCGCTGTCGCCCTGATTTGCGCTCTTGATCGCCGCCAGTTCGCCTTGCAGGCTGTGCGGAAACGATTGCGTCGGCGTGGTCGTTGCGGGCAGATTGTTTTCGATGAACCAGCGCGCGTCGATCACCGCAAACTGGCGATCCTGCTGGCTGTCCGCGTCGTGCACCGGATGGCCGTCGAGTTCGAACCAGCGCCCGGCGTCGAGATTGCGCACGGCGCCCGCGCCTTCGAAGCGCTTCGCGCGCGACTCCCACTCCTGCATGCGGATTTCGCTGAGCGTGTCGCCGCGCGACTGCTCGCCGTAGGTGTACGCGCCCGTGTATTCGTAGACTTCGGCCTGTTGGGGCAGATTGCCCTGCGTGGCCAGCGTCGGCACCGACGTGCCTTTGGGATTCACCGATGTAGAAGGCGACTTGTAGTCGAATGTGCGCGTGGCCAGCGTCACGCTTTGCAATCTGCGCGTACCGCTCCATTGCACCAGCGCATTGGTTTCGCTATTCACGCCCGATCGGTAAAAATTAACCGATTGTGGATTTAAAGCGGGCAATGCGCCGATATTGTCGGTAATTACGACCGCGTGCGATTTCCCATCAGTGGCTTGTTCGAAATAGCTGAATAGGCCTTCGGATTCCATAATCCGCTGGCAGAAATTCCAGTCACTCTCGTATTGCACGCAAAACGAACGCGAAGGCAATGCATTTTGAATAACAAAGCGGAATGCGCCCTGCGCCTGCGGATGCGCATTGAAGACGTCGGTGAGAATGGCGTCGGCGGTTTTGTCCTGCCAGATGCGGGCGTCCGAGCGGAATTTGAGGAAGTGCTGCCACGAGGCGAATTCCAGCTGATAGCTCGTCAAACTGCCGTCCGCGCCCAGCCGGCGGGCCGTGTGGACGTAGCCGTGGTACGGCAGATACGTCTGGTCGGCCTGCTGCAGCCATAGCGTGACGGGCTGCGCGATCAGCTTGCTCAGATCGACGTTTTCGTCCGTAGCGACGGCGTCAATCGTAAAGCCGTAATCGCGGCCAATACGGGTATGGCCGATGGCACGCTGCGGCAGCAATACATTATCGCCGAGCGGTGTATCGAGTTTGAGCAGGCGGCCGTCCTGCAGCAATGCGGCCCCGCTTATCAGACTGCTTATATTCCCCACCCCCATCTTCGCCTCTGTTATTCGTTATTTCTTGAATGCGTAATCTTACTGTTATGTCGATTTCCGGTCACGCTTTGTATGAATAATCGACGCGCAGTCCGGCGCTTTAAATGTAAGCAGACGTGTCGAATAAGCGTTCTCCATGCGCATTGACTATGCTTGGCTTAGCGCCGAGGCGTCGGCAGCTAAAGCACGGGTTTTTCCAACATACTCCCACCGAGTATGCTAGGATACTCCCGTGCAGTATCCCACCTGGACTCGTTATGCCCCATAGCCCCGAAGAGAAGAAGCGCGTTCTCGCCCGCGTACGCCGCGTGCGCGGGCAGATCGACGCGCTCGAGCGCGCCCTCGAGGAAGGCGCGGATTGCGGTCCGGTCCTGCAGCAGATCGCGGCGGTGCGCGGCGCGATCAACGGGCTGATGGCCGGGGTACTGGAGAGTCATCTGCGCGAGGAGTTTTCCCATCTCGCGGCAGCGAACGGCACGCCCGACAAACCCATCGAAGAGGTGGTTTCTCTCGTGCGTTCGTATTTGCGCTAAACACTCGCAATAGCGCTGCGTTCAATCCGTTTCAACATCCGGCCGCCCGCGCGGCCCCAAGGTCGACTGGTCGACTCCTTTCCTAACCGATACCGAGATTGCTATGAAATCACGTGCTGCTGTTGCATTCGGCCCGGGCAAGCCCCTGGAAATCGTCGAGATCGACGTCGAACCGCCTCGCAAGGGCGAAGTGCTGGTGAAGATCACCCACACGGGCGTCTGCCACACCGACGCCTTCACGTTGTCCGGCGACGATCCGGAAGGCCTGTTCCCCGCCGTGCTGGGCCATGAAGGCGCGGGCATCGTCGTGGAAGTGGGCGAAGGCGTGACGAGCGTGAAGCCCGGCGATCACGTCATTCCGCTTTACACGGCCGAATGCGGCGAATGTCTGTTCTGCAAGAGCGGCAAGACCAATTTGTGCGTGGCCGTGCGCGCCACCCAGGGCAAGGGCGTGATGCCCGACGGCACCACGCGCTTCAGTTACAACGGCCAGCCGGTCTATCACTACATGGGCTGCTCGACGTTCAGCGAATACACGGTCGTGGCCGAAGTCTCGCTCGCGAAGATCGATCCGCAAGCCAATCCGGAACAGGTCTGCCTGCTCGGTTGCGGCGTGACCACCGGCCTCGGCGCGGTGAAGAACACGGCCAAGGTGCAGGAAGGCGATACGGTCGCCGTGTTCGGTCTCGGCGGCATCGGCCTCGCGGTCATTCAAGGCGCGAAGCTCGCGAAGGCGGGCCGCATCATCGCCATCGACACGAATCCGGGCAAGTTCGAGCTCGCGAAGGCGTTCGGCGCAACCGACTGCGTGAATCCCAAGGATCATGAAAAGCCCATCCAGCAAGTGATCGTCGAGATGACGGGCTGGGGCGTGGACCACAGCTTCGAGTGCATCGGCAACGTCAACGTCATGCGCGCGGCGCTCGAGTGCGCGCATCGCGGCTGGGGTCAGTCGGTGGTCATCGGCGTGGCGGGCGCGGGTCAGGAAATCTCCACGCGTCCGTTCCAGCTCGTCACGGGCCGCCGCTGGCTCGGCACCGCGTTCGGCGGCGTGAAGGGCCGCTCGGAACTGCCTGGCATGGTGCAGGACGCGATGGCAGGCAAGATCCAGCTCGCGCCGTTTGTCACGCATACGAAGGATCTCGCGGGCATCAACGAGGCTTTCGATCTGATGCACGAAGGCAAGTCGATCCGCACCGTCGTTCACTTTGGATGATGTGAGGTGATGTAATCACGCGAACGCCCGCGCGCCGGAACACGGCGCGCGGGCATTTTCATTTAAACGCATCCATCATACGAATCGCGCGAATTACCCTATTCTTCAGATGTAAACGCGCGAAATCGCCGAAGCAATTCCGTGCGCGAACGCGCACGACTTCGCAGCCGCATTCCGGCAAGCCGCCTTTCGCGAGCGAACTCTTTCTTTTTGCCAAACGTTTGCCGCCCGACTCTCAAGTCGGTCCGCCATTGGCCGACAACGCGCACATAGCCACGAAACTTTGGAGCTGGACGTGTTGCGCTTCGCTTTCCTTCTCGCCGTACTTGCCGTGACTGGCTGCGCACAACTGCCCCAGGGCAATACCGCTCAAAGCGGCAACGCGCCGGCGTCGGCTTCGGTCCTGCGCTTTGACATTCCCGCCGATGCACTCGGCGCGCGCGATCCGCAATTGAGCGCCGTGCTCGCGAAAGCGGGCGCACTCGCCGCCGCGCAGAAGCAACCCACGGTGATTCGCGTGACCGCGCTCGGTCAGGATCTCCGCTATATCAACGAAGCGATCTGGAAGGGCGTGCCTGCACGCCAGGCGCAAAAGCCGGTGCTGGAGAATCTCACCGCGGGCGCGAACCAGACGTACAGCGTGGCGATCGAGCCGCCGAAGACGGGGAGCTGAACGCATGCGTACGACGATTTTCGCGGCGGCCATGCTCGCGCTCTGCGCGCACTTCGCCTCCGAGGCGTGTGCCGAATCGGCTGGCGCCACCGTGCTCGCATCGGCTGCGCCTTCGGCCTCGCCGTCCGCCGTTTATCCGCCGTTGCCGTCACTCGCGATGCTGCCGCCTTCGAGCAATGACGACGACGATTCGCCCGCGCCGACGCACAGCGCGCGCAAGAAAAAAGCATCGCGCGTGCGCGATTGTCATTGCACGATGCCCCCGCCGCGGCTGGTGGTCTCGGACGCATCGCGCGCGTATTTGAAGGATGTCGAGCGGCAACTCGATGTCGCCCTTGCGCATTAAGCGCGTCAGCGGAGAACAAACAATGCAGACGCCACCCGCTTCATTGGTCAGTCGCGTGCGATGCGTGCTGGCGTGCGCATTCGCGCTGTGCACCGCGCTCGGCAATCCGGGCGTCGCGCGCGCGGCCGAAACCGCCGATGAATGTTTCGAAAAGGCCGGCGCCTATCAAGGCGTCAATCCGCTGGTGCTGCGCGCCGTTGCATGGCGCGAATCGAAAGGCGACGCCGCCGCCATCAATCACAACACCAATGGCTCGATCGACGTCGGCCAATTGCAGATCAATTCCATACATTTTTCGGAACTGGCGCGTCAGGGCATTCCGCATCGCGCGCTCATCGATCCGTGCGTGAATATCTTCGTGGCCGCGTGGCTGCTCAAACAGAAGATGGTGCGATACGGCAATACGTGGCGCGCGATTGGCGCCTATCACTCGGAATCGCCGCACGAACGCGATGCCTACGCGCGCAGCATTCAGGCGATTCTGGTCAGCTGGGGTCAATTACAGCGCGGGCATTGAATGCGCGATACAACGCGCCGGTGTTCGCGTTATCAATTGAGTGCGAACACCGGCGCATTGACAAATCACTTCATCAATTCACGCCCACGCCGCTGAGCGCGCGCGCTTCGCGTTGCGTCGCTTCATCGCGCAGAACTTGCGCTTCGCGCTGCGTGGCGTCCTGATACGCCAGATACTTGCGCTGCGTGACGATGTGATCCGCGACGTGTTTCGCGTCGTGCCACACGCCCCAGATAAAACTCGATCCACGTCGCGACAGCCACGGCAAACCCAGGAAATAAATGCCCGGCTCGCTCGACACGCCGCGCTGATGCTTCGGCTTGCCTTTCTCGTCGAACGCATTCACGTGCAGCCAGTTGTAATCGACCGCATAGCCCGTTGCCCAGATAATCGACGTGACGCCTGCCTGCGCAAGATCGAGTTCGAGAATCGGTTGCGTCATGCACACCGGGTCCGGATACACGCGGCGCGCTTCCGGCTCTTCCGGCAGATCGAGCCCGTTGCGTTCGATATACGCATCGGCGGCATCGAGCAGCGAGAGATAGTTTTCGTCGCCGCGCGCGATGTTTTCCACGAGATCCGCCTGGAACGTCGCCACGCCGTTATCGAAGGCCTTCGTCAGACCGACCAGCGTCACGCCCTGTTGCGCGAGCAGACGGAAGTCCACCGTCTGGCCGCCGCGCGCGCCGCTCACCGCGATCGTCACGTGTTCGCGGCCGGGGCGCGCGACCTCCGCGTCCCACTCGCCCAGCACGCCCAGCCACCAGCAGAAATCGCGATTCCGGTACGCACGCGGCGGACGATCGTGTGCGCCCACCGAGAGATACACCTGGCGGCCCGAGCGCTGTAGTTCGTCGGCAATCTGCACGCCCGACGAGCCCGCGCCCACCACCAGCACCGCGCCTGCGGGAAGCTGCTGCGGGTTCTTGTAATCGGCGGAATGGATTTGATGGAGCCCTTCTGTTTGCGGCGCGATCGGCGGAATCACCGGACGCTGAAACGGTCCCGTCGCCACCACCACGCGGCGCGCTTCGATCGTGCCTTCGCTCGTTTCGATGACGAAACCCGCCTCGCCGCTTTTGCGCTCGACGCTCTTCACTTCCACGCCGGTGCGAATGGGCGCGTTGATCTGCTTCGCGTAATCGACGAAATAGTCGGCGACGCGTTCTTTCGAAGCGAAGGCATCGGGATCGAGATCGTCGAAGGCCATGCCCGGAAAACGGTCGTGCCAGACGGGACCGTTCGCGACCAGCGAGTCCCAGCGGCCTGTGCGCCAGCGTTCGGCAATGCGGTCGCGCTCCAGCACGAGATGCGGCACGCCGAGCTTGCCGAGATGTTCGCTCATGGCCACGCCGGCCTGGCCCGCGCCCACCACGAGCGTATCGATGGTTGTCGTTTCGAGAGTCATTGCGGTTTCCTTCTGCGAAAAGTTTGCATTCACACCGGCACGCCTGCGTGCTGGCGACGCCGGTACGCGCTGTCGCGCGAAGCCAGCCAGTAATAGAGCGGCGACGTCACCACGAGGCCGACGAGCCAGGACAGATCCGCACCGTCGATATGCGCCGCCACCGGGCCCGCGTACATCGGCGTATTCATGAACGGAATCTGCACCGCAATGCCCACCGCGTACGCAATCAGCGCCTGCGGATTGAAGCGGCCGTAAATGCCGCCATCCACGCGAAAGATCGAATCGATGTCGTAACGGCCTGCGTGAATCACATAGAAGTCGATCAGGTTGATGGCCGTCCACGGCACCAGCACCACGAGCAGCGCGAGCACCAGGTCGACGAAGTGACCGACGAAATCGCTCGACGCGCCAATCGCCGCGAAGCAGCACGCCACGAGAATCACGACGGAGAGCACGGCGCGCGCTTTCGAGGTGGGAATCCAGCGATACGCGAAGGTTTGCAGCGAGGTGATCACCGAGAGCACCGCGCCGTAGAGATTGAGCGCGTTGTGACTGATCACGCTCAGCAGGAACAGCACGAGCATCACGGGGCCGAGCACGCCGGTGGCCTGCTTCACGGCGTCCATCGTGTCCACGCCTGGCGGCACGGCGAGCGCCGCGACCGCGCCGAACACGAATGCGAGCGTCGAACCGAGCGCGCAACCCAGATACGTGGCCCAGAATGTCGACGCCACGCCCACGTCCTCGGGCAGATAGCGCGAATAGTCGGAAACGTACGGCGCGAACGCGATTTGCCACAACGCCGAAAGCGACACCGTTGCGAGCCAGCCCGCGAGATTGAAGCCGCCGCGCGTGAGAAAGTCTGCGCTCTGCACGTGCGAGAGGATCATCCAGAAACCCACCACGATGCCGATGCCGAGCACCCACGTGCCGATGCGATTGAGCACGTGTATGAAGCGATATCCGATGATGCCGATACAACCCGAGCCCACCGCGCCGATCACGATGCCGACCGGCACCGGCACGGTCGGCGCGATACCGTGCAGCGACTTGCCCGCGAGCACGATGTTCGAGGCGAAGAAGCCCACGTACATGACGCCCGCGATCACGGTCACGAGCAGCGCGCCCCACGAACCGAACTGGGCGCGGCTCTGAATCATTTGCGGAATGCCCATCTGCGGACCTTGCGCGGAATGCAGCGCCATCAGCACGCCGCCCACCGCCTGGCCGATCACGATGGCGACGATGCCCCAGAACAGATTGAGGTGATAGATCTGCACGCCCAACGCGCCCGTGACGATGGGCAGCGGCGCGATATTGCCGCCGAACCACAGCGTGAACAGATCGCGCACCTTGCCGTGGCGGTCCTCGGGCGGCACATAGCCGATCGTGTGCTTTTCGATAAGCGGGACGGTCCCGCGCTCTGCTGACATGACAACTCTCCCATCCCGCGCGCGTGCGCGCGTATCGTGCGTGGGCGCTCGCGATTCGCGGCGTCCGTCTGTTGTGAAAAAGCGTGTGTGTTGTGCGTGCGGCGTTTATCGCGTTATGCGTTCGCGTAACCGGGCACGCGCGTGGGCAGATTCATCGCTAGCCTTTCGAGGAAGCCAAGGCAGCGTTCGAGCTGTGCGATTTCCACGTATTCATCCGCCTTGTGACCTTGCTCGATCGAACCCGGCCCGCACACCACGGTCGGAATGCCGATGCGCTGAAACAGACCGCCTTCGGTGCCGAACGACAGCGTGCGCAGCGTTTCGTCGCCCGTGAGTTCACAGGCCATTTCGCGCAGCCAGTTCGCGTCGGGATCGGCAGCGAGCGCCGGGTAATCGACGAGTTCCTGCCATTCGATGCCGGTGTCCGCGTGCGTTGCCTGCATCTCGCCTTCGAGTTCGTCTTCGGCGAAACGGCGCGCCGCCTGCACGATCGCATCGATCGAATCGCCCGGCAGATTGCGCACTTCGAATTCGAGTTCCGCGCGATCGGGAATCACATTCAGTGCAATGCCGCCATTGAGTTTGCCCGTGTGCACGGTCGTATAAGGCGGCTCGAAACGCGCATCGTGCTGGCCCGATTCGCGCAGCGCGCGGCTCGCGCGGCGCAGATGCACCGCGAATTCCGCCGCGAAATCCACCGCGTTCACGCCGAGATGTGTGAGCGCCGAATGGCCCGCGAGGCCCTTGAAACAGCAGCGATACGCGCGCTTGCCCTTATGCGCGATCGCCACCTGCATACTGGTCGGCTCGCCGATGATGCACGCGAGCGGTTTGAACGGCGCGCGCGCCAGTTCGTCGAGCAAGCCGCGCACGCCACGGCACCCCACTTCCTCGTCGTAGCTGAACGCGAGATGGATCGGCAGCGTGCGGCAATGTTCGACGAAGTACGGCACGCTCGCGAGCACGCAGGCGAGAAATCCCTTCATGTCGGCGGTGCCGCGACCGAGCACGCGAGCGTTTTCGCGCGTGAGCGCGAACGGCGGCACGGTCCACGGTTGGCCGTCTGCCGGCACGACGTCCGTGTGACCGGACAGACACAGTCCCGCGCGATCGCGCGGCCCAATCGTCGCGTAGAGATTCGCCTTGTCGCCGCTCGCGTTGTAATTCAACGAAGCCTCGACGCCGAAGCCCGCGAGATACTCGCGCACGAACGTGATCAATTCCAGATTCGAGCGCGCGCTGCGCGTGTCGAATTCGACCAGCGTTTGCAGCAGCGACAGTGTCGAATCGAGTCGTGTGTGGGACATGGCGTCTCCTTGTGAAGCGGCGCGGCGCATGCGTTGTTGCGCGCCGCGCATGGCGGCTTGTGGCTGAGGCGGATGCCCCGTCTTATTGCTGGCGATCGCGCGGAATCACGGCGATCACGTCGATTTCCACCAGCCATTCGGGACGCGCGAGCGCGGACACCACGAGGCCCGTCGAAACCGGAAACACGCCCTTGAGCCATTTGCCGACCACGTTGTAGACCGCTTCGCGATAGCGCACGTCCACGAGGAAAATCGTGATCTTGCAGATGTCTTCAAGACGGCTGCCCGATTCTTCCAGCAGCATCGCGATGTTCGACATCGCCTTTTCGGCCTGCGCCGTCACGTCGCCGATACCGACCGATTCGCGCGTGTCGAGGTCCTGACCGATCTGGCCGCGCACGTACACCGTGTCGTTGGCGACCACGGCCTGGCACAGATCGTTATCGAGTTTCTGCTCGGGATAGGTTTCGCGAGTATTGAATTTGCGGATGCGTTTGTGGCTCATGGTTGCCTCTGCTTGCGTGTGCGTGATGACTGAATGGGGTCGGCGAAAATCGATGCGAAAAGGTGTTAGCGCATCGCCTGAAATCGAATTTACCTTCGCTCGAATTATTTGCGAAACATCGTTTTCATATTCATTGCATAGTTTTTTCTTATGCCATGAGCGGCAAGGAAGCACGGCCTTCGCTACGCTTTCAGGCTGCCAGTGTTGCGCGATTCGTTTCGTGCTTCGTTGCGCGATTCGAATGCGTTTGCGCGGCGTCTTCGAGCATCATCTGCGCCGCTTTTTCGCCGATCATGATTGAGGGCGCGTTGGTGTTTCCGCTTACGAGCAAAGGCATGATCGAAGCGTCGGCCACGCGCAATCCGCGTAGGCCGCGCACGCGCAAACGCGGGTCCACCACGCTGGCGTCGTCCACGCCCATCTTGCAGGTGCCGGACGGATGGAACACGGTTGCCGCGTAGGCGCGCACGTAATCGAACAGCGCGTCGTCCGATTGCACCTGCGCGCCTGGCAGCATCTCCTTGCCGCGAATCGCTTCGAATTCCGGCCCGGCGAGAATCGCGCGCGCGAGCTTGATGCCTTCGATCAGCACGCGTGCATCTTCTTCGCGTTCGAGAAAGTTGTAGTCGATGAGCGGCGCACGCTGGCCGTCGTCGGTGAGCAGAATGCGGCCGATGCTTTTGGGCCGCAGCACGCAGGTGTGAATCGCATAACCGTGACCGAATTCGAACAGGCGGCCGCGATGGCTGCGATAGCCGGGCACGAAATGAAACTGCACGTCGGGGTCGCCGTCGCCCGCGTAACGCGTGCGCGCGAATCCGCCCGCTTCCACGTAGTTCGTCGTCAGCCAGCCTTTCTTTTTCAGCCAGTACGCGCCGGGTGCACCGAGCACGCTCGGCAAGGAACGCAGCGAAAAGCCCAGCGTTTGCGCGCTCGAAGAACGGACCGTGACGAGACCGTCCAGATGATCCTGCAAATTGCGCCCGACGCCTGGCAAGTGATGACGCAGCGCGATCCCCGCCGCGCGCAATTGGGCTTCGTCGCCGATACCGGACACCATCAGCAGATGCGGCGAGCCGATCGCGCCCGCACTGAGCACCACCTCGCGATGCGCGCGCAACAGCACGACCTGACCTTCGCGCTCGACAAACACACCGCTCGCCGTTTGATCCGCGATATCGAGCGACAGTGCGCGCGTGTCCGTAAACAAGGTGAGATTCGGCCGCGACAACACCGGATGCACGAATGCGCGATAACTCGAAAGCCGATGCGCGTCTTTCTGCGTGACGTCGTAAATGCCCGCGCCGAAGGCGTCGCCGCTATTGAAGTCGGTGTTGTGCGGCAGACCGATGCGTTTCGCCGCGTCGATGAAACTATGCGAAAGCGGATTCGGGTCGCGCGGCTGATCCACGCACAATTCGCCCGATTCGCCGTGCACGCGCGTGTCGTGACCGAGCAGATTGCGCTCGGAGCGGCGGAAGAACGGCAGCACGTCCGCGTACGACCAGCCCTCGCAGCCCAGTTCGGCCCAGCGATCGTAATCCGCGGGCATGCCGCGAATATAGATCATGCTGTTCATCGAACTGGAGCCGCCCAGCATCTTGCCGCGCGGACAATGCAGCCGCCGGCCGTTCAGGCGCGTCTGCGGCGCCGACTCGAAGTTGTAGCTGTATTTAGGGCTTTTGTAGAGCGTGATCGTGCCGGCCGGCACCTGAATGCGCGCCGAGCGATCATCGCCGCCGCCTTCGACGAGACAGACGCGCACAGCCGGATCCGCGCTCAGGCGGTTCGCCATCACACAGCCCGCCGAACCCGCCCCGACAATCACATAATCGAAATCGAGCACTTGTGTTGCAGTCGGCATATTCGTATCCCCGTGCTTCTGAAGCACACTGTGGAACGCTGATTCAAGGCGCTCAGTATTGAATCCAGGTCGTTTTCAGACCCGTGAATTTGTCGAGCGCGTGCAGCGACAGATCACGGCCAAAGCCCGATTGGCGGAAGCCGCCGAACGGCGTCTGCATACTCAGCGCGTCCACCGTGTTCACCGAGACCGTGCCCGCACGCAGATTCGCTGCCACGCGATGCGCGCGCTTGAGGCTGCCGCTCCAGACCGAAGCCGCGAGTCCATAGATCGAATCGTTGGCGATGCGAACGGCTTCGTCTTCGGTGTCGAACGGCATCACCGCCAGCACGGGGCCGAATACTTCGTCGCGCGCGAGTTCCGCATCGGGACGCACGCCCGCGAAAATCGTCGGCTCGATGAACCAGCCTTTGCCGTTCACGCGCGCCGCTTGACCGCCGCTGACGAGCGACGCGCTGCGGCGGCTGCGTTCGATAAACGCCATCACGCGCGCGTGCTGCGTGACATCGACCATCGCGCCCATGCCGCTCGCGGGATCGAGCGGATCGCCCGGATACCAGCCGCGCGCGTGTTCGGCGAGCTTTTCGACGAAGGTGTCGTAAATCGAGCGCTGCACGAGCAGACGCGAGTTCGCCGAGCACACTTCGCCCTGGTTGAAGAAGATGCCGAAGCAGGCTTTTTGCGCGGCCAGATCGAGATCGTCGGCATCGTCGAACACGAGGTTCGGACTCTTGCCGCCGCATTCGAGCCACACCTGCTTCATGTTCGAGCGCGCGGCGTATTCCATGAAGCGCTTGCCGATCGCCGTCGATCCGGTGAACGCGAGCACGTCCACGTCAGCGTGCAGGCCGAGCGCCGCGCCCGCCGTTTCGCCATAACCCGGCACCACGTTGAACACGCCGTCGGGCACGCCCGCTTCGCGCGCGAGTTCCGCGAGACGCAGCGCCGAAAGCGGCGACTGCTCGGCCGGTTTGAGCACGACGCTGTTGCCCGCCGCGAGCGCAGGCGCGACTTTCCACGCGACCATGTCGAGCGGGAAATTCCACGGCACGACCGCGCCCACCACGCCCAGCGCTTCGCGCGTCACGAACGAGAGATTGCCCGGTCCCGTGGGCGCGACTTCGCCGTAGAGCTTGTCGATCGCCTCGCCGTACCACGCGAACAATTCCGCCGATGCGGGCACGTCGAACTGCCACGCGTCGGCGACGCGCTTGCCCATGTTCAGCGAATCGAGCAGCGCGAATTCCTCGCGATGCGCGGCGATCAGTGCGCCGAGACGCTGCAGCACTTTCTTGCGCTCGCCGGGCGCGCAGCGCGACCACGTCCCGGCTTCGAAGGCGGCGCGCGCGGCACGCACGGCGAGGTCGACGTCTTGCGCATCGCAGGCGGCGACCTCAGCGATCGCGGCTTCCGTCGCCGGATTGGTCGCCGTGAACGTCTTGCCGCTGCGCGCGGGCACGAAGCGGCCGTCGATGAACGCCTGGGCGCGCGGCGTCACGCGCGCGGCCAGATCGCGCCATTGCGAGTAATCGGGTTGCTGCGCGTGGTTCGCGTCGGTGGCACTCAAGGTGGGCTCCTGGGTTCGCGTGGTTTCGGATAAATTCGCGTCGATTCGGGTGAATGCGATTCGTCTTGCCTCGATGGCGGCGCGCCGCCTTATTCGTCGCCGGGCACGCCGTACGACGGCGCGCGCGTGGGATCGGTCGCGCGCAGCACGTAGTCCTTCATTTGCGGTTCGTAGCGCTCCCACAGCGCGCGCAGATCGGCAATCGGCCGATCGCTCCAGTCCACCCGCAATTCGGCCACGGGCCAGCTCGCGCCGTCGAACACGCACAGCCCCGCCGAATGCACCGGCCCGGCTTCGCCGCCCGCCGCGAGTCCCGCTTCGAGCGCGCGCAACAGGCGGTCCGGCAACGCGCGCGCGGCGTGCTCCGCGAAGGCTTCGATCATCGCGGCGGGCACGCTGTCGTTTGCGAGCAGATTGCCGACCGCCACGCAATCGGTGCCGCTCGCGCCCGCATGCAGCCCGAGCCCGCGCTCGCCCGTGCGCCACGCGGAGAAACCCGCCGCGTCGAGCACCGCCAGCTGACGCCACTCCGCATACGGACGCGCGCCCGCGATGCGTTCGAGCACCGCCTGCGCGCCATAGCCTTGCGCGAGTTCGCCCAGACCGATCTGGCCCAGGCGCGGATCGGTCACGTTCTGGCTCAGCACCACGCCGTCGCGGCTCGCCCAGAGGCAGCGGCTCGGCACGGCGATGCTCGAACTCGTCACGATGCCGCCCACGGCACCGGTACGCGCGCAACGGCCTGCAATCGAAAAGGTCATGAACGGACTCCTGTAGATTCAATGCTTTCATGCTCGCGCGGCGCGCCAAAATGGGCCGCCAGCGCGTCGAGCCTAAAATCTATCGAGCCAAAATTCATTCGAAAAACATTGTTTGTCTATGTATTGAAAAGGCTTAGACTATGCAAGCGACGCGCCTCGCCGCTGTTCATCGTTGCTCGCGCAGGCGCTTGCACTCCCCGCCCGGTCGCATTCGACTCTTGCCTCTGACCCTTCGGTTGGCCATGGAAAACACGCCTCTTCACTATTCGCTGCGCCAGTTGAGATACTTCGTCGCCACGGCGGAAGCACTGTCGTTTACCGCGGCGGCCAAGCGTCTGCACGTTTCACAGCCGTCGATTTCGTCGGCCTTGTCGGAGCTGGAGAACGCGTTCGGGCTGCAGCTGTTCATCCGCCATCACGCACACGGACTTTCGCTGACACAGGCGGGCCGCGATCTGCTCGGGCGCGCGCGCGACCTGCTGAAAAGCGCGGAGGAATTGCAGATCGCCGCGCGCCATTCCGATACCGGCATCGCAGGAACAATCTCGCTCGGCTGCCTGACGTCGGTCGCGCCGCCGCTGATGCCGTGGCTCATGAGCCGCTTTCTGAATGCGCGCACGGGTGTGGAATTCCAGACGCGCGAAGGCGATCAGGAAACGCTGTTCGTGGGCCTGCGCGACGGCACGCTCGACGTGGCGCTCACTTACGATATCGATATCGACGACACGATCGACTTCACGCCCATCGTCGAATTTCCACCTTATGTGCTGCTGCCCGCGAAGCATCGCCTCGCCGCCGGCGAACAGGTGAGCCTCAAGGATCTGCTCGACGAGCCTTACGTGATGCTCGATCTCGCGCACAGCAAGGAATATTTCGCGTCGCTGTTCGATCGCTATGGCAATCGTCCGGTGGCGGCGTTCAGTTCTTCGCAGCCGGAAGTCGTGCGCGGCATGGTCGCCAACGGACTCGGCTACAGCATTCATAATTTTCCGCTGCGCAATTCGCAGACGGTGGACGGCGGCCGCTTCGTCGCGCGCGCCATCAAGGAGAAAGTGAAGCCGACGGTGCTGGGCGTCGCGCGTTCGACGCGTTCGCATCCGCGGCAACTGATTCGCGACTTCACCGCGTTCTGCTACGACGAAGTCTCGCGCGCGTGGACGAAGTAAATGGGTCGACACGCCGCGCGCCGTGAATAGGCGCGCGGCGCGCAGCGTAGAGCGCGCGCTTCAGCCAGCGCGTTGAATATGCCGCCACGTCGCCTCCACGGCATCGCGCATCGTGCCGATCAACGCGTCGATCTGCGCATGGTCGATCACGAGCGGCGGCGCAACGATCAAACGGCCATTGGTCGAACGCACGATCGCCCCGCGCTCGAATCCTTCGGTGCGGCTGTGCCACGTGAGATCAGCCTCGTTGGCGTAGCGTTCACGCGTGGTCTTATCCTTCGCGAACTGAATCGCCCCCACCGCGCCCACGCCTTGAATCTCGCCGATCAACGGATGATCCGCGAACGCCTCGCGTAGCGCGCGCTGCAAATACGGACCGGTGTCTTCCTTCGTGCGCGCGACCAGTTGCTCGCGTTCGAGCACGTCGAGATTCGCGAGCGCCACGGCCGCGGCCACCGGATGGCCCGAATACGTGAGCCCATGCGCGTAGACGCCGCCGCGCTCCACCAGCGCCTCGCCGATGCGGCGGCTCATGACCAGACCGCCCATCGGCACATAACCCGACGTCAGTCCCTTGGCGATCGACACGAGATCCGGCTCGAAGCCGAAATGGCGATGCGCGAACCATTCGCCCGTGCGGCCGAATCCGCCGATCACTTCGTCCGCGCAAAGCAGCACGTCGTATTTTCGGCAGATGCGCTCGATTTCCGGCCAGTAGCCTTCGGGCGGGAAGATCATGCCGCCCGCGCCCTGGAACGGCTCGGCGACGAACGCCGCCACGTTTTCCGCGCCCAGTTCGAGAATCTTGCGTTCGAGCGATTGCGCGGCCTGCAAGCCGAACGCCTCGGGCGTAAGGTCGCCGCCGTTCGCGTACCAGTACGGCTCGTCCACGTGCGTGATATTCGGAATCGGCAGATCGCCCATTTCGTGCATGAACGCCATGCCGCCAAGCGACGCGCTGCCGACCGTCGAACCGTGATAGCCGTTCACGCGGCCGATCATGATCTTCTTGTTCGGCTGGCCCATTACGTCCCAGAAGCGGCGCACCGTGCGAATCAGCACTTCATTTGATTCGGATCCCGAATTGGTATACACCACGTGACTGAAGCGATCGCCCAGCAACGCAAACAGCCGCTCCGACAATTCGATCACGGCCGGATGCGTGGTGTGAAAGAACATGTTGTAGTAAGACAGCGTGCTCATCTGGCGCGCGGCGGCCTCGACGAGTTCGGCGCGGCCATAGCCGACGTTGGTGCACCAGAGGCCCGACATGCCGTCGATATAGCGCTTGCCGTCGTTGTCCCACAGATACACGCCTTCGCCGCGCACCATCACGCGCGGACCTTCGGCGTTGAGCGCCTTTTGATCGACGAAAGCGTGCAGGTGATGGGCGGCGTCGCTGCGTTGCCAGTCTTCGGTGCTGCGTGCTTTGCCGCCGGACGTGCTGGCGTGGGCGAATTCAGGTGCGTTCATGCGCGGTGTCTCCTCTGTACGGAATGCGTTTGCTTTAATCGTGCGTGTCAGATGCCCACGGCAACGTCGGTCTGATTTTGTGCGGCGCCCGCGCGCGAGAAGCGTTTGCAACCCGCGTAGTACACGACCGAAGTGAGAATCAGCCCGACGATCCACGAGATATCGGCGCCGCCGAGGCGTTTGGCGATCGGGCCGGTGTACAGATCGGTCGCGACGAACGGCAGTTGCACGGCGATGCCGAACAGGTAGGCGAAGATCGCCACGCCGTTGAAGCGTCCGTAGATGCCGCCGTCCTGGCGGAAGAACGAGTCGATGTGATAGTCGCCGTGGCAGACGAGGTAGTAATCGATCAGGTTCACCGCCGTCCAGGGCACCAGCACGTAGAGCAGCAGCAGAATGAAGTTGGTGTATTCGGCGAGGAAGTTGCTCTGGCCGAACAGTGCGATGGCCAGCGAGATCGCGAACAGGATCACCGCCGTCACGGCGCGTGCGCGCGCCTGGCCCGACCACGAGGGAAACAGCGTCTGCACGATCGTCATCGACGAGAGCGCGCCGCAGTACAGGTTCATCGCGTTGGTCGCGGCAATGCCCACCGAGAGCACGATCACCACCAGACCGCTGATGCCGTGCGTGAGCGTGGTGAGGCCGTTGACCACGTCGCCGTCGGCGACCATCAGGCCGACCATCGCGCCCAGCACCATCGGGAAGATCGAGCCGAGCGAGCAGCCCCAGTAGCTCGACCAGAACGCCACGCGTGCGCCGGTTGCGCGCGGCATGTAGCGCGAGTAGTCGGAGACATACGGCGCGTACGCGATCTGCCAGAGTGCCGCGATCGAAATCGTGCCGAGAAAGCCCGTGGCGTTCGCGGTGTTGCGTGCGAAGAAGTCGGCGGGCAAGCCGTGCACGCCCACGATCCAGATGAACGCGAGCAGCAGCACCGCGCCCGAGCACCACGTCATCAGGCGCGTGTAGGCGTGGATCAGGTTGTAGCCGAAGATGGTCGCCACGAGACTGAGCGCGCCGACCACGAGCACGCCGTCGTTCACGCTCACGTGCGTGGTGAGGCTGTGCAGCGCCTGACCGCCCAGCACGAGGTTCGACGCGAAGAAGCCCAGATACATCACCACGACGAGGCCGACCACCAGCAGAGAGCCGAGCGAGCCGAACTGGCCGCGCGTCTGCACCATCTGCGGGACGCCGAGTTGCGGACCTTGCGCCGAATGCAGCGCCATGAACACGGCGCCCACCAGCGTGCCGATCACGATGCCGAGCACGCCCCACCAGAACGGCTGCTTGAACACGGTCACGGCCAGCGCGCCCGTGACGATGGTCAGCAACATGATGTTCGAGCCGAACCAGATCGTGAACAGGTCGCTCGCGCGGCCGTGACGCTCGGCGTCGGGTATGGGCTGGATCGTGCTCTGCTCGAGGCGAGCGACGGTATCGGATTGGCTCATCGGCGGCTCCTGCGAAAGGAAAGTGCGTGACGTAGACGCACGAAAGTGCGTTGTGATGACGCACTTTCGACCGCCAATATTGCGCGGAAAAGAACGAAATTCTTTGCTAGTGAATAGCTTTTTCTTATGCAGTTCTCACGCCTGCATAGCCGCGGGCTTGCTTGTGAATCGGATATTTCTTCTTGGAAAGAAAATCGGCGTGCGGCCATAGTCGCTGCATGCACCGAACGTGTGCGCAGCATGAGCGCCTCACGTTCGCGACACATTCACGACGGGAGACCTGCATGCTGACCATCCTCGGCGAGCGCCATCGCCTGCATCACGGCCGTAGCGAACTGATCGACGGCGAACTCAAGCCCTGTTTCGAAATGCCGAAGCGCGTCGATATCGTGCGCGCGCGGCTGACCGAAGCCGGTTTCGACGAGACGATCGCGCCCGATGCGTTCGGCGTCGACGCGCTGCGCCGCGTGCACAGCGATGCGTATCTCGACTTCCTGCACGGCGCGTGGGGAGAATGGACCGCGCTGGGCCGCACGCACGACGCGCTGCCGACCATCTGGCCCGCGCGCGGTCTGCGCCGCGACCGCGCTCCGCACAGCATCGACGGCAAGCTCGGCTTCTATGCGATGGACGCGGGCGCGCCGATCACGGCGGGCACCTGGGACGCGGTCGAGGAGTCGGCGAATCTCGCGCTCACGGGCGCGCAGCGCGTGCACGACGGCGCACAGGCCGCGTTCGCGCTGTGCCGCCCGCCCGGCCATCACGCGGGCCGCGACGTGATGGGCGGCTACTGCTACCTCAACAACGCGGCGCTCGCCGCCGCGCACTGGCTCGCGCAAGGCGCGCGGCGCGTGGCGATTCTCGACATCGACTATCACCACGGCAACGGCACGCAGTCGATCTTCTACGATCGCGACGACGTGCTGTTTGCCTCGCTGCATGCCGACCCGCTGCTCGACTATCCGTATCTGCTCGGTCACGCGGATGAAACCGGGCGCGGCGCGGGCGAGGGTTTCAATCTGAACTATCCGCTGCCGTGGGGGACGGATTGGAGCCGCTACGCGCAGGCGCTCGATCACGCGGGCGCGCGCATCGCGGGCTTCGGCCCCGACGCGCTCGTCGTCTCGCTGGGCGTCGACACCTTCGAGGGCGATCCGATCTCGCGTTTCAAGCTGAAATCGGCGGACTTTTCGCGTATCGGCGCGCGTATCGCCGGGCTCGGTCTGCCCACGCTGTTCGTGATGGAAGGCGGCTATGCGGTCGAAGAAATCGGTGTGAACGTGGTCAACGTGCTGGCCGGTTTCGAGGAGCACGCGCTCGCGCGGGCGGCGCGCTAGCACGCGCGAGGGTTCCGGCAAGCGGCTCAGGGCGGGTATGATCGAATCCCGTGCAAAACTCTTGCCTGACCCGCCTATGAATTCTCCCGCCGAAGGTTCCTCGCCGCGCGCGTTGCGCGCGCTCACGCCGCTCGAAGCGCGCATCGTCGGCGTGCTGGTCGAGAAGCAGCATACGGTGCCCGACACCTATCCGCTCTCGCTGAACTCGCTCACCTCGGGCTGCAACCAGAAGACGGCGCGCGCGCCCGTGATGAACGTGAGCGAAGCCGAGGTGCTCAGCGCCATCGAAGACCTCAAGCACCTGAGCCTCGTGTTCGAAGGCAGCAGCAGCCGCGTGCCGCGCTTCGAGCACAACCTGAACCGCGTGCTCGGCGTGCCCACCCAGGCCGGCGCGCTCCTCACGGTGCTGCTGCTGCGCGGCGCGCAGACGGCCGCCGAACTGCGGCTGAACTCCGCGCGTCTACATGGTTTCGCCGATGTGTCGTCGGTGGAAGCGTTTCTCAGCGAACTCGCCGAACGCGAGCCGCCGTTCGTCGTCAAGCTGCCGCGTGCGCCCGGCGAGCGCGAGAGCCGCTGGATGCATCTGCTGTGCGGCGAAGTCAGTCTGAGCGTGCCCACGTCCTATGCGGGCGAGCGCGACAGCGTGGCGGAAGGCAGCGTTTCCTCCGAGGATTTCGAGGCGTTGCGCGCCGATCATCAGCGTCTCGCCGATGAAGTCACGCGTCTGCAACAGCTCGTCGAGCGCATGGCCGGCGAACTCGGCATCGCGATCGACAAGCTGGAAGCGTCCGACTAAGGCGGCAACGATAGCGCGCACGATGGATTCGATTTCCGGATCCACCGTGCCGCCTCGTGCTGCATCGTGCCGCCTCATGCGAACTTCAGGCGGCGCTCACTGCGCCTTGCGCGCCGCTTCGATAATCACGTCGGCCACCTGCTGCGGCTGACCCGCCATCGCCACGTGGCTCGCGTTCACGTGCGTCACCGTCGCGCCGATATGCGCCGCCATCTTCGCCTGCAATTGCGGGTCGATCATGCGGTCGTGCGTGGGAATCACGAAGTATGACGGACGGCCGCGCCACGCGGCCTGATCCACCTTTTGATCGATGCAGCCCGAGAACCACGGCGCCTGCGTGGCCGCAATCAGGCGGCGCTGCGCGAGCGGCAAGTCCTGCGCGAAGTCGTCGAGCACCGCTTCGGTCGAGAGCGTCAGATAGCCCGCCGAATCCTTGCGCAGCGCGTTCGCCCACACGGGCGGCGGCAGTCCCTTCGTGATGTCGCTGATCGACTGGCCGTCGTCGGGCGCGAACGCGGCCACGTAGACGAGCGCCTTCACCTTGTCGTCGTTACCGGCTTCGCTGATCACCACGCCCGCCCACGAATGGCCGACCAGCACCACCGGCCCAGTCTGCTGATCGATTACGCGCTTCGTCGCGGCCGCGTCGTCGGCGAGCGAACTGAGCGGATTCTGCACCGCCACCACATGCAGCCCGCGCGCTTCGAGCAGCGGGATCACCTTGTCCCAACTCGAACCGTCGGCGAATGCGCCGTGCACGAGCACGACGTTCTTGCCTTGCAGATCGGCGGATGCGGCGGCTTGAGCCGCCGGTTGTGCGGCATGCGCGGCGGGCAAGGCGAAGAGTCCGCCCAGCAGACCGGCGAACGCGAGGGACTTGCGAAGAAGACGAAGCATCGTCTGACTCCGTGGAATGAGTGTGGAAAAGAGAGGAATGGTCGGCAGAACGCCAGGCGAAGGCGCGCGTGATTCAAGCGTGATTCAGGCTTGTTTCAAGCACGCGCCTCGCGACGGCCGGCGCATTAGGAGTGGGCGTAGATCGGTTCGAGGCCGACCTGATCCGCCTGCGCGCCGGAGAAGTCGTGCAGCGTCGCGTGCGCGGGCTTGACGTGCGAGCCCGAAGCCGAGCTGCCGCCCGTCACGCCGCCGAACGAGGTCTGCACGGCGTTGGCATCGGCGTCATGCGAAGGCGCGTTGACGTGCGCGACGTCCTGGCTCGCGGCGATGCGCGCCAGCGCGGCCTGGAGGTGAACCGGATACTGGTTGTTATCGCTCGACTGGCGATAGCCGGCTTGCTGAAGCTGGACCAGTTCCGCGCGCACCTGGGCGCGGGTGAGGCCTTGCTGGGCCGGCTGGGCGGCGAACGAAAGCGCGGGAACGGCGACGACGGCGGCAGCAACGAGGGTACGAACGAGGTTCATGGTCAATCTCCAGTCGATGAGTGAGTGAGTCGGTCGGCGCACTGTTGTCTGTGTTCAACCTTGCGTTGGAGATATTTGAACCGCTGGACGTATCTGGCTTGTTTCCGTCGTCCCCCTTTATTGCAAGCGAGTTTTTCCCGCGACGGCGCAGATACATTGCGGTACAAAACCGCGCGCCGCCGCGAGACGTTTCCCCTCAACTCCGCTCAACGATTGCTAACGAATCGCCGTTCGAACGCGCTCAGAACGTGTACGTGATCTTGCCGAACGCCGTGCGGCCCAGCGAGTTGTAGCCGTATGCGGTCGAGTAGTCGCGATTGAACAGGTTCGATAGCGTGGCCGACAGCGCGAGATGCGCATTGATCTTGTACGTGGCGCGCAGATTGACCGTCGTGTACGAGGGCAGATACGTCGTGTTGTACTGGTCGTCGAAAGTCGAGCCACCGTAGAGCAGCGAAATGCCCGTGCTCAGCGCGTGCAGATGAAACGCGTCCCACGTGTGATCGACGCTCAGATTCACAGTCTGACGCGGACGCCGGTTCAACCAGGTCTGATCGCTCACGTCCTGCGGATTGAGCAGCCCCACCGCGACGCTGACCGGCGTGTTCGCCCCAAGCGTGCCCTTGTACGAGAGATCGATGCCCTGAATATGCGCTCGGCCCACGTTGACGGGCAGGAAGGTCTGCGAATCGTAGGTGATGAGGTCGTGCACGCGCGTGTCGTAGAGCGCCGCCGTGAAGGTGCCGATCGACGTCGCCGCGTCGAGCGCCACTTCCACCGTGTCGCTGCGCTCGGGTTGCAGATTCGGATTCGCGTAGCCCGGATAGTAGAGGTCGTTGAAGGTCGGCAGACGGAACGCGTTGCCGTACGACACGCGCGCGGTATAGACCGGCGTGATCGCCCACGCGAGCGCCGCGTTGCCCGTGTTCACGCTTTGCCCCTGTACGATCTCGTGGCGCCCGGCGAGGAACAGCGTCCAGTCGCCGAGCGTCGCCGACTGATGCAGCGAGACGGCGGAATCGTTGCGCGCGGGCAGGCCGTCCGGCACATCGACGGGAAGATACGCCTGCTCGCGCGTGAAGTCGTACGCGAGCTTGGTCTCGCCCGAGAGCGCGTGACCGAACAGCGTGTGACCGGTTTCCTGATGCGTGATCGACGTCGACGTGCTCAGGCGCGTCGAATCGATTTCGTCGGTCGGCATGCCGGGGTCGTTCGCGTAGAGGAACTGGCGGTCGTACGCATAGCCGAACGACTGGTCGAACTGCGTGGTCGGCGTGATGTCGAGATGAAACGCCACGCCGGTCGTGAGCTGATGATCGCGCTGGCGATCCGCGTAGCCCGCGTTGTCGTACGAGAGATCCGAGCGGTGATAGAGCGCGAAGGTCGAGATCGACCAGTTCTCGCGCGCGTAGCCAAGACGCGCGTCCACGTCCTGCGCGTGATACGGATTGCGGCCGTCCTCGTGACCGTAGGCCCACGGCTTGGTCGCGTCGATGCCCGCGGTGTTGTAGTCGTGCAGACCGAGCGAATACGTGAGTCCGCCGAGCGCCGCGAGCGGCCCGCTCGACGGCACGGTGCCCGAGGTGCGCAGCTGCGTGTCGAAGGTCTTGTTCGAGCCGCCGCCGAATGACACCGTGGTTTGGTTCGGCTGATTCGAGGCGTGGCGCGTGAAGAGCTGCACGACGCCGCCCACCGCATCCGCGCCGAACGACGCCGCCGCCGGGCCGGAAATCACTTCCACGCGATCGAACGCCGAGGTCGGCAGATCGGCCCACGCGGCCGTGCCCGTGGTCGCCGAGCCCACGCGGATGCCGTCGATGAACACGGCCACCTGATTGGCCGCCGAGCCGCGAATGCTGACCGACGCCGTCGCGCCGGGACCGCCGCTCTGCGAAACGCTGACGCCCGGCAGCGTGGCGAGCGCCTGCGTGATGCTCGGGTCGATCGGGTCGAGCCGGTCGAGATCGGCGCGCGTGAGCACCTGCGTGCTGGCGTAACGCTGATCGAACGATTGCGGCAGATGCTGCGTGTCGCCAACCACGAGAATGTTCGGCAACGTGGCGTCGGCCTGGGTTGGTTCAGCGCTTTCTTCAGCACTTTGCGGCGACGTTTGCGCATAAGCGCCTTGCCAGGCGCAGGCCGCGACGGCGGACGCGAGAACGGTGGAAGCGAATTGACGATACTTCATGAGCAGACAGATCCAGAGGTCGAACTGTCCTTGCAACGGGCGGCCGCGCGGGCGGCGCGCGCGCATCGGGACACCCCGCCCTTTGCGGCTGCTTGGACCTCGGTCGATGGCAGGTCTCCTGGCTCGCGGGTCGTCGCCCGATGCCGGCCTTCCCGGTTTCCCAGTGGCCCTCGCTGGCATGGACTCGCCGCTCACAGTTGCGGGGACAGCCGCAGACTTCCGGCGCGCGCGCCGTTACTGCGTTCCCTTTTGATCCCGTCGCCGGGAACCATCAGCGCGCGAGCGTAAAGGCGGCGCGTTCCGCGCGTCAACCTCCGGCGCGCCGGGCGATGCGAAAAAACGTCAGATGCGACTCGCCGCCCGCATCGCTCATTCGAGCGGAAAGCCCTGCCTGAAGGTCTGACGCAGAAAATCGGCGAACAGCGTCACCGCGCGCGGCACATGCGCGCCATAGGGCCGCACCACGTGCAACTGCGACGCGAACGCCCCCACCGGCCGCCACGCCGGCAGCAGCACGACGAGCTTGCCCGCCTGCAACGCGGCCTGCGCGCTGAAATCGGGCAGCAGCGCAATGCCCAGATTTTCGAGCGCGGCGTCGCGCAGCGCCTCGCTGTTATTGGCCGACACCGGCCCGTTCACGGTCACGTTCACGCGCGACTGCTCGGCGCGCCGCCCGGCTTTTTCGAACGACCACGCGCCCGACCCGAGCGTGCGCGGATAGTAAAGACAGTCGTGCTGCGCAAGATCGGCGGGCGTTTGCGGCGTGCCGCGCAGCTTCAGATACGCGCGCGTGGCGACGATCACCGAACGCGTGTCGCAGAGCTTGAACGCCACATGCGTTTCCGGCACCTGCGCGCTGTGGCGGATCGCGAGATCGAAACCCTCGCTCGCGATCGACGTAAGCCGGTCGGACAATTCGAGCTGCACGCGCACCTCGGGATTCGCCCGCGCGAACTGCGCAAGCCGCGGCACCAGTTGCTGACGCGCGAAGGCCACGGGCGCGGTCACGCGCACCGTGCCGCGCGCGACGTCGGCCATTTCGCGCACGCTCGCGAAACTCGTGGCGATGCGCTCGAACTGCGCGCGCGTGTCCTCCACGAGCCGCCGCCCCGCTTCCGTGAAGCGCACGCTGCGCGTGGTGCGCTGCACCAGCGCGACGCCCGCCACGCGTTCCAGTTCGGCGATCCGCTGGCTCATCGCGGCTTTGCTCACGCCGAGCCGCGCAGCGGCCGCCGTATAACTGCCCTGCGCCGCCAGCACGTTCAGCCAGTGCAAATGGGTCCAGAGCGCTTCGACGTTCTGCGTATCCACGAAATGACTCCTGCCCCGAATCCTCAAAGATGCGCCGATGATAGCACCGCGCCCGCGTATCTTTCAGCGCTGCGCATGGCGATTGTTCACGCTGGAAAACAATCAATTCAGCCTGCGTGGCTGTGCAGACGCCTGCCGCCTCCGTACACTGGCCGTCATAGTGACGATCAACCGATGCTCAATCGATACCCAACTTCGAGGAGATGACATGCAGCCCTTTACCGATTCCGCGGACGTAGTCAACTACATCGGCGGCAAGCGCGAACGCGGCGCGGGCGACCGCACGCAATCCGTCTTCAATCCGGCGACCGGCGCCGCCGCGCGCCGTCTGGTGCTGGGCGAAGTCGCCGACGTCGACGCCGCCGTGGCGAGCGCGAAAGCCGCGTTCCCGGCCTGGCGCGACACGCCGCCGATCCGCCGCGCGCGCGTCATGCTGCGCTTTCTCGAACTGATGAACCGCCACAAGGACGAACTCGCGGCGATCATCACCGCCGAGCACGGCAAGGTGTTCGCCGACGCGCAAGGCGAAGTCGCCCGCGGCATCGACGTGATCGAATTCGCCTGCGGCATTCCGCAACTGCTCAAGGGCGACTACACCGAGCAGGTCTCCACGGGCATGGACAACTGGACCGTGCGCCAGCCGCTGGGCGTGGTCGCGGGCATCACGCCGTTCAACTTCCCGTGCATGGTGCCGTGCTGGATGTTCCCGGTCGCGCTCGCGGCGGGCTGCACCTTCGTGCTCAAGCCGAGCGAACGCGATCCGTCGGCCGCGCTGTTCATGGCGCGTCTGCTGACCGAAGCCGGCCTGCCCGACGGCGTGTTCAACGTCGTGCAAGGCGACAAGATCGTGGTCGACGCACTGCTCGCGCATCGCGACGTGAAGGCCGTGAGCTTCGTCGGCAGCACGCCCATCGCGAACTACATCTACGAAACCGGCGCGAAGCACGGCAAGCGCGTGCAGGCGCTGGGCGGCGCGAAGAATCACATGGTCGTGATGCCCGACGCCGATCTCGACCAGGCCGTCGACGCGCTGATCGGCGCGGCCTACGGTTCGGCGGGCGAGCGCTGCATGGCGATCTCGGTGGCGGTGCTGGTCGGCGATGTCGCCGACAAGATCGTGCCGCGTCTGGCCGAGCGCGCGCGCACGCTCAAGGTGAAGAACGGCATGGAAGCCGACGCCGAAATGGGCCCGATCGTCACGAAACAGGCGCTGGAACGCATCGAAGGCTATATCGCCACGGGCATCGAGGAAGGCGCGAAGCTCGTCGTGGACGGCCGCGGCCTCACGGTGCCGGGTCACGAAAACGGCTTCTTCACCGGCGGCACGCTGTTCGACGACGTCACGCCTGACATGCGCATCTACAAGGAAGAGATTTTCGGCCCGGTGCTCGCCTGCGTGCGCGTGAAGGACTTCTCCGAAGCCGTGCAACTGATCAACGACCACGAGTTCGGCAACGGCGTGGCCTGCTTCACGCGCGACGGCAACGTGGCGCGCGAATTCGGCCGCCAGATCGAAGTGGGCATGGTGGGCATCAACGTGCCGATTCCGGTGCCGATGGCGTGGCACGGTTTCGGCGGCTGGAAACGCAGCCTGTTCGGCGACATGCACGCGTATGGCGAGGAAGGCGTGCGCTTCTACACCAAGCAGAAGTCGATCATGCAGCGCTGGCCGGAAAGCACCGAAAAGGGTGCGGAATTCACGATGCCGGTCGCGAAGTGATGCATTGATCCGAACGCGATATCGTTTTTAAATAATTCGGATATCGACTCAATTATCAGCCGCGCCGCCGTTCCGCTTCTTGCGGACGGCGGCGCGGTTTTTTTGCGCGCGTGCGTTTGCCACGTTCGCCACGTTTGTCGCACGCGCGCGATCCACCCATGTCGCGCGCCGCATCGCCGCACGCACGTCCGGCGCACGCGCACGCCAATTCCGGTACCGTCGTACTGATTTTTTCCGCAGACGTTCGACGGTGCGCTTCGTTGCCCCTGCAATCGACCGCCATCGTGCGAACCCGCACGACGGAGGACCGCACGATGCCCGATCAGCCGCCTGCCGCCGCCGCGCCGCGCGCGTGGCACAACGTCGATGCCGACCAGGCGCTCGCCGATCTCGGCACCACGCCCGAAGGTCTCGACGACGCCGAAGTGGCGCGCCGCCGCGCGCGCTACGGCGAGAACCGTCTGCTGCCGCCCAAACGCCGCGGCCCGCTGCTGCGCCTCGCGCTGCAATTCCACAACGTGCTGATCTACGTCATGCTCGCGGGCGCGCTCGTCACGGCCGTGCTGCGGCATTGGCTCGACACCTGCGTGCTGCTCGCGGCGGTGCTCGTCAACGTGGCCATCGGTTTCATTCAGGAAGGCAAGGCCGAATCGGCGCTCGAAGCGATCCGCTCGATGCTCTCGCCGCACGCCACCGCGATTCGCCACGGCGAGCGCGTGACCGTCGACGCCACGCAGCTCGTGCCCGGCGACATCGTCGTGCTCGCATCGGGCGACCGCGTGCCCGCCGACCTGCGGCTGATCGCCGTGCGCGAACTGCGCGTGGACGAAGCGGCGCTCACCGGCGAGTCGCTGCCCGTCGATAAACAGACCGCGAGCGTCGACGCCGCCGCGCCGCTCGGCGACCGCTGGGGCATGGCGTATTCGGGCACGCTGGTGGTGTACGGCCAGGCGCGCGGCGTGGTCGTGGCCACGGGCGCGGACACCGAGATCGGCCACATCAACCGCATGCTCGCCGATGTCGATACGATGGCCACGCCGCTGCTGCGCCAGATCGACCGCTTCGGCCGCGTGCTCGCCGTCGTGATCCTCGCGCTGGGCGCGCTCACCTTCGCGCTCGGCACGCTGTGGCGCGGCGAAAGCGCGAGCGACATGTTCCTGATCGTCGTCGCGCTGGTCGCCTCCGGCATTCCGGAAGGCCTGCCCGCGATCATGACGATCATCCTCGCGCTCGGCGTGCAGCGCATGGCGCGGCACCACGCCATCGTGCGTCGCCTGCCCGCCGTGGAAGCGCTCGGCGCAGTCAACGTCGTCTGCTCCGACAAGACCGGCACGCTCACGCGCAACGAGATGACCGTGCAGCGCGTGGTGTGCGCGCGCGACGTGATCAACGTGAGCGGCGTAGGCTACGCGCCCGAAGGCGCCTTCACGATCGATCAACACGCGTTCGACGCCGCGCAATGGCCCGCGCGCTGCCCCGAGCTCGCGCTCGCGGTGCGCGCGGGCGTGCTCTGCAACGACGCGCAGATGCGTCGCGACGAAGCGGGCCTGTGGCACGTCGAAGGCGATCCCACCGAAGGCGCGCTGCTGGTGCTCGGCGCGAAGGCGGGCATCGCGCACGAACCGCAGGCGCGCGCGGGCACGCCGTGGGCGCGCCGCGACAGCATTCCGTTCGAGTCGCAGCATCGCTTCATGGCGAGCTGGAACACGGACGCCGAAGGCCACGCATGGATCTTCGTGAAAGGCGCGCCCGAACGCCTCTTCGACATGTGCTCGACGCAACTCGCGCACGGCGTGGAAGAACGCATCGATCCCGACTACTGGCGGCGCATGCAGACCGACCTCGGCGCGCAGGGCTTGCGCGTGCTCGCGCTCGCGTACCGGCGCGGCGCGCCCGCGCACAACACGCTCGATTTCGACGCTGTCGCGCAGGGCTTCACGCTGCTCGCGCTCGCGGGCATCATCGACCCGCCGCGCGACGAGGCGATCCAGGCCGTGGCCGACTGCCATCGCGCGGGCATCCGCGTGAAGATGATCACCGGCGATCACGCGGAAACCGCGCGCGCGATCGGCGCGCAACTGGCGATCGGCGTGGGCAAGCCGGCCGTTACGGGCGCGGAAGTCGCGCTGATGGGCGATGCGGAACTGCGCCGCGTGGCGCTCGATATCGACGTGTTCGCGCGCGCGAGTCCCGAGCACAAGCTGCGTCTGGTCGAAGCCTTGCAGCAGGACGGCCAGGTGGTGGCGATGACCGGCGACGGCGTGAACGACGCGCCCGCGCTCAAGCGCGCGGACGTGGGCGTGGCGATGGGCGCGAAAGGCACCGAAGCGGCCAAGGAAGCCGCCGACATGGTGCTCGCCGACGACAACTTCGCCACCATCGCGCGCGCCGTGCGCGAAGGCCGCGCCGTCTACGACAACCTCAAGAAGTTCATCCTCTTCACGCTGCCGACCAACGGCGGCGAAGCGCTCGTCGTGCTCGCGGGCGCGCTCACGGGTCTGGGCATTCCGCTCACGCCCGCGCAGGTGCTGTGGGTCAACATGGTGACGGCGAGCACGCTCGGCATCGCGCTCGCGTTCGAGCGCGCCGAACCGGGCATCATGCGCCGCAAGCCGCGCGCGCCCGGCGAATCGCTGCTCTCGGGCTTCTTCATGTGGCGCGTGGCGATGGTTTCGGCGCTGATGATGATCGGCGCGTTCGGCCTGTTTTACTGGGAGTTGAGCGCGGGCACCGGCATCGAGCGCGCACGCACGATCGCCGTGAATGCGGTGGTGATGTCCGAGATGCTCTACCTCATCAACAGCCGCTCGATCTTCCACTCCGTGCTGAGCTGGCAGGGGCTCACCGGCAACCGTTACGCGCTGCTCGCGATTGGCGCGTGCGTGCTGATGCAGATCGCGTTCACGTATGCGCCCTTCATGCAGCAACTGTTCGGCTCGGCGGCGCTCGTCCCGCAGGAATGGCTCAAGGTGCTGGGCGCGGGGCTCGTGGTGTTTCTCGGCGCGGAACTGGAGAAGTGGGTCGTGCGCACGAGCGGGCTGGCGCGACGGCTCGGCGGTGAGGAATGAGCCGGGCGGCTTACCTGGGTTACGCGATAGCCGCTGGCGACGCTTGCCACGCCGCCAGCACCTTCTGCCCCACGGCCGCGAAGATGTCGATGGCCGGCAGCAATTCGCGCCCGAGATCGGTCAGCACGTATTCGGCCGACGGCGGCGAACTGTCGAGCTTGTGTTTCGCGACGAGCCCGCGCGTCTCCAGTTCGCGCAGACGCACGCTGAGCACGCGCGCCGAAATGCCCGGCAAATCGCGGCGCAATTCGCCAAACCGGCGCGCCTGATCGCGCAACTGCCAGATCACGTTCAATGCCCATGCGCCGCGCAAAAAACCCAGCGCGTCGGTCACCTGACACGCGGGCGGCGCGGGTGCCCTGTTCTTGCGGACCGCCAAACCCATCGTCGATCGTCCTCGTCAAACGGTAACTGCGGAGTAACCGGATTATATCGGCGCACTTGCCACATCGCCGCGCCGTGCCGCTACCATGCGTAGCGCGGACCGTGTGATCCGCGACCGTTTTCACTCCAGTCAGGAACCGATATGAAGCTCTATTACTCGCCGGGTGCGTGCTCGCTTGCCGCCCATATCGTCGCGCGCGAATGCGGCATTCCCATCGCACTCGAAAAAGTCGACCTGGCGACGAAACGCACGCAAAGCGGCGTCGACTTCTTCAGCATCAATCCGAAGGGCAACGTGCCCACACTCGAACTCGACGACGGGACGATCCTGACCGAAGGCCCCGCCATCCTCCAGTTTCTCGCGGACAGTGCGCCCGAAGCCGAACTCGCGCCGGCCCATGAATCGATGGCGCGCTACCGCTTGCAGGAGTGGCTCGCGTTCATCAATTCCGATGTGCACAAGAGTTATTCGCCGCTGTTCAATCCGGCGACGCCCGCCGAGGTTCGCGCGGAACGGCAAGCCGCGCTCGGCAAATATTATGCGTGGCTCGAAGAGATCCTGACGCCGCAGGCCTGGCTGCTCGGCAATCACTTCTCGGCCGCCGACGCCTATCTGTTCACGGTGACGAACTGGGCGCCGCACGTCGGCGTCGATCTTTCGCATCTGCCCGCGCTCACGGCGTTTCAGCAGCGCGTCGCAAGCCGGCCGCACGTTCGCGCCGCGCTCGTCGCCGAAGGTCTCGTGGGCGGGTGAGTACGCTGCACGCGGCACGCCGTGCGTTCGCACCCGCCGCCGCACCACGTAGTGATGCACCGGCAAGCCGACCGTCGCACGAAACAGCGCCTTGAAATGCGGCGTGCTGAGTTCCGCCAGCGCTTCGAGTTCCGCGATCAACGCCCAGGCGAGATGCGGCAGACGCGCGTACGCGACATCGCCGCGCGCGAGTTGCCGCGCGAGCCATGGACGCCCGCGCTAAAGCTCGCCGGACTCAGCGACGCGCACGCGCGTCTGATCACCGATCTCTACGACGTGCACAACGCGGGGAAAATCGACGTGGAATTCGGTCAGCCCGAGCGGCGCTCCGGCACGACCGAGTTGATGGAAGTGTTCGCGCCACTCGTCGCGAAGCTGCGCGGGGCGCGGCGGTTGCATCAGGATAAAAGCGTCAGGCAGAAAGCGCCGGGCTCGACGCCCGACGCCGCGCGCGCTGATTTCACGCGCCCTGCTGCGCCACCGCCGCGGCCAGCGCGAGCAGTTGCTGCGCGCGCAGGATCACGGGGCGGTCGACCATCTTGCCGTCGACGGTAATCGCGCCCGCCTGCGCCTCGCGCGCAGCTTGCGCCACGCGTGCGGCCCACGCGAGTTCCGCTTCGCTCGGGCGATAGCAGCGGTGCACGGCGTCGATCTGCTTCGGATGAATGCAGAGCTTGGCGCCGAAGCCGAGCCGCTTGCCGTTGAGCGCGTCGGCCTCGATGCGCGCGAGATCCTGAATGTCGGGCGTCACGCCATCGACCGGCGCGTCGATGCCCGCCACGCGCGAGATCAGCGCCAGTTGCGAGCGATAGTGATTGAGCGGCTCGCCGTCGTCGGGCATGCCCATTTCGGCGATGAAGTCGAGCGTGCCGAACATCAAGCGCTTCACGAACGGCGCGCGCGCGACGTCCATCGCGTTCCACATGCCGAGCGCGCTTTCGATCAGCGGAAACACCGGCACGCGGCGACGCGCGAGCGCGACAGTCGCGCTTACGTCGGTGCCGTGTTCGGCTTTCGGCAGCACGATGCCCGCGACGCCGTCGAGCGCGCCAAGTTTCGCATCGGCCTCGAACCACGGCGTGGCGCGGCCATTGATGCGCACCAGCACGGGATGGCGGCGCGAGACCCAGTTCGCGATGTTCTCGCGCGCCGCGTCCTTCGCGGCGGGCTCGACTGCATCTTCGAGGTCGATGATGACCGCGTCCGCGCCGCTCTCGAGCGCGCGTTCGAAACGCTCGGGGCGGCTGCCCGGCACGAACAGGAACGATTGCGGCGAGAACGCGGCTTTGGCGGCGTCGTCGCGGACGGGCGTCGCGGTGTTGGGCTCAAAGTGCATCGGCAAGCTCCGGCACGGCCGTGAACAGATCGCCGACGAGACCGTAGTCGGCTACGGTGAAAATCGGCGCTTCCTCGTCCTTGTTGATCGCGACGATCACCTTCGAATCTTTCATGCCCGCGAGATGTTGAATCGCGCCTGAAATACCGATGGCGACGTAAAGCTGCGGCGCGACGATCTTGCCGGTTTGACCGACCTGATAATCGTTCGGCACGTAGCCTGCGTCGACGGCTGCGCGTGACGCGCCGAGTGCCGCGTTGAGTTTGTCGGCGAGCGGTTCCAGTACCTTCGTGTAGTTTTCGCCGCTGCCCAGACCGCGTCCGCCTGACACGATAATCTTTGCGCTGGTGAGTTCGGGGCGATCGAGTTTCGTGACTTCGCGATTGACGAATTGCGCTTTGCCGTTATCCGCTGCCGCTTCGATTTTTTCTACCGATGCGTTGCCGCCTTCCGCAGCGACGGCATCGAATGCGGTGGTGCGAACGGTGATGACTTTCACCGGATCAGCCGATTGCACGGTCGCAATCGCATTGCCAGCGTAAATCGGACGCTCAAACGTATCGGCGTTTTCAACCGCAGTGATATCGCTGATCTGCGCAACGTCGAGCTTGGCGGCAATACGCGGCGTAACGTTTTTACCGCTTGCCGTAGCAGGCGCGAGAATATGCGAGTAGTTCTTCGCTAAGGAAAGCACCGTCGCCTCGACGTTTTCCGCGAGACTGTGTTCGAGTTGCGGCGCATCGGCGAGCAGCACCTTAGAAACGCCGACGATTTTCGCCGCTGCATCCGCAGCCGCTTTCGCGTTGTGGCCAGCAATCAGCACATGCACATCGCCGCCAATTTTCTGCGCCGCTGCAATCGTGTTCAATGTTGCGGCTTTAATCGACTGATTGTCGTGTTCTGCAATTACCAGGTTCGTCATTTTCGATTCGCTCCTCACAGCACCTTGGCTTCGGTCTTCAGCTTTTCGACCAGCGTTTTCACGTCAGGCACTTTCACGCCTGCGCTGCGCTTGGGCGGTTCCGAAACTTTCAGCGTCTTCAAACGCGGAGCGACATCCACGCCGAGATCTTCCGGCGTGATCGTTTCGAGCGGCTTCTTCTTCGCCTTCATGATGTTGGGAAGCGTGACGTAGCGCGGCTCGTTCAAACGCAAATCCGTCGTCACGACAGCGGGCAATGTCAACGCCAAGGTTTCCGCGCCGCCATCGACTTCACGCGCCACCGTCGCCTTGCCATCCGCAACCGTGATTTTCGAAGCAAACGTCGCTTGCGGCAGATTCGCCAAAGCGGCAAGCATCTGACCGGTCTGATTCGAATCGTCGTCGATGGCTTGTTTGCCGAGAATCACCAGCGAAGGCTGCTCTTTATCGACGAGCGCTTTCAAAAGCTTCGCAACAGCCAACGGTTGCAATTCCTCATTCGATTCGATCAGCACCGCGCGATCCGCGCCAATCGCCAGTGCCGTGCGCAGCGTTTCCTGCGCCTGCGAAACGCCCGCCGAAACCGCAATCACTTCCGTTGCGATGCCCGCTTCTTTCAAGCGCACCGCTTCCTCGACCGCGATTTCATCGAACGGATTCATCGACATCTTGACGTTCGCGATATCCACGCCCGTGCCGTCCGACTTCACACGAACCTTCACGTTGTAATCGACCACGCGTTTGACCGGCACCACGATTTTCACTTTCGATCTCCTCCAATGCATCATTCGAATTGCACGATTGACGCATTACACGTGGGATCAGCGAAATCGGCCACTATCGATTAACTCTACCGGTCATAGCCCAGACCTATTGGCGAGGTCTCAACGCGGTTTCAACCCCGCAATTCGCGGCGCAGAATCTTGCCCGTCACGGTCTTCGGCAACTCGTCGATAATCGTCACGATGCGCGGATATTTATACGCCGCCATACGTTCCTTGCAGTATGCGGCCAGCTCGTCGGGCGTCACGTTCGCGCCCGGCTTGAGACTCACCACGGCCTTCACGGTCTCGCCGCGATAACTGTCCGGCACGCCGACCACGGCCGCCTCGCGCACGGCCGGATGCGTGTACAGCACGTCCTCCACTTCGCGCGGCCAGACCTTGTAACCGCCCGCGTTGATCATGTCCTTCTTGCGATCCACGAGATAGAACCAGCCCTGCGCATCCATGAAGCCCACGTCGCCGGTGCGGAAGTAACCGTCGACGATCGCCTTCGCGCTTTCCTGCGGCTTGTTCCAGTAGCCGGGCACGATCATCGGCCCGCGCGAAATGATCTCGCCCACTTCGCCCGCCGGCAGCGGCTGACCCGCATCGTCGCCGATATACGACTCCACGTTGAACGCCGGCACGCCGATGGCCAGCGTGCCCGACGCGGCATCGACGGGCGCTTCGCTGCCGACCGGCACGACGTGCGTGGGGGAATTCGTTTCGGTCAGCCCGTAGCCGTTGTGAATGTAGTGGCCGAAGCGCGAACGGAACGCTTCGATCACGCTCGGCGGAATCGGCGCGCCGCCCGAATAGATGCGGCGCAGCGAGGCCAAATGCTCGCGCGTCGCGCGCGGATGATTCATCAGCGCGATAAACACCGTAATCGCGCCGATGGTGAACTCCGGCTTGTGTTCGGCGATGGCGTCGAGCAGCACACCCGGTTCGAAGCGGAACGCCAGCACGAGCGGCGCGGCGCAGATGAAGGCCGCGCCCACATGGCCGACCAGCCCGGTGATATGAAAGAGCGGCGCCACGCCGAGCAGCGGCGCGCCTTCGCGCAAGCCCACCCAGTCGCGATAGACCTGCGCGTTGAAGGCCACGTTGCCGTGCGTGTTCATCGCGCCCTTCGGCACGCCCGTGGTGCCCGAGGTGTAGACGAGCATGGCGACGTCGTCGCTGTGGAGGTCGATCGCGGGCGGCGTCTGGCCGCGATACGCGTCGATGACGGTGCGGAAGTCTTCGGCGTCGTCGCGCGGTTGAGTTTCGCGCGCGCGGTCCATGCCCGCGAACAGACGCTCGTCGTGGCGCTGTTGATAATCGAGCGCCGAAGTCGTCATCACCTGCGGGTGCACGCGCGCACTCGCCGCGATCTCGCCGTTCGCCACGCGCGCGTCTTCTTCGGCCAGCAGCGGACGCACCACCTCGTCGTGCAGCGTGCCATGACACACGAGCAGACGCGCGCCCGAATCCGCGAGCAGCACGCGCAATTCGCGCGCACGATTCATCGGATTGACCGGCACCGCAATCGCGCCGAGTTTCCACGCGGCCACCAGCGCGATCACGAATTGCGGCACGTTCTGCAGATAGATCGCCACGCGCTCGCCGCGCGCGATGCCGCGTTCGCGCCACGCGCAGGCGAGCGCATCCGATTGCGCATCGAGTTCGGCGTAGGTGAGCGCGCCGTCGAAATACAGCAGCGCGGGCCGCTCGGGCGCGCGCGCCACAGCCGCGCGAAAGAGACTCAGGGCATCGCCGTATTGCGGGTCGATGGTGGCCGCGTGACCCGCCGCGTAATGCGCGAGCCACGGTTTGCTTTCATAGGGCGTCATGAGCGCTCCAGCAATTCCAGCAAAAAAACGGCCGCCGCGGGGCGATTTTTCAACGCGACACGACGGCATCGCGGCGCCGCGCAGGCGGACCGGTTCTCAATCAATCGACGAAAGATGCCGCAGCGGAAGCGATGCAGGCGATGCTACGCCTACTTCACCACCACCGGATTCACCGGCGCGCCGCTGCCGTTCACCACTTTCAGCGGCGCGGCGGTGTAGAGGAAATTCCACTGGCCGTCTTCGGCGCAATCGGCGGCGAGCGGATCGAGTTGCGCGATTTCGGTGAGCGTCACGCCCAGATTGCGCATCAGCGCGTTGTGCAGCGGCAGCGCCACGCCCGAAACGGGATCGACGGTGACTTCGTTTGCAATTGTGTCGGTGACGAGATTCGGGATCTCCATGCGATGGAACCACTCGACGAGTTCACGGCTGTACGTGAGCCCCGGCTCGACGAAGTTCTGATAGAACTCGGCCTGATCGCGCTCGTAGAACGAACCGATCCAGCCCGTGCGGATCACCAGAATGTCGCGCTTTTCGATCTCCACGCCCTGTGCCTTCGCAGCCGCGAGCAGGTCTTCGTGCGTGAAGGTTTCGCCCGGATCGAGCACGGCCTTGCCGCGATGGCGCGCCATGTCGATCAGCACGCCGCGCCCCACCACGCCGCGCTCGGCGATCGGCAGCACGCTCGCTTTTTCCAGCCCGCCGATGGTCGACTTCGCGTCGTAGCCGTTCCAGAGCTGATCGTCGTACCAGACGTGGCCGAGCGCGTCGTACTGCGTCGAGCCTTGCAGATACATGATCATCATGTCGTCGGCGTATTCGGCGAGCCCCGGAAACAGCGGGCCTTTCCCGCACAGGTAATGGCCCTTGTCCATCACGTTCATGCGGCGCGCCTGCGAACGCCCCGGCCAGACCGGATCGCCCTTCGGATGCCCCATCTGGATCTGCAGCGTGAAGGTCTTGCCCGATCGCACCGACGCCACGCCACGCAACACCTCGGCCTGCGTCAGATAGTTGAGCGAGCCCACTTCGTCGTCGCTGCCCCACTTGCCCCAATTCTTCGGCGAATCCTGCAGCAGTTCGGCCACTTCCGGAACGTTCTTCGACTCCATGCGCTGTCTCCTTTCCTCTCACACGTTGATGGGTGATGCAGATGGAACGACGCGAACGCGGTGCGCGTTCGGGGTATCGAAATAAATCGCACGACCGTGCGGCAAAGTCAACCGGGAAAAACAGCAGGCGCAGAAAAGTGCGTTCGTGCACATCATGGACGGTCGGCGACCTCTCTCTCCCGCGCGGCGCGCTGAATCACCGATTCAGGGTTGTGTCGTTTCCACGCCGCGATTCAACGCGCATTGCGAACCGGCGCACCTAGGTGCGTTCCGCGAGGCTTTCCATGAACGAACGCGAGTATCTGGACGATCTGCATCGAAAGTGGGCGCACGCCTGGCCCGCCGATGCGCCGCGCGAGCCGCAGTATCCGCTCGGCCAGCGGCCTTTGACGGCCTATCTGCGCGAGTGGGCGCGTCGCGCGCCGCAACGTCCCGCCGTGCACTTCTATGGCCGCACGCTCAGCTACGGCGAACTCAATCGCCTGAGCGACCGTTGCGCGGCGCTGCTTGCGTCGCTCGGCGTGCAGCGCGGCGACCGCGTCGCCGTCTTCATGCCCAACTGTCCGCAGATGCACGTGGCGTTCTACGGCATCCTCAAGCTCGGCGCCGTGCATGCGCCCGTGAGCCCGCTCTCGAAGGCGCTCGAACTTGGTTATCAGCTCAAGGACAGCGGCGCGCGCGTGGTGATCTGCGCCGATCAGCTGCTGTCCGTGGTCGATCAGGTGCGCGACGAGTGCGCGTTGCGCGAGGTGATCGCGACCGGCGTGGGCGAGATGCGCGGCGCGCAATCGGCGGTGCCGCTGCCCGATATCGTGCTCGCGCCCAAGCTGACGAGCGCTCGCGCCATCGACTTTCTGCCCGCGCTCGACGCGGCCAACGGCCCGGTGCCCGACGACGAACCGCAACTCGACGACATCGCCGCACTCAACTACACGGGCGGCACGACGGGCTTGCCGAAGGGCTGCATCCACACGCACGGCGACATGCTCTACACCTGCGCGAGCTTCACGCCGGTCGCGCTGCACGCCGACGAGCACACCGTCTTCCTCAACTTCCTGCCCGAGTTCTGGATCGCGGGCGAAAACGCGGGCCTGCTGTTTCCGGTGTTCGCGGGCGCCGCGCTCGTGCTGCTCGCGCGCTGGGACGCGCTCGCCTGGATGCGCGCCGTGCAGCACTATCGCGTGACGCATTGCGGCATGCTCGTCGACAGCGTCGCCGACGTGCTCAATCAGCCAAACGTGCGCGACTTCGATTACGGCTCGCTGCGACGCGTGGGCGCGATCTCGTTCATCAAGAAGCTCACGCCCGATTACCGCCGCCGCTGGCGCGAACTCACGGGCTGCACGCTCTACGAATTCGCGTACGGCATGACCGAGACGCACACCTGCGACACCTTCACGCTCGGCCTTCAGGACGACGACCGCGACCTGCGCGCGCAGCCGACCTTCGTCGGTCTGCCGGTGCCGGGCACCGAATTCAAGGTCTGCGATTTCGCGAGCGGCGCGCTGCTGCCGCCGGGCGGCGAAGGCGAACTGTGCGTGCGCTCGCCGTCGCTGTTCAAAGGCTACTGGCAGCGCGAGGCGGCCAGCGCCGACGCGCTGCACGACGGCTGGCTGCATACCGGCGACCTCGCCACGATCACCGAAGAAGGCTTCATCCGCTATCTCGGACGGCGCAAGGAAATGCTCAAGGTGAACGGCATGAGCGTATTTCCGAGCGAACTCGAAGCGCTGCTCGGCCAGCATCCGGCGATTGCGGGCAGCGCGGTGATCGGCAAGGCGGACGCCGCGCGCGGTCAGCAGCCGGTTGCCTTCGTCGTGCTCAAACCGGGCAGCGAAGCGAGCGGCGACGAACTCGCCGCGTGGTGCCGCGCCTCGATGGCCGTCTACAAGGTGCCGGAAATCCGCGTGATCGACGCATTGCCGATGACCGCGACCGGCAAGGTCAGAAAACAGGAACTGGACAAGCTGCTGTGACGAACTCCGCCTCCCCTGCTCCCCACGCTGCGCTGCGCTCACTGTTGATCGCCAATCGCGGCGAGATTGCCGTGCGCATCGCGCGCGCCGCCGCCGAAGCGAATCTGCGCAGCGTCGCGGTCTATGCCGAAGACGACGCGCAGTCGCTGCACGTGCGCCGTGCCGACCTCGCCGTGCCGCTCGCCGGACGCGGCGCCGCCGCGTATCTCGACATCGCGCAACTGGTCGAGGCCGCGCGCGCGAACGGCTGCGACGCCGTGCATCCCGGCTACGGTTTCCTGAGCGAAAGCGCCGAATTCGCACGCGCCTGCGCGGCGACCGGTTTGCGCTTCGTCGGGCCGTCGCCGCTCGTGCTGGACACTTTCGGCGACAAAGCCCGCGCGCGCGAACTCGCGACGCGCTGCGGCGTGCCGCTCGCGGCGGGCAGCAATCGCGCGGCCACGCTCGACGAAGCGCGCGCCCTGCTCGCCGAACACGGCGCGATCATGGTGAAGGCCCTCGCGGGCGGCGGCGGACGCGGCATGCGCGCCGTGCGCGACGCGGCCAGTCTCGCCGACGCCTGGGCGCGCTGCGAATCGGAAGCGCGCGCGGCCTTCGGCAACGGCGCGCTGTACGTCGAACGGTTGATCGAGCATGCGCGTCATGTCGAAGTGCAGATCGTCGGCGACGGCACGCACGCGAGTCATCTCTGGGAACGCGATTGCAGTCTGCAACGGCGCCATCAGAAAGTGATCGAGATCGCGCCCGCGCCGCATCTGGACGGCGCGCTGCGGCGCAGGATCATCGACGCGGCGCTCACGCTCGCGCGCGCCGTGCAGTATCGCGGCATCGGCACGTTCGAATTTCTCGTCGATACCGCGCGCGGCGACTTCGTGTTCATGGAGGCGAATCCGCGCGTGCAGGTCGAGCATTGCGTGACGGAAGCCGTCACCGGCATCGATCTCGTCCGCACGCAGTTGCGCCTAGCCGAAGGCGCGACGCTCGCCGACCTCCGGCTGCAAGATCCGCCGCCGGTGCGCGGCTTCGCGGTGCAGGCGCGCGTCAATCTGGAAACGATGCAGGCCGACGGCAGCGCGCGCGCGGCGGGCGGCACGCTGAGCGCCTACGAGCCGCCGAGCGGCGCGGGCCTGCGCGTGGACGGCTACGGCTATGCGGGCTACACGACGAGCCCGAGCTACGACTCGCTGCTCGCGAAAGTGATCGCGCACGCCGACGACTTCGCGGGCGCGCTGCGCCGCGCGTATCGCGGCCTGGGCGAATTCCGGCTCGAAGGCGTGGCGAACACGCTGCCGTTTCTGCAGACGGTGTTGCAGCGCCCCGAACTGCCGGGCTACGACATCGATACGCGCTTCATCGAACGTCATATCGGCGAACTGATCGCGTCGGGCGGGCAGGCGCATCCGCAGCTGCATTTCCGCGCCGATCAGCCGGGCGGCGCCCATTCGCCATCTCACACCGATGCACAAAGCGCAGATAGCGCGCCGCCAGGCTGCGTGCCGCTCGTCGCACCGAGCCAGGGCGTGCTGGTGAGCCTCGACGTGCAGCCCGGCGACGCTGTCGCCGTCGGCCAGCAAGTCGCCGTGCTCGAAGCGATGAAGATGGAGTTCGTCGTGCAGGCCACGCAAAGCGGCATCGTGCGCGCGCTGGCGCTCGAACCGGGCGGCAGCGTGTTCGAAGGCGCGCCGCTGCTGTTCATCGAACCCGCCGAGGTGGCCGCGGCCGGCATCGAGACCGAAGCGAGCCGCGACCTCGCGCACATTCGCGCCGACCTCGCCGAAGTGCTCGAACGCCATGCGCTCACGCGCGACGAACGCCGTCCGCACGCGGTCGCGAAGCGGCGCAAGACCGGCCAGCGCACCGCGCGCGAAAATCTCGACGATCTGCTCGACGCCGACAGCTTCGTCGAATACGGCGCGCTTGCGCTCGCGGCGCAACGCGGCCGCCGTCCGCTCGACGAGCTCATCGCGCAGAGTCCCGCCGACGGCCTGATCGCCGGCATCGGCACCGTGAACGCGGCGCGCTTCGGCGCACAGGCCGCGCGCTGCATGGCGATCGCCTATGACTACACGGTGTTCGCGGGCACGCAGGGCATGATGAGCCACAAGAAAACCGACCGCATGCTGCAACTCGCGGAGCAATGGCGGCTGCCGCTCGTGCTGTTCGCGGAAGGCGGCGGCGGGCGACCCGGCGACACCGACCATGTGGGCGTCGCGGGCCTCGACTGCCGCACCTTCGCGAGCATGGCGCGGCTCTCGGGCCAGGTGCCGCTCGTCGGCGTGGTGTCGGGACGCTGCTTCGCGGGCAATGCGGCGCTGCTCGGCTGCTGCGACGTGATCATCGCCACGCGCAACGCGAGCATCGGCATGGCCGGACCGGCGATGATCGAAGGCGGCGGCCTCGGCAAGTTCTCGCCCGAGGAAGTGGGCCCGACCAGCGTGCAGTCACCCAACGGCGTGATCGATATTCTGGTCGACGACGAAGCAGCCGCCGTGCGCGTCGCGAAGCAGTATCTCTCGTATTTTCAGGGGCCGTTTGCGTCATTCGCACAGGAAGGCGATGGCGATTGCGCCGATCAGCGGCTGCTGCGCGAGGCGATTCCGGAGAACCGGCTGCGCGTCTACGACATCCGCCGCGTGATCGACACGCTCGCCGACACCGGCTCCGTGCTCGAACTGCGTCGCGACTTTGCGCCGGGCCTCATCACCGCGTTCGTGCGCATCGAAGGCAAGCCGTTCGGATTGCTCGCCAACAATCCGATGCATCTGGGCGGCGCGATCGACGCGCAGGCGGGCGACAAGGCCGCGCGCTTCATGCAGTTGTGCGACACCTTCGGCATCCCGCTGGTCTCGCTGTGCGACACGCCCGGTTTCATGGTCGGCCCCGATTCGGAAAAGCAGGCCACGGTGCGCCACGTCTCGCGCATGTTCGTCGCGGGCGCGAGCCTGCGTGTGCCGTTTTTCACCGTCGTGCTGCGCAAGGGCTACGGGCTGGGCGCGCAGGCGATGGCGGCGGGCAGCTTCCACGCGCCGCTGTTCACCATCGCGTGGCCGAGCGGCGAGTTCGGCGCGATGGGGCTCGAAGGCGCGGTGCGGCTCGGCTACGCCAAGGAACTCGCGGCCATCGACGATCCCGCCGAACGGCAAGCGCTGTTCGAACGCATGGTCGCCGACGCGTATCGCAACGGCAAGGCCATCAACATGGCGAGTTTCCTCGAAATCGACGGCGTGATCGATCCCGCCGACACGCGCCGCTGGCTCATGCGCGGACTCAACGCGAGCCCGCCGCCCGCGAACGGTTCGACGGCGGCGGCGCACGACGCGAAGCGGCGTTTCGTCGATACGTGGTGACGCGCGAATCTTCACTCAAGGAGCAAGGGCAATGAATCCAGGCAGTAAAGTAGACGCAGCAGGCGCAGAGAGCGGCGAAGGACTCGTGCAGATCGCCATCGCGGACGGCGTCGCCGACGTGCGGCTCAATCGCGCGGAAAAGATGAACGCGCTGAACCCCGGCCTGTTCGCGGCGCTCATCGCCGCGGGCGAGCGGCTCGCGAGCGAAGCCGATCTGCGCGCCGTCGTGCTCTCGGGCAACGGCAAGGCGTTTTGCGCGGGCCTCGACATGCAAAGCATGGCCGCGCTCGCGCAGACCACGCGCACGACGCCCATCGCCGTGCGCACGCGCGGGCTGAGCAACGACTTCCAGTACATCTGCACGCTCTGGCGCGAGCTGCCGGTGCCGGTGATCGCGGCCGTGCATGGCGTGGCGTTCGGCGGCGGGCTGCAACTCGCGCTGGGCGCGGACATGCGCTACGTGACGCCCGACGCGCGGCTCTCCGTGATGGAAATGAAGTGGGGCCTCGTGCCCGATATGGGCGGCATGGTGCTCACGCGCGACCTCGTGCGCGACGACCGTCTGCGCGAGCTGATCTATACGGCGCGTGTGGTGGCAGGACCGGAGGCAGTCGAGATCGGTCTCGCCACGCGCGTGAGCGACGATCCGCTTGCGCTCGCTTTGCAAACGGCGCGCGAAATCGCGCAGAAAAGCCCCGACGCGATTCGCGCCGCGAAGCGTCTGTTGCACGTGGCCTCGCGCGGCGACGCGGCGGCCACGCTGATCGCCGAATCGGTCGAGCAGGATGCGCTGATCGGCGGCGCGAATCAGCGTGAAGCCGTGCTCGCGAACGTCGAGCAACGCGCGCCGCGCTTCGTCGCGGCCACGCCGCATCGCGTGGAGGAACCGTCATGAACGCATCGCAATTGCCGCAATTCGAAACGCTGCGCTACGCGGTCGAGGACGGCATCGCCACGATCACGCTGCATCGGCCGGAAAAACTCAACGCATTCACCGCGACGATGATGCAGGAGCTGATCGCCGCCTTCGACGCCACCGACGCCGACGACGCCGTGCGCTGCGTGATCGTCACCGGGTCGGGACGCGCGTTCTGCGCGGGCGCGGACCTGTCCTCGGGCGGCGAAACTTTCGACTACGCGAAACGCCTCGGCACGAGCGTGGACGCCGTGCATCGCGACGGCGGCGGCCGCGTCGCGCTGCGCATCTTCCGCAGCCTCAAGCCGGTGATCGGCGCGATCAACGGCGCGGCGGTCGGCATCGGCGTGACCATGCAGTTGCCGATGGACATCCGCCTCGCGTCCGCCGACGCGAAATTCGGCTTCGTGTTCGGGCGGCGCGGCATCACGCCCGAAGCGGCTTCGTCGTGGTTTCTGTCGCGCGTGGTGGGCATCTCGTCGGCGCTCGAATGGTGTTTCACAGGACGCGTGTTCAGCGCGCAGGAAGCGCTGGCGCGCGGGCTCGTGCGCTCCGTTCACGCCGCGGAGGACCTGCTGCCCGCGGCCTACGCGCTCGCCCGCGAGATCGCCGACAACGTCGCGCCGGTGTCCGCCGCCATTGCGCGGCAGATGATCTGGCGCATGGCGGGCGCGCAGCATCCGATGGAAGCGCACCGCCTCGACAGCCGCGCGATCCAGTCGCGCGGGCGCTCGGCGGATGCGGCCGAAGGCGTGAGCGCGTTCCTCGACAAGCGCGCGGCGGCGTTCCCCAATCGCGTTTCCACTGACATGCCGGACTTCTTCGACTGGCAGAGCGAGCCGCCGTTTATCTGATCGATGCGGCCTGCCGTGCGCCTGCGCCTGTGAGCGAGGCGCACGCGGCGCGCGGAGCCCCGACTCGCACGCGATGTCCCTTTCAAGTACCCTACGGGTCTGCCCGCAGGGCAGGCGCCGCGCGCGGCGCGTGTTTGAACGCTTGTTTCAACGCTTGAAAAAGGAACCCGCATTACCCCATGACCGTGCATGAAATCTGGTTTGCGCCGCTGGTCGGCGCGCTCGTCTTGCTGGCCGCCGCCTTCGCCGTGGCCGCCATCGCTCACTTCCTGCTGTTCCGCGTGGTCGCGCGTCTGGCGCGGCGCTCCACCACCCGCATCGACGACGCCCTGTTCGAATTCGGCGCGTTCACCTGGCTCAGCCGCGTCGCGCCCTTCGTCGTCATCAAGCTCGGTCTCGGCTTGGTGCCGGGTCTGCCCGACAACGCGCTGCAACTCGCCGACAAGATCGTCTTCGCGCTGATCGTCTTCCTCGTCACGATGACGATCAGCGCCACGCTCTCCGCGCTCGAACACAGTCATCGCACCGCGCGCCAGGATCAGCCGCGCCTCTCGCTCAAGGGCGCGATGCAACTCGTCAAGCTCGTGATGTTCATCACCGCGGCGCTGGTCGTGATCGGCGACGCCACCGGCAAGCAGATCGGCCTGCTGCTCTCGGGCATCGGTGCGATGTCGGCGGTGCTCATGTTGATCTTCAAGGACACGCTGCTCGGGCTCGTGGCGGGCGTGCAGCTTTCGTCGAACGACATGCTGCGCATTGGCGACTGGATCACGATGCCAAGCTCGGGCGCGGACGGCACCGTCGTCGACATCACGCTGAACACCGTGAAAGTGGTGAATTTCGACAACACCATCATCACGATTCCGACGTGGAAGCTCATCACCGAGAGCTACCAGAACTGGCGCGGCATGACGGAATCGGGCGGGCGGCGGATCAAGCGCGCGCTCATGCTCGACGCAACGAGCGTGCGTTTTCTCGACGCCGGCGAAATCGCGCGGCTCGAACGCCTCACGCTGCTCACCGATTATCTGAACGACAAGCGCCACGCACTGACGCAGTTCAATGGTGCGCTCGGCAGCGCGGCCGACTGCGCGGCGAACCGTCGGCAGCTCACCAATCTCGGCACGTTCCGCGCCTACGTGCAGGCGTATCTCGAACGCCATCCGCAGATTCATCACGAGATGACCTGCATGGCGCGGCAACTGGCGAGCGGCGCCGACGGCATTCCGCTCGAACTCTATTGCTTCACCAACACCACGAAGTGGAGCGATTACGAGGCGATTCAGGCCGACCTGTTCGATCACCTGATTGCCGTGCTGCCCGAGTTCGGCTTGCGCGTTTATCAGCAGCCGTCGGGCTACGACATGCAGCAGGGTTGGCACGCGGCGCGCGAGACTTCGCTCGCCGCGTGAGGCAGGCAGCGGTTCCCGCGACAGTTCGCGCGCCCGCTGCCTGCCTCGAACGATCAAGCCGTCACGCGCGGCGTTTCGGTCTGGCCGCTCGCGCCGGTCGTCAGTTCGTCGCGGTCCGACTCCGGCACTTCGCCAGCGCGGCGATGGATATCGTGCGTGACAAAACCCTGTTCGCGGCTAGGCACCGCGAACCAGTCTGGATGCGCAAACGACGCGCGGATATCTTCGAGTCCGCTCGCCCAGTGCTCTTCCATCGTATCGACGCTGAATTCGTAATCCTTGTAGTGGCCTTCATACGGTTTGTTCTTGTAGATCAGATGCACCACGTTGATCGACGAACCGTCGGCCACACGCTCGGCGAGACGGAACAGCGGGTCGCCGCGGCGCGTTTCGGGCGGCACATGCTCGAGCAGTTCCTTGATGAAACGCGCGTGCTTCTGGCGATCGGCGAGCATGTTCGTGATCGCGCGCGTGCGGCTCGAATACTGGATGTCCTTCGCGCGTTCGGCCACGTCGAGAAAGTCGGCGGGCACGCTGCCGTTCGCGCTCCATAGATCGACCTGAAACACCAGCGTGTCCTTGTGATCGGCGTCGCGCAGCACTTCGGTGAGCGGCGTGTTCGAGACGAGTCCGCCGTCCCAGTAGAACTCGCCGTCGATCTCCACGGCCGGAAAGCCCGGCGGCAGCGCGCCCGAGGCCATGAAGTGCTCGGGTTCGAGACGCATCTTCGCGTTGTCGAAATAGATCAGATTGCCGCTGCGCACATTCACCGCGCCGACCGACACGCGGATCGGGCCGTCGTTGATGCGGTCGAAATCGGCGAAACGTTGCAGCGTGGCCTTGAGCGCGGCCGTGTCGTAATAGCTCACGGCCGTGGGCGGCGCCTTGTGCCAGCCCGCCACCGGCAGCGGCAGGCGCGGCGCGAAGAAGCCCGGCTGGCCTTCGGTAAGCGCGCGGCTCGCGGCCCACATGCTGGCCCAGCGGCGCGACAGCGCCTGATGACCGAACAGCGGCAGCGCCAGTGCGCCGAGGTTGCCGAACCAGTCGAGCGGATGGCAGATCGACTCCCAGAATCCGCGCAGCGCTGCGACACGCTTGCCCGGTTCGTTACCCGCGATGATCGCCGTGTTGAGCGCGCCGATCGACACGCCCGCGATGCGATGCGGTTCCACGCCCGACTGGGCGAGCCCTTCGAACACTCCGGCCTGATACGAGCCGAGCGCGCCGCCGCCCTGCAAAACAAGGGCGATTTCGTCGTAGCGCGGCAGCTCGACCGGCTTGCGCTCCTTGCGTGCGGTTGCGTCTATTTTCGTGCTGCTGCGCATACGTTCTCCTCGCGTGATTTAGTGCATCGACCAGCCGTGCGTGACGAGCACCGACTGCCCCGTCAACGCCGCCGACCCGAATCCGGCGAGGAACGCCACCGTGTTCGCCACGTCGTCGAGCGTGGTGAATTCGCCGTCGACGGTGTCTTTGAGCATGACGTTCCTGACCACGTCGGCTTCCGAAATGCCGAGCGCCTTCGCCTGCTCGGGAATCTGCTTGTCGACGAGCGGCGTGCGCACGAAGCCCGGGCACACCACGTTCGCGCGCACGCCGCGCGGGCCGCCTTCCTTCGCCACCACGCGCGCGAGGCCGAGCAGGCCGTGCTTCGCGGTCACGTAGGCCGACTTCAGCTTCGACGCCTCGTGCGAATGCACCGAACCCATATAGACGATCGAGCCGCCCTTGCCGCTGCCGTACATGTGCTTGAGCACGGCCTTCGTGGTGAGAAACGCTCCGTCCAGATGGATCGCGAGCATCTTCTTCCAGTCGGCGAACGGAAAGTCCTCGACCGGGCTGATGATCTGGATGCCCGCGTTCGACACCAGCACGTCGATGCCGCCGAACACCTTCACCGCTTCTTCGATGCCCGCATTCACGGCTTCTTCATTGGTCACGTCCATCGCCACGGCGAGCGCCTTGCCGCCGGCCGACACGATGCTGTCGGCCACCTTGCCCGCCGCCGCGAGGTTCAGGTCGGCGATCACGACCGCCGCGCCCTGGCTGGCAAACGTCCGCGCGCAATGTTCGCCGATGCCGCTCGCGGCCCCCGTGATGACTGCAACCTTGTTCTGCAACGACATAAGTAATCCTTATTGGTTTAGACAAATGTTAGAAATGCACAGTGCATCAGGCCAGTTCGGCTTCGCGTTCGTCCAGACCGGTCTGGCGCGTGGACGCGGCGGCATTCGCATGGCCGGCCGGTTCGGCGAGATAGTCGTACGCCACTTCGCCGATATCGAGCGTGAGGTCGGCGATCACGTGACGCGCGCCCACCACGCGGCGCACCGGCAGGTCGGCGACCGGCGCGAGCGCATGCGGATGCAGTTCGATCGCGGCCGGACCGCTCCACGCGCCATGCACCGTCACGTCGCGCAGATAGAAACGCACCAGTTCGCAGATGCGCGCGCTGCCGTCCACGTGCGGAATCACCTTGAGCAGATAGTTGGGCGTGTCGGCGAGCTTGCGGCGCTCGTCTTCGTTGTTCAGCACGTGATGCTTGTAGCCCATCGTGCCCGTGGCGATGCGCTGCGTGCCGTAGTCGAGCGTGCCGAGCAGCGTGTCGTTGCCGTCCACGGCGAGCACCGGGCGCGCGAGCTTCTTCGGGAAACCCCAGATTTCGCGACCGCCCGCAATCGGGCCTTCGTCGTCGAGATACATCGAGTGCGTGTAGTTGCCGAGGCGGCCTTGCGGGTCGCGCACCGACACGACCTGGCCACTTTCGGTGTAATCGCCGAAACCCGACGAGTCCGGCATGCGGATGAACTCGTAATGGACGAGATTGTTTTCCGGCGTGAGCGGTTCCGGCACGATCGCGCGCAGCGCGTCGGGATCGGTCTCGTAGGAAATGATGAAGTATTCGCGATTGACGAAGCGGAACGGCGGGCGCGGATACGCGGGATTGTGCACAGGCATCGCGAAGGCTTCGCGGCGGATTTGGGCTAGATCCATTTTGTCCTCATGGCTGAGCTGCGGTAAAACGTCGCGACTAATCATAGAGGCAAACGGTAGCGCGTTCGCATTTTTGGTGAATATACACCGTTGCGATTCCGTTAATTAACAAGCCATCTGAAAGCATTAATTAACAGTTCGGGTTTTTATGAGATGAACCGGTCATTCCGAAAGCCTTTCTTCATCGGCATTTCATGGCATTTCTGTAAGCGGCGCACCCCACATTTTGCTTACGATTCAAATGACGCAATAGATTGATGTCGAACGTCGCAACAACACGGCGCATGCAATGTTTGCAATGCGCCCGCGCGGCGGTGATGCGAGTAGCGAAATTCCAATGAAAAAGGCGCGTCGCGCAACGGGTCGAGCGACCGTGCGGCGAAGCGCCTGCGAGATATCGAACCGGACCTGCCCGGTCAGAAGTTGTACTGTACGTAGACCTGGCTGAAGTTGATGCCGGGGTTCGGATGCTTGAGTCCCGCATTCGACAGATGCTGGAAGCGAAAGCCCGCCTGATAGTTCTGGTGCTCGCCGAAGATTGCGCCCACGCCCACCATATCCGCGAATTGAAACGACGACGAAAAGCTGCGGTCCGGCGTTTCGTCGACGTGCGACAGCAGACGCACGCCCACGCCCGCTTCGATGAACGGGCGAATGAAGCCTGAGTTCTTCACGAAGCGGAGAACCGGCGTAAAACCGAACTCCCAGATGTTCGCATGCGACGCCGGATTCTCCCGCGTGTCCCAGTACGCCACGTGTCCTTCACCTACCACGGTGAAGTGATAGCCGCCTATCGCCCACCATTGCCAGCCCGGATCCCACACGATGCCAAGATCCGCTTTCTTCACGTCATGATCCGCAACGCCGCCCGCGAACTGAATGCCCCATTGATCGGCGTGCGCCGCCGTCGAGCCCGCGAGCAGTCCTGCGAAGAGAACCGCTACCGGCAGCTTTCGTTTTCGCATTTCTTCTCTCTTTTCGTTATTCGATTGTGGGTCCGCGCATGCCTTGAATAAGGAGTGCGCTGAATCGAATGCTCGCGGATTATAAGAGCTGAATCACATTTGTTAACGTTGCATCAATGCAATGAAGCATTACCAAAACAGGCAAAATCCTTACCGCCGGAAAGCACAATGCGCTATTGCGTTTCGCGAAATAAATTCGATAAAAAAAGACCTCCGTTTTGCGCAAACGGAGGTCAAGTCGGTTTGGAGACCAGCATCGTTCATCGCCTGAACGACGCGTGCCAATCTTAATGCGCGAAACGCTTGCGATAAACGCGGCACCGCGCATCAATCCTTTTCGAATGCAGCAGCAATGCGGCTTTGTTAAGCAGGTCGTTACGCGAGTCAGTCCGCAAAACGCGCAAGACTTTTGAATTCCACGCGCCGGATGATGCGGCTTTCCTGTGCCACGATCAAATGCGCGGACGCCTGCAAATACGCGGGCCAATGCGGATCGACATCGCGTGCGGTACGGCGCGCGTCGTAATCGGCGATGCTTTCGTACGCCCAGAGATGCACGACCTGATTCAGCGCGCCAATGTCGCTCATATAGAAACCGGCCGGCGCGCCCAGATACTTCAGCTGGATCGGCATGGCGAGGCGGTCGAATACGTCGATGAATTCGGCCATGCCGCGCGCACGGATCGTGTAGGTGCGGTGATCGATAAAAGGCTTGCTCATGCGGCTCTCCGCCTGATGAAAAGTCATGCCGCTACGCGCGTCGCGCGCGCAGCGTCTGCGGAGGAATCGACGGCGTTGTCGAGTCCGGCGAGATGGCGGCCCGTGAGGTAGCCGAAGGTCATGATCGGGCCGAGCGTGATGCCCGCGCCCGGATAGTTGCCGCCCATGATGCTCGCGCGGTCGTTGCCCACCGCGTAGAGGCCGGCGATGGCGCGGCCGTCGTCGGCGAGTACGGCGCCCTCCACGCTCGTGCGCAAACCGTCGAAGGTGCCGAGGTCGCCCATCACGACCTTCAGCGCGTAATACGGACCGTCGCCGATCGGCGCGACGCACGGGTTCGGGCGCTGCACGGGGTCGGCCAGATAGCGGTTGAACGACGTCGTGCCGCGCCCGAACGCGGGATCTTCGCCGCGCACCGCATGCTCGTTGTAGCGGCGCACGGTCGCTTCGAGCCCGTGCGCGTCGATGCCTGCGCGCTGCGCGAGTTCGGCGAGCGAGCGCCCTTTCGCGAGATAGCCGTTGCGCAGCATCGGGCCGAGCGGCACCGGCGCGGGCTTCGCGTAGCCGAGGCCGTATTGGCGGATCGTCGCGTGATCGCAGATCAGCCACATCGCGGTCTGCGCGTCGCCGCGGCACGCCTCGATCATCGCCGCGCCCACGTCGTGATACGAATTCGATTCGTTGGTGAAGCGCTCGCCGCGACGCGTCACGCCGATGATGCCCGGCTTGTAGCGATCGAGCAAATGCGGGAACACCGCGAAGCGGCCCTTGCCGCGCGGTACGCGCGAGACCGGCATCCACGCGGCGGGCTGCGGATAACGCGGCGTCACGCGCGCGCCTGCACGCTCGGCCAACCGCGCGCCGTCGCCGGTGTTGTCCTCAGGAACCGGCGAGGCGTGCGTGCCGCCGCGTTGCAGATGCGCGTAGGTTTGCGCGGTGCGCACGGCGTCGTGCGAGAAACCGCCGCCCGCGAGCACCACGGCGCGGCGCGCCGCGATGCGCTGGCCGCCCTCGCCCTGGCCCGTGCGTTCGACCACCGCGCCCGTCACGCGCCCCGCTTCGACGATCAATTCGCGCGCCGCTGTGGCCGCGAGAATCGGAATACGCAGATCGAGCGCGGACTTCGCAAGGCGCGCGGCCAGCGCGTTGCCGCTCGTGACCTGCACGCCGCGTCCGTGTATTGCCAGTTCCTTCAGATGCGATCCGAGCCGCTTCGCCACGTACCACGCCGACGCCGGCGAACGCGTGGCGTTGAAGAAGTGCTTGAGATCGGCATTGGACGAATTGAACATCATGCCGATAAAGGTAATGCTCCGGAGCGGCGGCCGCAGACGCGCGAGATCGCGGCCGAGGCGACTCGCGTCGTATGGCGCGGCGACCACCGAGCGTCCCACATCGACGCCGCCGGGCGCATCCGGATGATAGTCGGGATAAAGCGTCGGCGCGAATTGCACTTCCGTCTCGCGTTCGAAGAATTCGAGCATGCGCGGACCGTGTTCGAGGAACGCTTCGATCGCGTCTTCATCGTAGAACGCACCGAGTTCGCCGCGCAGATACGTGCGTGCGGCTTCGCGTGTGTCCGGCGCTTCGCGCGCGTCGGAACGCATGCCGTGACGGTTGCCCGGAATCCAGAGCACGCCGCCCGAAAACGCCGTCGTGCCGCCGAAAACTTCGGCTTTTTCGACCACGACCACGTCGAGTCCCGCCTTGCGCGCCGTGATGGCCGTCGAGAGTCCGCCCGCGCCCGCGCCGATCACGAGCACATCGCAGGTCGCGGGAATCGGCGGCGTATTCGTGTTATTTCGCTGCTTCATGTTTGTCTCCTTCATGTCTTCATGTCGATAGGCACATGCTTTAGCGCGCCGCCGCGCCTTCGTAGCCTGGACGCGGCACGAGATCCATCAGCATCGCGTCGAGGCCGCCGTCGACGACAAGTTCAGCGCCGTTCACATACGCCGCGCGATCGCTTGCGAGAAATGCCACCACGTTGGCGATATCCTGCGGCTCGCCGATACGGCGGCTCGCGGTCATCGCGCTACGCCGCGCCTCGATATCGCCGTGCGTATAAAACGCTGCGGACAGCGGCGTGCGGATCATGCCGGGGCAGACGGTATTGCTGCGCACGCCGCGCGGCCCCCATTCCGCCGCAAGCTGACGCGCCAGCATCGCGACGGCCGCCTTGCTCGCGCTGTACGCGCCGCTATGCGTCTGCGGATAACGCGCCGCAATCGACGCCACGTGCACGAGCGCGCCCGACCCGCGCGCGAGCATCGGCCTGCCGAACGCCTGCGAACACAGCATGTAGCCCGTGAGATTCACGCGCAGCATCGCGTTCCAGTCGTCGAGCGACAGCGATTCGATTCCGCCCGGACGCAGCAGTCCTGCGTTGTTCACCAGCACGTCGGCTGTGCCGAATTCGCTTGCCACGCGCGCGGCGGCGGCTGCCACGCTTGCCGCATCGCCGATATCGCAACCGATGGCGATGATCGCGTTTTGTGCCTGTTTTTCAGCTTGATTCTGCAATTGTGCGGCGAGTGCCTGGGCTTTATCGAAGTCGCGATCGAGCAATGCGAGTCGCGCGCCGGCAGCCGCGAGCGTCTGCGCAATCGCCGCGCCGATACCGCCCGCCGCGCCGGTTATCACGCAGACCTGACCATCGAGTTGCAGCCATCCCGAGCTCGGGTTTTTCGATCTTTCATTATTCATCTGGAATCCTGATTGAATTGACGATTACGCTAGCGACGGCATTCACCGTGGCTGCGTCGATCTGCGAAGAAGTATAGAGGCGGGGGTTGCGCGCGAAGTGGACAAACGTGTCGATGAACAGGACAATTTGTACACAGGAGGCAAGACCGCATGCGGAGAATCCCTAACTACGATCTGTACGGCGAGTCGGCACAGCCGCCCGGATACGGCGCGTTCAACTTCGAGTGGATTCCCGAGCGCAGCCGCCCGAACGACTGGCAGATCGCCGCGCATCGGCACGACGCGCTGCTGCAACTGCTCTACATACGCGGCGGCGGCGGTCACGTCACCATCGAAGGCGTCCGGCACGCGTTCGATCCGCCCTGCCTCGTCGTGCTGCCCGCGCAAACCGTGCATGCCTTCGCGTTCTCCCCGCAGATCGACGGCCTCGTCATCACGGCGGCGCAGCGGCCACTCGAAGCGCTCGTGGAGGTCACCGCGCCGGGTATCGCCGCGATCTGCGCGCGCGCCGCCGTCATTCCGGTACGCGGGGCCGATCCGAGCGTCGGCATGCTTGCGCCGCTCTTTGCGCTGCTCGAACAGGAGTACCGCAGCGGCGGGCGCGGGCACGCCGCGTCCGGCATGGCGCTGATGGCCGCGCTATTCGTGCATGTCGCGCGCCTGAGCGACCTCGCGGCGGCGCCCGCCGGTGCGGGTGGCAATCGCCGCGCCGAGCTGCTACGACGCTTCCGGGAGCTCGTGGCGGCCCATGGACGCGAGCATCGGCCCGTGGCGTTCTACGCGCAGCGTCTGGGCGTCGCGTCTGCCCAGCTCGCGCGTGTCTGCCGCGAGGCGCTCGCGCAGTCGCCCACGGCCGTCGTCAACGAGCATCTGATTCGCGAGGCGCAGCGCGAGCTCGCCTATTCGGCGCTGAGCGTGAAGCAGATCGCGCACGCGATGGGCTTCGAGGACAGCGCCTATTTCAGCCGCTATTTCCGCAAGCAGACGGGCCTCACGCCGGTGGCGTTCCGCGCGGCCGCGCACCGTCAATGGACCCAGGAGCCTTGAGATGAACGACGAAACGCAGATTCGCGATCTGATCGCGCGCTGGCACGCCGCGACGGCCGCCGGCGACATCGACACCTTGCGCGGGCTGATGGCGGCCGACGTTGTGTTCCTCGTTGCCGGTCAGCCGCCCATGCGCGGCCGCGAGGCATTTGCCGATGCGCTCTCGGCGTTGCTCGTGACGCACAGCATGGCGTCGTCGGGCGAGATCCGCGAGCTGGTGGTGGAGGGCGGTTTCGCGTACTGCTGGAACGCGCTCGACGTGCGCGTGATCCCGCGTGCGGGCGGCGCAACCATGCGCCGTGCAGGCAACGTGCTCTCGATCTATCGACGTGCAGCGGGCAGTTGGGTGCTCGCGCGCGACGCGAATCTGCTCACGCTCCAGACCGACGCATAGGCTTGTTCGCGCTCGCTCGCTGCACCAGAACGGTGGCCGCTCGGCGTCGCCCGCCCCTCGCGTCCGTTATTTTTCAGCGCATCGCGCATCCTTGATTCGCCGTCATTTTCTCGACTTATACTCAGCTCGCCACTTCCATCTTCCCCACGGCGGCGACTATGAAACGTATGACCGTCCGGCAATCGCCGGTGCATGGCAAAGGCGTCTTCGCACTGCGCGCGTTGCGTGCCGGCGAGCGCATCTTCGAATACAAGGGCAAGGTGACGACGTGGCGCGAGGCGACGCGCTGGAACGCGCGTCGCGACGAGTCGGGGCACACGTTTTTGTTCGGACTTTCCGATGGACGCGTGATCGACGGCGGGCGCGGCGGCAACGGCGCACGCTGGCTCAATCACGCATGCGCCGCGAATTGCGAGGCGATCGAAGACGATGGACGCGTCTTCATCGAAGCCGTTCGCGACATCGCGCCCGGCGAGGAACTGTTCATCGACTATGCGCTGGTGATCGAGCAGTGCGAGGCCGACGAAGCGCAGCGCCAGTATGCGTGCCGATGCGGGTCGTCGTTGTGCCGGGGGACGATGCTGGGCGTGCTGGCCGCCGCCGCCATGACGGCGGCGGCGCCGGTGGCTGTGACCGTCTGAACGGTCAACATTAATCAGGAATCCGATGGAATCACGGTCGATAAAACCGCATTTTCGGACTTGCGGGACTGTGCGGATCAGCGCGCCGGTTCACGTCTGATTTATCCACAGATTTTGTTGAAAACTCTGTGGACACGCCCGGGGACGAATCAACTAAGCGACTGATTTTGCAACTAATTCGCAGATAGCGCGACGCCCCGTTTCGGGGCGAACACACAATGAGCAAACCAGCCCGAAATCGGCGATTTCAGGCCCTGGCGGCGCGCGATATCCGCCCGCTTACGCTGCGTTCTGCTTGAGCTTGCCGTACACGAACTGACCGAAATACCACGACAAATCCGAGTGATTGAGGATGTTGGCGTCGGACAGCGCGCCGGCCTCGAGCTTCAGACGACGCAACATGAGCTTGCCCGCCTGCGAAGCGATGTAGAGGCGCACGAGCTCCTTGCGCGTCTTGTCGTCGGCCGACTCGAAGTGCTCGCGGCCGCGCTGCACTTCGTCGTTGCGGCGCGTGCGCGCCTCTTCGTCGCGCGTGGCGATGCTCTGCTTCACGGCAGCGCCCGCCTCGGCCTTGGCGGCTTCCTTCGCCGCCTCCTTCGCCGTTTCCGCGGTGGCGATCTCGGTCTGGATCGCGACCATCTTGCGCTCGGCCTCGGACACCTGCCAGTTGTGGCTCAGCGCCTTCATCAGATAGCCGGCCGGGCTCTTGGTGACCTTGCCCTGGTTCAGACGGAAGCGCGTGTACTCGATCGCCTGCTGGATGCGCTCGTCGTTCCAGCTCATGCGGTGCTCGGCGATCACGTCGAACTGCTTGTTGCTCAGGCCGAACTCCTCCTTGAGCGTGAGCAGCAGGTCGTGCGCGTTCGGCTGCCGCGTGAGCATGGCCGCGACCGTGTCCTTGCGCTTCAGCCGGAAGCGGATCTTGTTGATCTTGCGCGAGCTTTCGCCGTCCGCGCGCGTCTCGTAGCTGATGTCGAGGTCGGAAAGCTCGTTGATCTGTTTGACCGCCGGATCGAGATACTTCGGCCGGAAATGCTTGAACTCCGACGCGCTCGAACCGAGCTTGCCGGGCCAGCGCCGCATGACGTCGAGCTCGATCCAGTCGGTGAGGCCCGCTGTCACGAAGGGCTGAATGTAGTCGTAGATCGCGCGCGCGAAGGTCTGCGAAAACGCCGCCGTGATGCACAGGTTCAGCCAGTGATGCTTTTCCGGACCGGTGATGTGACGCAGCATCAGCGGGGGAATGCGGAACTGGATGCGCCCCTTGCCGATCTTGACGCTGCCCATGAGCTGCTCGGACACCCACTGATCGTCTTCGGTGGGGGCGCGGTCGGGCGGCGTGTCGGTCACCTCGATCAGCACGCGCTGCGCCTCCTTGATCACGCTCTGCAGGTGGCGCACGTTGCGGCTCTCGTAACGCATGAGCCACTTGAAGTAGTTCAGGTCGACGTCGTAGGTCTCGTGCGCAATCGGTTCCTGGGCCGCGATGAAATACGCGGCGTCGATGAAACGCCGCGACGACAGGCCGAGCCCGTTGATCGCTACAAAAACGTTATTGCGCTGAAAGCCGATTTCCCGCGTGCTCTCGCTGATGGGCTGTCCAGACATTTCCTCAAACAGCCCCAGCGACATTTGCTGGGTCGTCGTCCTTCGACCGATGTCCTCCGACATTCGCGTGCTCTCTCCGTCGATATTGGCCGCGACTCTATCACTCCTCAAACACAAGTCAACACAATAAACGTTACCCGATGCAGGGTGTGGATTGGGGTCCGGCACAAAAACCGTACCTTGCTGCACATAGAACGCGACATCACTTGCACAAAAAACGGCAATCCATTGCACATAAATCGCTGCCTCTTGCACATAGACCGATGCTTCTGGATGCCAAGTGCTTGATTGTGAACGATCCCGAGCCTGCTGTTAGTGGGTTTGTGGGTTTTCTATCTTTAAGTAAACAAACCAACCCGGTGCTGCAAAAGACGCTTCGCGCAAATTTCGACGCAGATTGCCTTGCAACACGAAGGCGAATTTCTGCGCGAGAGGTAGATTTTCTGGCCATTTACAGGGAGGAGTGTGAGCCAGACGGGCGTATTTCGATCCCTCATCGAGCGATTCGGGCATACAAGCCTTGGCGAGAGGCAACGTTTTGTGTGCGTCTGCTATTTCAGGAGGTGACGTTTTTTGTGCATGACCGTTTTCAGCTGCGGCGACGTGAGATGAAGCCCGGAGAAATCTCCTCGAGGTAACGATTTTTGTGCGTCGACGGAAGGCGACCTTGAAGGTCACGTTTTCTGTGCAGGGCAGTGGGGCATCGCGAGGGTAACGTTTAATGTGCAGCGATCGCGGAAAGGTCGGAACGTACCTGCGTCGATCGAAAGAGGTGACTCAAGGACATCGTGGTAACGGTTTTTGTGCGTTCGTAGAGGCGGAGCACGGCCCGTAGCGACGCGATACTGCACACGCGACTGCACAGAAATGCAATTTGGCAGAACTGCATCGGAAAGGTGACGTTTTTTGTGCAATGCGTGAGCGCTTGTCGCCGCCAAGGCTTATCCGCTTTGGAGACCGGGATTCAGAGGTAACGGAATTTGTGCGAGGTCGGGCGTCGCGGCGATAGATCGCGGATTAGCTGCACAAAATCCGTTACCGCGGAACGATGGCGCGAAGCGGTGAATCCGCGATTCAGGAAAGCGCACAAAAACCGTGACCTCGGCGCGACTCGCCGAAGGAGAAGTCAGAAAAGCGCGAGAAAATAGAACGCAATTGAAGGCAGCCAGGCAAAATCACCTGTCATTCAACTGACGATTTGCTGAAGAATTAAGCAGGCCGCCGAGAACCCCTCTAAACGCCTCTTAGCGGGCCTGAGTGTCCGGCGAAGGTCTAAGCCTTGACCAAGGTCCGGGAAGCCCGCAAAAGACGAATAAAAAGGTCGTTTTTTTTAAAATACTGGCCTCAATCAGTGTGTTCTGAAACGCTTTTCCTGTATTCTACGCTTTATCCAAATTCCGATAAAAAGCGTATTAATGGCAAAGACTATCGAATTCCCATCAATTGATCGGCGCGTCGACCTTTCGACGGTTACGCAATTCGCGGAGGAAGCCGGTCATCTGTCAGAAGAGCTTCGGGAAATGATGCTGGCACCGAAGCCGCGCAAGGCAGCGCCTACGTTCACGTCGGCGCAGGTCGCCGAGATGTGCGGTATCGACCGCATCAAGCTGAATAACCTGCTGGCCACGCGCGAAGGATTGCCGCAAGGCGAGGCGCAAGGTTCGGGGCGCAGCCGCGTGTTTACCTTGCCTGATGCACGCACCTGGGTCCAGCAGGTTTCGGATATTTATCAGACGCCGCTGCACACCGGCGTGCGCGACGCGGACGGCAAGGTGCTGCTCGTCGCCAACTTCAAGGGCGGCTCGACCAAGACCACGACCACGATGTGCCTGGCGCAAGGTCTGACGCTGCGCGGCCGGCGCGTGCTGCTGATCGACCTCGATCCGCAGGCATCGCTCACAGAATTGTGCGGGTTGTACGCGGAAAAGGAAGTGACGGAAGACAGTACGGTCCTGCCGTACATCTACGATCCGCACATGGAAGGCGGTCTGCTTAATTTCGTGCAGCCGACTTATTGGGATGGCCTCGATGTCATTCCGGCGCACCCCACGCTGTTCTCGGCGGAATTTCATATTCCGGGTACCGTGATCAAGAACCCGGGCTTCAAATTCTGGGACCTCTTGCGTCAGGGCGTGGAGACGCTGCGCCAGCACTACGACTACATCATTCTCGATACGGCGCCGTCGCTGTCGTATCTGACGATCAACGCACTGATGGCCGCCGACGCGATGGTCATGCCGCTGGTGCCCGAGAGTCTCGACTTCATCAGCTCCGTGTCGTTCTGGAGTCTGTTCTCCGATCTCGCGCACACGATCATGGAGCGCGGCGACGAAAAGACCTATGACTTCGTCTCAGTGCTGCTGTCGAAGGTGGATTACGGCAAGACATCGTCGGCGCCGGTCGTACGCTCGTGGGTGCAGCGCACCTATAAGGACTGGCTGAGCGCGATCGAAGTGCCAGCAAGCTCGGCGATGAGTAACGGTGCGCTTGCCATGGCAACGGTATTCGACATCAGCAAGGGCGATCTCGCCGATAAAACGGTCGCACGCGTGCGCCAGCCGCTTACCGATTACGTGCGCTGGATCGACGATCTTTACGTAGAACAATGGAGGGCCGGCAAGTGAGTTCATTCCGCGACAAGATGGCGGCGAAGACTGCCGAGCTCGGTTCGACGGCAGAGCGTCAGACGACCACCGAGCGTCCTGCGGCGCCGCCGCCCGAGCCGCGCCGCAGCAGCGCGTTCAAGACCGGCCCGGGTATGCTCGGCGCGCTTGCGGTTGCGCAGCAGCGCATTCAGGAACTGGAGACCAAGAGCGACAAGCTCATGCTGCCAGTGAACGCGATCCAGCCGAACCCGTGGCAGCCGCGCAAGATTTTCAGCGACGAAGGTTTGGCTTCGCTGGCCGAATCGATTCGCGAAGTGGGCCTCGTTGAACCGGTTGTCGTGCGGCGCTCGGATAACGGCTATCAACTGATCGCCGGGGAGCGACGTCTGCGTGCGCACGTGCTGCTGCACGAGGAAGAGATCCGCGCGTCGGTGATCGACTGTTCGGATCAGGATATGGCAGTGCTGGCGCTCGTAGAGAACGTTGGCCGCGAAGACCTGACTGACTACGAAATCGCCCAATCGCTGCGTCGTGCCGAGCACGAATTCCCGACGCGCACGCGCATGGCCGAGGCGCTGGGTATGTCGCGCAAAGGGCTGTATCGATTTCTCGCCTTCGAAAGCCTGCCGGATTTTGTGCGCCGGGACCTCGATTTGAATCCGCGTCTGCTGGGTGGATCGGCAGCGGATGAGATTGTGTCGGCGATCAAGAAGCACGGCGCGGCAGGGCTCGCGTCGGCTCGCGAACTTTGGCCGGCGGTGGTGGCAGGGACGCTCGATCAGGGTAAGCTGGCTGCGGCGATCGGCGCTCAGTCGAACCGGACCGTGGATGAGCGCAGCGTGTCGGAACGTAGCATCGAGAAGATTTTCTCGGGCAAGAGTCACGCGGGCAGCATCACGAAGGATACGAATAGCTTCACAGTGAAGCTCAAGACCGGCGTGCTTTCCGATGCGCAGGAGACGCAGATTCGCGAACTCATCAGCCAACTGTTTAACGTGAAGCCTGGCTGATGGTTGGTATGTAGGATGTACGCTGACATTCGAAGCCCGCATATGCGGGCTTTTTTTATTGCTGTCGCGGAAAGGGGAGGGTGTGTCGAGTCGACACGAACTGGGGGATGGGATGGTGTTGGGGCGCTTGAAGCTGTGTCGAGTCGACACAGCGTTGCGACTCGCGGCGGGAGGGTTTGCTGGTGATGTCGCTCTGGCTTCGCTCGGGATGGAATCGGTTGCGATCAGGTTGTCTGCCTCGATGTGTCGAGTCGACACGCTTTAGGTTTTCGCAGTGCTGGGTTATCTAGATCCCTCTACGCAATCTCGATCGGAGAGAAAGTTGATAGCCGCGAGGTAAGGAAAGGGCGGACGTGTGTCGAGTCGACACAGCCCAATGTGTCGTGCGCGTCTCGGGGGCTGCTTTGGGAAGAGGAACGGATGCTGCAATCATTCCGCTAGCTGCTGCTGTGTCGAGTCGACACAGCATGTAAAACCCTTGCCGATTCGCCTTCTATCGCGTCTGACGAAGATCTTGGCTTCGTTCGCGATAAGCAGAAGTTCTTTTCAAGTTCGCCGGTCTGACCGAATGTGTCGAGTCGACACACGATGGTATTTCGTGACGTGCGTTTGATTGATGGCGTGGAGCGCCGGGAACGCAGCGCTCTGCACGGAACAGATCCGATGTTGGGGGTAGGAGCGTGTGTCGAGTCGACACACGAAGCGCGCTCGCCGCGAAGCAATATCTCATGGCGGATACCTGGCCGTTTCGGTAATCAGTTGAGGTCACCCGAGTGGCCGGGAAGAGTAAGCGCTTGCTGTGTCGACTCGACACAAGATCGACGTAAGGCGCCGTGCGCGGAAAATTCGCTGCGCGATCTACGTAGCTTGGCCCGGCGCGATCGTGGTGACTCGCGACAGGGGGCCATTGCCGTGTGTCGACTCGACACAGGTTTCTGATCAGCCAAACGGACCGGCTCTGCACGACTTGGCAAACCGGCTTCAGACATTCAACCTGTGAAGCGCCCGTTGAGTTTGATTGTGTCGACTTGACACACCATCTGCGTCCGTTGCTGCCCCAAGTACGATCGCTGGGCGGAGTGATCGCCAAGCGGGATCCGCGACATCCTCCTTTGCTGGAGCATGGATAGCAGGCAATCGTGGCGACTAGATGGTGCGCGAGTCTGTGTCGAGACGACACAACACAACACAACACAAAACCAGTTGTTGACGGTCTGTCTCCCCTTGGTTACTTAACGATTCATGTGTCGAGTCGACGCATCAATCACCTCTGATTCGCAGCCATGATGGCCGCAATGACCCGCTCAAAGGAGCCCTGGGTGCATGAGGAGGGGCGCACCGCCGAACTGAGCCCACTGTGTCGACTCGACACAGTGCTACATCGAGCGCTCGGTTCGCAGCGCCGTCGCCGAATCGACCAAACCGCCAAAGTCAAATCAGCCTGACGTCTGCCGGCAGCATGCTGGGGTGACGACCTGTGTCGACTCGACACAGGCCAACCTTTCTTCTGCCAGTAAATAACACTGCGCCCGACTAGCCTCATTGCAGTGCCGAACGCGCGCCGCGCACTCATCGAGCGCACGCGGATATTCGACAGCAAATCGCTAAGTCGCGCCCTTTGCGATGTGTCGAACGCTTAGCGGTGGTGGGGAAGGGTTGCCAGGTTTGCAGGAAGGTATTCAGCGTTTCGGCAAATACAAGGCGAAACATGTGTCGACTTGATACTCGGTACGCTTAGCGGGGGACAATGACGATTCGCGAACGGGGTTGGACGAAGTTCACCCGCCGCACTCTCAGACTGCTTAACCGAACATCAAAAGGGCGGACGAGCCGAATTGAAATTTTTCTTTGGCTGCGCTCGTTGTACCACGTGCCCGGCAGAAGTCACACCAACCGAAGACCAGCCTGATGCGAATGGTTTGCCGAACGCAGCATGATGGCGCACGAGCGAATCGATCGGCCCTCAATCATCAGCGGCTGTCCTGACAAACGATTTCGAGTCGGCGGTCTATCGGTCACTACGGCACACGAGCCATCGGGACTTTCGCACCGGATGACCGCTAGGCGCGCGCGCAAACGGCGATTGGACTCGACACTAATCTTGCAGACTCTCGGCATGGCCAGACAGTCTCATATCACCACGTCGAGATGAGCCGCTTCCATATTCCATTAACGCAACTAACGGTACAAATAGGCGCGAAATTCTAGCTATATCCACCTCTAAATCCGGCGCTAGAACCCTTGGGACCGCGTCACCGCGCCCGCTAGAGCATCCAGACGCCGCCTCGCGTGAAACATTTCCGAAAATATCGCCAAATCGCTGAAACGCCCGCCCGGCGGACGATTCAGCGATTGAGCTACGGGTTCAACCCCCAATGTTCCACGGATAGGTGAACTTTCGAACCTAAAAACTACCGGCCGACCCTCACTGCGAGCCCAAAAAACCCAGAGCAAGGCCTCAATGTATAAAACACTACGTATTTTGTAATTATCGAAGCCAAATAGCGCGCTGCGGTGCCAAAAAACCATCAAAACCTCGCCCGCACCACGCCAATCCCGCATTTAACCACCAATTTCCCGCGCTTTCACCATCCCGCTCGCGCGCGCGAAATTCCCGGCGCCCAAATGATGAAGCGTGTGCAGGTCGGTGTTGCTATCGTCGAAGATCCAATGTCCGTTGTTGAACACCCGCGGATCCGCAGCCGCCGACACCACTTCGCAGAAACACGTGTCGTAAGCATCCTCGGTATGCTTCTCCGGAATCAGCCTGCACTCCATCCACGCCGCGCAGCCCTTTTCGAGCAACGGCAGTCCGAGCACCGGCCCCGTCACCGCATCGATGCCGAAGCGTTCGAACTTGTCCGCGTCGCGGCCGCTAATCGTACCGACCGCAAAAGTCAGATCCATCGCCGCGAAGCCCGGCACGCAAACACCGAACGTGCCGCTCGCCTGAATGAGCTCGCGCGTGAACGTTTTCTTGTCGATGACCACCGCGAGACGCGGCGGCGTGAATTCGACCGGCATCGACCATGCGGCTGCCATGATGTTGCGACGCTTGCCGTCGGAACTCGTGACGAGCACCGTCGGGCCGTGATTGATCAGCCGGCTCGCGTGCTCGAGCTTGACGGGTTGAAACGCGGGTTGAAAAGAAGAGGGAGAAGTCATCGTGCTGTCTGTCCGCATCGAGTCAAGATTCGACGGACTGTACAACAGATGAAAAAACCGTGCGGCGCGCGCTGAGTCAACCCGCGCGCTGTCGACATCAACCGACCGTTTCCGCATCCGGCGACGAAGCGGCCGCGATGTGTCGTCGCACCAGGCCGCTCGCATAGCCGCGCGATTGCATCTCGGCGAGGCGGCTCGTCGTGCGCGACACATCGTGCGCGCCGTCGAGTCCTTCAAGCGCCGCGCGAATCGGCCGGTCGGACGCGATGAACAGCGCGTGTTTGCGATCGTAGAGAATATCGACGAGCCAGACGAATCGCTGCAGCACGTCGCCGCGCTTGAGCAGCGACGTGTCGAGGCCATCGAGAATCAGACCCTGCCAGCGTTCCGCGAGGGCAAGATAATCGAGGTGCGAACGGTGAGTGCCGCACAGCGCATCGAAATCGGCCCACACCAGTTGCTTGCCCGCAGCCGTGACGGCGAGCGGTCGCCCCGCGACCTCGATGGTCGCCGGATGCACCGCGCCTTGTGCCTCATACTCGCGATAGATCGACCACAACGCCTCGCGCGTGCCGTCGAGCGGCGCGAAGTAGCGCTGCTCCGTGGCTTGCGCGCCGAGTTCGCGATAATCGCGCGCGCCGTCGAAGGCGATCACCTTGAAGTGCCGCGCGATCAACGCGATGGTCGGCTCGAAGCGCGCGTGAAACTCGGGATCGGGCAACAGATTGTCGGGGCTGTAATTCGAGGTCAGCACGATGCGCGTGCCTTGTTCGAGCGCCGTTTCGAGAAAGCGCCCGATCAGAAAAGCATCGGCGATATCGTGGACGTGAAATTCATCGAAGTAGAGCAGATCGACGCCTTCGAGCCACGCGCGCGAGACGTCGCCAAGACGATCGTCGCTGCGCGGCGCTTGCACGAGCCGGCGATTCACTTCGCGCGTGAACTCGTGAAAGTGAATGCGCCGCTTCGGGCATTGCGCGAGCGCGAACACCGTATCGACGACCAGACTTTTGCCGCGTCCCGGCAGCCCGTGACAGTACACGCCCTGCGTGCCTTCGCGATTGATCATGGCCAGCAACGCGTCGATCGCGAGGCGCTGACTGTCGTCCGCATGAATAGCTTTGGCAGCGAGTGCGCGAATGACGGCGAACGGATCGAGCATGCGGATAAAAACGGGAAGGGCTTCGGAAAACGCGCGCGGCGCACGACGCGCAATGCGCACGGTACGCACGACACAACCGCGCCAGTTTAACAGGCGGCCCGAATCGCGCGCCCGCTCGCGGGCAGTCGTTCGCGCCCCGTTGTGCTGGTTTTGTGCGTCTGTCGCGCGTGCATTGCGGCGTCAGTTGACACCTGTCGCGTAGCGTCGGCAATGCTCCAGATAGCCCGCTTCGTGACTGCTCGCGAGTTGCACGACGCTGTTCCAGAGCCAGAGCGGCGCGTTGATCGTCTTCGAACGATTGCGCCGCAATTCTGCGAGCCACGCGCGTCGCGAGGGCGGGTCCATCTGCCGCGCGTGCGCTTTACCGACGACCGCCGCAAGATAGAAGGCGACCGCGCGCGCATCGTCCTTGTCGAGTTCGTCGATCTCGAGCTTGAGATCTTGCGGCAGCAATTCGCGGATCACCACCGCGCGATCGAGCATGCGTGCGGCCCGCATGCGCTCGCCGAGAAACGGCGAAAGATGACGCGCGCCCTCGACGACGCGCTCGGCGTTGTCGCGCGGCATCGATGCGTCTTCATAACGTGGCGCGGCCGCCTTCACGCCTTCCTTGATGTCCATGAGACAGAGATCGTCGCCTTCGATCACGCCACCATCGACGTCGAGCAACACCGCATAGCGCAGACGTCCGAGCGAACTGCAACCCTTCACCCAGTACGCCGCGTCGAGCACTTCGACTTTGCCTGCGTCGTTGCGCCCGCGCAGTCCCGTGGGCAAACTGGCGATCGCTTCGTCGCGGAAAATCTCCGTGATTGCCTTGTTTTCAGCGCGCGTGAGCGGCCAGAAGCGTTTGCCGAACGGAATTGTCGGCTTGAGATCCTCGATACGCTCTTGCGCGAGATGCTTCCATGATCGACGCACGGCAAGTTTCATCGCAAGGTGAACGGGTTCGGGGCGATCAGGAAGCTTCGGATTCCTATGCTTGATGGCGAACGCCGATTCATAGCCCGCCGCAAGCGCTTCCATCATATGCACGATCGTCAATCCTGAGAGCGATGAGCCGCGCGCCGCCGTCGCCAGCGAAAGGCCGAGGCGAATCAGATCGTGCACCGGATTGCCGATCACGGTCTGATCGAGATCGCGAATATGCACTTCGACCTTGCCGTCCTGATTCGCGACTGGACCGAGATTGCCGGTATGGCAGTCGCCGCAGATCCAGATCGCCGGGCCATGCGGCAGCGAGCTGCCGTTGGATTCGTTGATCCATGCATAGAATTGCGCGGTGTTGCCGCGTACGTACGCATGCGGCGAGCGCGCCATTTTCAGGTGTCGCTGTTCAGTCAGGATTGCCTGGCGTTCGGATGATTTTGGAAAGCGCGTGGACCGCTTTGCGTGATGGACTTGTCGGCTGGGTTTCTTCGATTTTTTTTCATGGGCCATGATGCATCCTCGCTCGCGCGGGTGACGTTGCTCGGCAATACCGCGTTCATTGTGCGCGCATAGGCAGCAAACCCAGCAAACGGCGTGCCCAAACCCAGCAAACGGCGTGCCGCACGACATTACGAATTGAAAGGCTGTAATGAGCGAATCGCGACGCCGCGCGCGAATGCGCGAACTCGCGAGGGTGGGCCAATGTGCACGCCTGCGCGCGCCGTCATAAAAATTAAAAGCAGTTTCGCTACACTTCAGCGTTGCCTTACCGCTGCTTACCTGCGGTGAGGGCTTCGCTCGGGCCGCTCCTCGAGCCGTTGTTGCACCTCTCTCTGGTTGGAGACTTCGATGACGGTCGATTTCGCGCCGGTGCGCCCGCTATGGTGGAGCGCGCCGCGCAAACGTTTGAGCTTGCCCGGAGCGCGCATGTCCATGCGCGCGTGCGCCGTGACGTTCGTCTGTGCGATCACCGCCTGCGCGTTCAGCGCGTGCAGCGATCGCGCGGATGACGCACGCGTCTCACTCACGTCGGGCGCCGCGCGCGAACTGGCCGACGTGCAGCCTTCCGCGCAACGAGCACAGCCATCGCAGCCGTCGCAGCAGCAACCGCTCGCTGCCACGTTCGCGCCCGCGTCCGATTCCACTGCATCGAACTCAACCGATACCACCAGCAGCGCGACCGCGTTGCCGGCGAATACCGTGCGGTCGCCCGCGCAGCCTTCCGCGAGCGACGGCGCGCAAAGCGCGCAGAACGAACCACTCGCCACACCCGAGATTCACACCGCCGATTGACGCCCCCGGCCGCGCGACGTTTGCCGCTTGCCGGACGAACCGGCGTCGGCGCATCGCGCGCGCTTTCTCAACCTGAAGATGGAAACCAGAACATGACTTCGAGAAGCCGCCGTGACTTTCTCCGCACCGCCGCGATGAGCGCCGGTTCGGCCACCGCCCTGACGATGCTGCCGCAAGGCATCCGCAACGCGCTCGCGATTCCCGCGAACAATCGCACGGGCAGCATCAAGGATGTCGAGCACATCGTGATTCTCATGCAGGAGAACCGTTCGTTCGACCATTACTTCGGCACGCTGCGCGGCGTGCGCGGTTTCGGCGACACGCGCGCCATCACGTTGCCCAATGGCAAGCCGGTTTGGAATCAGCCGCTCGCAGCGGGTGTCGGCGAAGTGCTGCCGTTCCATCCGACCGCCGCCAATCTCGGCCTGCAGTTCCTTCAGGATCTGCCGCACGACTGGCCCACCACGCACGCCGCGTGGAACGGCGGTCGCTACGATCAGTGGGTGCCGGCGAAGGGCACGACGACGATGGCGTATCTCACGCGCGACGACATTCCGTTCCACTATCAACTCGCGGACGCCTTCACGATCTGCGACGCCTATCACTGTTCGACGCTGACCTCGACCGACCCGAACCGCTACTACATGTGGACCGGCTGGGTGGGCAACGACGGCAGCGGCGGCGGCCCGGTGGTCGACAACGCCGAAGCGGGCTACGGCTGGTCCACGTATCCGGAAGTGCTGCAAAACGCGGGTATTTCGTGGAAGATCTATCAGGACGTGGGCGAGGGCCTCGACGCGAAGGGCGCGTGGGGCTGGACCGGCGACAACCCATATATCGGCAATTACGGCGACAACTCGCTGCTGTACTTCACGCAATACCAGAACGCGCAGCCGGGCAACCCGCTTTATGATCGCGCGCGCACGGGCACGAACGTGCTCGCGGGCGGCGGCTATTTCGACGTGCTCAAGCAGGACGTGGCCAACAACACGCTGCCGCAGGTTTCGTGGATCGTTGCGCCCGAAGCCTATTCGGAGCATCCGAACTGGCCCGCGAACTACGGTGCGTGGTACGTGGATCAGGTGCTGCAGATTCTCACCTCGAATCCCGATCTCTGGAGCAAGACCGTGCTGCTCGTGAACTACGACGAGAACGACGGCTTCTTCGATCACCTTGCGCCGCCGTTCCCGCCCGCGTCGAGCGCGAACGGTCTGTCGACGGTCGATACCACCAACGAGATTTTCCCGGGCAGCAGCAAATACGCGTCGGGGCCGTACGGTCTCGGACCGCGCGTGCCGATGCTGGTGGTCTCGCCGTGGTCGCGCGGCGGCTGGGTGTGCTCCGAAACCTTCGATCACACCTCGGTGATTCGCTTCATCGAAAAACGCTTCGGAGTCCATCACGATTTGCGTGAGGCGAATATCACGCCGTGGCGTCGCGCCGTGTGTGGCGACCTGACCGCTGCGTTCGACTTCGCCACGCCGAATGCCGCGCTGCCCACGCTGCCTTCGACCACCGGCTACGCGCCGCCGGACCAGAACCGTCACCCCGATTACGTGCCGCTGCCGCCGGCCGTCGGCGCGGTGCCGAAGCAGGAATCCGGCGTGCGTCACGCACGCGCGCTGCCGTACGAACTGTTCGTGCGTTTCAACGCGAACGTGTCGACGGGCACGGCGGCCGCGCACTTCATCAACACGGGCCGCGCGGGCGCAGTGTTCCTGCTCTACACGGCGGGCAGTCTCGATGCGCCGCGCACCTACACGGTGGAATCAGGCAAGCGTCTTGAAGACAAGCTCACGATTGGCCTGACCGGCGCCTACGATTTCACCGTGCATGGTCCGAACGGCTTCCTGCGCCGCTTCGCGGGCAAGCAGGTGCAGACTGGCTGGTTCGGCAGCGACGTGGCGCGTCCGGAAGTGGCGGAAGGCTACGACGTGGCGAACGGCAATCTGCAACTGCGACTGGAAAACACGGGTCGCGCGCGCTGCCAGTTCACGATCGTCAACGCGTATGACCCGAGCACGAAGATCCAGCACACGGTGCGCGGCGGCGATACGGAGCAACTCTATCTCGACCTGCGCAACGCGCACGGCTGGTACGACCTGACCATTACCGTCGATAGCGACGCGACGTTCGTGCGCCGCATTGCCGGCCACGTGGAAACGGGCCGTCCGAGCTATAGCGATCCGGCACTCGGCGCATGAGGATTGTCGACAGCGTTTGAGCGCGCGTGCGTCGATCGGTCATCCGACGCATGCGCTCGAACAGATGAAGCCACGGTGCCGCCCGCGCGGCGCGCCGTGGCTTTTTCAATGCTTCAGGCGTCGCGCTGAGCCTGTTCTTCCAGCAAGCCGAGCAAGCGTTTCGCCGATTCGCTCATCTGCCGCGCCGCGCGATGCACGATGCCGATGTCGCGGTGAAACACGTGATGGCCGAGATCGAGCGCGCGCACTTTCGCGGGCCATTTCCGGTAGGTGGCCGTTTGCGGCACAAGCGCCACGCCCACGCCATTCTCGACGAGCTTGACGATCGCTTCGAGTTCGTCGAGTTCGCAGATCTCGCGCACGTTCAACTGCATACGCCGCAAGAAGCGATCGACCTGACGTCCGCCGAACGACGCGCGGTCATAGCGGATATACGGTTGCGTGGCGATCAGCTCCATCCAGTCGTTGCCCTTGACGGCACGCGGCACGATCAGCGCGAACGGTTCGCGCCGCAGCGAGGTCCAGCGCAAATCGCTCTGAAGCGCGAAGGGCGGACGGATGATGGCGGCGAGATCGGCTTCGCCTGCATCGACGAGATTGATGAGTTCCATCGACAAACCGGGAATTACGCGCGTGTGCGCGCCGGGCCATTGCCGGTAGAACGCGGCGAGCGCGTCGGGCAACAGCGCGCGCTGCACCGAAGCGATTGCGCCGATCGTCACGCGCATCTCGACGGCCGGATCGACGGCAACGGCGCTCAGATTGCCATAGAGACGGATCACTTCCTGCGCCTGCACGAGCAGTTGCTCGCCGCGCGCGTTCAGGCGCGCATGGCGGCCTTCGCGTTCGAAAAGCGCGAAACCCAGTTCGGCTTCGAGCCGCTGCATCTGCGCGCTGACGGCTGCCTGCGTGAGGCCGATGCGCTTGCCCGCAGCGGCGAACGTACCTTCGCGCGCGACAGCAATCAGCGTTTTCAGCTCACGAATCATTCACAAATTTCCTTTATGTATTCGACAATTATATATTGATTTCATTGAGCCAAACCCGTGCGTATGATGAGGCGATTTCCCCACGACACCATCCCCGCAAACCGGAGCGCGTCATGAGTCTTTCCCCCTTCCATCTGGCGATTCCCGTCTACGATCTGGCCGCCGCGCGCGACTTCTACGGCCGCGTGTTCGGTTTCGCGGAAGGCCGTTCGAGCGATGCCTGGGTCGATTTCGACTTCTTCGGTCATCAACTTGTGATTCACGAGCATCCGAAAACGGCGTCGCAGGAAAGCGCACACACGAATCCCGTCGATGGCCACGACGTGCCGGTGCCGCACTTCGGCGTGGTGCTCGAATGGACGCAGTGGGAAGCGCTCGCGGAGCGCCTGCGCGCCTTCGGCACGGCGTTCGTGATCGAACCGTATATCCGCTTCCAAGGCCAGGTGGGCGAGCAGGCCACCATGTTCCTGTTCGACCCGTGCGGCAACGCGCTCGAATTCAAGGCGTTCAAGGATATCGGCCAACTGTTTGCAAAGTGACGTTTGCTGAATAATGTCGGCCGAACGCAGGCGCACGAAAACAGTGCGTCCTGCATGCAAAACATAAATAGTGTTTCGATATAAACATATCGAAATAGAATAATTCTCAGCGGTACATATCGTCGCTACGCTTGCAGCCATATTGCACGCGAGGGCCTATGTCCGCTTCTGTCTCCGCTTCCACGTCGTTCCTGCTGCGCCGGCGTCTGCTCGGCGCGTGCGCCGCTGCGCCGCTCGCGGCGCTCGGCCTCGCGACGGCGCCGCGCCATGCCAGCGCCGCCGATCTTGTGTCGGTCACGCTCGTGCTCGGCGATCAGGCGGGCGGTTTGCGCGCGCTCGTCGAAGCCGCGAAAGGGCTCGACGGCGCGTCTTATCGTTATCGTTGGGCGAATTTTCAGGGCGCCGCGCCGCTGTTCGAAGCGCAGCGCGCGAACGCCGTCGATATCGCGCCTGCGGGCGACTTGCCGGTGCTCGCGGCGGCCACCGGCGATCCGTCACTGCGCATCGTGGCGACGCGCGTCGGTTCGCCCACGCAACTCGGCCTGCTCGTGCCGCAGGATTCGCCGATCCGCACCGTCGCGCAGTTGAAGGGACGCACGATCGCGGTGTCGTCGGCGCGCGGCAGCATTTCCGAATTCCAGCTCTACGGCGCGCTCGCCGAAGCGGGCCTGTCGCGCCACGACGTGAACGTGCGCTACATCCTGCCCGTCGATGCGTTCGCCGCATTCGTCTCGGGCGCGCTCGAAGTGTGGGCGACCTTCGATCCGTACTACGGCATCGCGGTGTCGCGCGGCGCGCGCGTGCTGCGCGACGGCACGGGCATCAACAGCGGCCTCAACTTCATCACCGCGTCGGGCGCGGCGCACGCCGACCCGCTCAAGCGCGCCGCCATCGCCGACGTGCTCGTGCGCATCCAGCACGCAGGGCAGTGGGCGCTCGCGAATCCGCAAGCCTACGCGCGCGTCTACGGCACGCTCACGCGCACGCCCGATACGGCGGCGCTCACCATCACGCAGCGCTCCGCGCTCAGGCTGCGCTTCGTGACCGGCGACGATGTCACGACGCTGCAGCGTGTCGCCGACAAAGCCGTGGACGACGGCATTCTGCCGCGCCGCATCGATGTGCGCGCCGTGTCCGATACGCAGATCGGCGCGGCCTGAATCTCGCAACGGAGGACGATCGATCATGACTTCTCGCGCAGCACGAACGTTGACGCTGCCACCGGCGCAACAGACGCAACAGGCCGCGACAGCGCGCGCGCCTTCATCGACCACGCGCGCCGCGCGCGGACGCTGGACAACATGGACCGCCTGGGCGGCATCGCTCGCATGGCTCGGCGCGGCGGCCGTCACGCGCGCCTGGCCGAGCCTCGACGACTGGCCGCACACCGATGCGCTGCTGGCGATCGAACTCGCGCTCGCCGTCGTGGCCTTTCTGCTCGCCTGGCGCGGCCGTCGCGCGGGCGTGGCGCCCGCCATCGCGCCGTGGTTGCTGGCGCTCGCGTTCGGCATCAGCGCGTGGGAGATCGTCACGGCGAAGCTCGAAATCCTGCCGCGTCCGTTCTTCGCGCCGCCGCAAGCGCTCATCGCTGTGTTCTTCGACGATTACGCGCGGCTTTTATCGAGCGTGGCACATTCGTTCGGATTGCTATCGTTTGGTTATCTGATCGGCGCGGCGACGGGTTTCGTCGTCGGCGTAAGCATCGGCTGGTCGCGCGCGGTGGGCTACTGGCTGCATCCGGTGCTGCGCCTCGTCGGCCCGCTGCCCGCAACGGCCTGGCTGCCGCTCGCGTTCTTCTTCTTTCCGTCGAGCTTTAGCGCAAGCGTATTTCTGATCGCGCTCGCCACGGCGTTTCCGGTGGCGGTCCTCACGTGGTCGGGCGTGGCGAGCGTGAATGCCGCGTTCTACGACGTCGCGCGCACGCTCGGCGCGCGGCCCGCGTTCCTGATCGTGCGCGTGGCGATTCCTGCGGCGCTGCCGTCGGTGTTCGTCGGCCTGTTCATGGGGTTGGGCGCGTCGTTTTCCGTACTCATCGTCGCCGAGATGATGGGCGTGAAAGCCGGGCTCGGCTGGTATCTGCAATGGGCCCAGGGCTGGGCCGCCTATTCGAACATGTACGCGGGCCTGCTCGTGATGGCGCTGATGTGCTCGGGCCTCATCACGCTGCTCTTTCGCGTGCGCGACCGCCTGCTCGGCTGGCAAAAAGGACTGCTCAAATGGTAGCCGCGACGCTTGCATTGCAACCCGAAGACCTCGCGCCGTACGAGTCGCATGATCCGGCGCCGGACGATGCGCCCATTGGCGCGCGCATCGACGTGCGCAACGTCACGCAGGGTTTCGCGCTGCGCGGGGAAACGCTGCCCGTGCTCGAAGACGTGAGCCTCACGGTCGAACCGGGCGAGTTCGTCGCGCTGCTCGGGCCGAGCGGCTGCGGAAAGTCGACCTTGCTGCGTCTCGTCGCGGGCCTCGATGCGCCGCTGAGCGGCACGCTGCACGCGAACGGCGTACCGATTGCCGGTCCCGATCCGTCGCGCGTGCTGGTGTTTCAGGACCCGACGCTGTTTCCGTGGCGCACGGTGCGCGAGAACGTCGGGCTCGGTCCGCAGGCGCAGCGCGCGCGGCGCGGCTGGTTCGCACGCCGCGCGACGTCCGCACATGGCGAAGCCGAGACGCGTATCGACGCCGCGCTCGAACTCGTCGGCCTGAAAGGCTTCGAGCAGGCGTATCCGCATCAACTCTCGGGCGGCATGGCGCAGCGCGCGGCGCTCGCGCGTGCGCTCGTCAACGATCCGGCGCTGCTCGCGCTCGACGAGCCGTTCGGCAAGCTCGATTCGCTCACGCGTATGCGCATGCAATCGGAACTCGTCGCGCTATGGCAGCGCACGCGTGTTTCGGTGCTGCTCGTTACGCATGACGTGGAAGAGGCGCTCGTGATGGCGAACCGCGTGGTGGTGTTCAGCGCGCGGCCTGCGCGCATCGTCGCGCAGGTGCAAAACGACGCGCCGTATCCGCGCCATCGCGACGATCCGAAGATCGTCGAATTGCGGCGTGACGTGCTCGCGCAACTCGGTCTCGATGCGTGAGTGCATCGTCGTTAATCAGAATGCCTAAATAATTGTGATACCGATAAACCATGAACCCGACCGACCAACACGCCACGCCCGATCAGCCCATTCAACCTGCACGCCGCACGTGGCTGCGCAACACCGCATTCGCAACCGGCGCGGCCGCGCTGGGCGGACTCGCCTTCGGTCTGCCCGCGTCCCGCGCGCGCGCCGATGAGAACGCCAAACACCTCAAGCTCTCGTGGAACGCGGGCGCGATCTGCACCGCGCCCGTGCCAGTGGCCGCGACGCAAGGCTTTTTCCGCAAGCACGGCCTCGACGTCGAACTCGTGAACTTCGCAGGCTCGACCGATCAACTGCTCGAAGCGATCGCCACGGGCAAGTCAGACGCGGGCGTCGGCATGGCGCTACGCTGGATCAAACCGCTCGAACAGGGTTTCGACGTGAAGCTCACGGCGGGCATTCATGGCGGCTGCATGCGTCTGCTCGCGACGAAGCAGTCGGGCATCGTGGATCTCGCCGGGCTCAAGGGCCGCGCGGTGGGCGTGAGCGACATGGCGAGTCCGGCGAAGAACTTCTTTGCGATCACGCTCAAGAAGATCGGCATCGATCCGGATAGCGACGTGCGCTGGCGTCAATATCCGGCGAACCTGCTCGGCGAGGCGCTGAAAAAGGGCGAGGTGCAGGCGATCGCGGACGGCGACCCGACCATCTGGACGCTGCGCGAATCGGATCATCTGTACGAGGTGTCGAACAATCTGTGCGGCGAGTACGCGAATCGTGTCTGCTGCGTGCTGGGCGTGCGCGGCACGCTCGTGCGCCGCGATCGCGCGACGGCGCAGGCGCTCACGGCGGCGCTGCTGGAAGCGACGCAATGGACCGCCGATCATCCGGCGGAGGCGGCGAAGGTGTTTTCGGCTTACGCGCCGAACGCCGATGTGAACCAGCTCACGGCCATGCTCAAGAGCCACACGGACGGTCATCATCCGGTGGGCGCGGCGTTCAGGAAGGAAATCGCGCTGTACGCCGACGATCTCAAGACCGTGGGCGTGGTGAACGCGAGCACCGATTCGAATCAGTTCGCGTCGCGCGTGTTCGCGGACGTGCTCGCGTAGCGGAGCAAACGGCGAAGCGTTCGGCGCGCGCCGAACGCCTGCGTCAGACCGATCAGACTTGCGCGATGAAGTTGCGCACGTAGGTGTTGAAGAGGTCGGGATGCGTGCCGTTCATGCCGTGCGTCGCGCCTTTCATGGTCACGCGCTGCGCGAACTCGATCCATTCTTCGAGCGCTTCCACGTTGTTGCGGAACATCAGCGGGCTGCGCTGGCCGTCGATCAGCAGCGTGCGGCATTTAATGTCGGCGGCGGGGCGGCGCGTGTAGGCGGGCAGCGGATCGTCGAGCTGCTTGGGCAGCGTCGTGGCGTTGGCGATGGCCATCTCGCGGAATGCCTGCGGGCTCTTGCGCCACGCGCCCGGCATGCTCACGGAGTCGACGAACAGTTCGAGACCTTCTTCGAGCAGACCGTCTTCGATCAGATTTGCGGCGCGCGTACGCAGCGCGTTGGTCGCCGGCGGCAGCACGTCTTCGTCGTCTTCGAGACGGCGCAGCGGGCCGCCCGGATCGGCGAGCACGAGCGTGCGCACGAGGCGCGGATAACGGCGCGCGAGGTGATAGGCAATCGAGCCGCCGCGCGAATGGCCGACGACGTGAACCGATTCGAGCCCCAGCGCCTCGATGAAGTCAGCCAGTTCGTGCAGATGGCTTTCCCAGCCGAAATCGCCCTGAATGCAGGCGTCGGCGGCCGGCCAGTAATGGCTCAGGCTCGGCGAGATGCAGCGGAAATCGTCCGCGAGTCCGTCCAGTTGGGGCGCCCAGTAGCGGTAGTCGCACAGCGAGCCGTGCACGAACAGGAGCGGTTCGCCTTCCCCGCGTTCGAGATACGGCAGGACGACACCCGAATGCAGCGTGGCGAACGACAGGTCGGGCGGGGCAAGAAGGGACGGATCGATGCGTTGGTTCACGGAGATGCACTCCAGTCGCGGAGATGACACTTTGCCGCAGGTCAACGCTTAAGGGAAACGAAATTAATTGAACGTTGCGATAAGGTTTTCTGATTGATTGCGGACCTTTGACGACGGAATTGGAACCGATTCCAGCGAAGGCGCAGACGAGCCGGGCGGTGCGCGATGCGCCCCTGCATCACCATGCCGCCGTGGGTGCGCCTTACAGCGCGAGTTGATAGCGCACGAAGTCGTCGGCCTGAACGAAAGTGTCGTACAGCTTGCGCGCGGGATTGTCGCGCCGCGTGTGCCAGTACAGACGCGACCAGCCGCGTGCGCGTCCGAGTGCGACGAGATCTTCGATCAGCCGCCGGCCGACGCCCCGGCCGCGACAGGACGGATCGACGAACAGATCTTCCAGATAGCCGATGGGCGCCACGACCCACGTGCCCTCATGCAGCACGGCAATGCTGAAACCCACCACGCGATCGCCCAGTTGCGCGACGCGGCCGAGCATCGGGCTGGCCGGATCGAGCAGCCGTTCCCACGTGCGCGCGCTGACCTCCGGCGCGACTTCGGTTTCGTAGAACGCCGTGTAGCCGGCCCAGAGGCGCAGCCAGTCGTCGCGGTCGGCGGGCGCGACGTCGCGAATCACGATGGCTTCAGTGTGAATCGGCGTCATGCGCGCGCGCTCCCTTCGCGCAGGCTCGCCAGCGACGCGCGCTGATTGCCGTCGGCGTCGAAATTGCTGCTCGCGAGCCATTGCTCGAAGCCGGCGCGCACCTGCGGCCAGTCCTGATCGATGACGGCGAACCAGGCGGTATCGCGGCTGCGGCCCTTATAAACGACCGCTTGCCGGAAGATGCCTTCGAACTGGAAGCCGAGTCGCAGCGCGGTTTGACGCGAGGGCGCGTTGAGGCTGTCGCATTTCCACTCGTAGCGGCGATAACCGAGATCGTCGAATACGTAGCGCATCAGCAGATATTGCGCCTCGGTCGAGAGCGCGGTGCGCTTGAGCCGCGGCGAGAACGTCACGCTGCCCACCTCGATCACACCATGCGCGGGATCGATGCGCATGAGCGCGAAGGTGCCGACGGCTTTGCCGGTCGCGCGGTCGACGATGGTGTAGTGCAGCGGATCGGGAGAGGCGGCGGCCTTGACCAGATACTCGCGGAAGGCGGCGAAGTCGGTGAACGGGCCGGTGAAGAGATAGGTCCAGTCGCGGCCGTCGGCGGCCTGGCAATAGGCTTCGAAGAGATCGGCGGCGTGACGCTCGACATCGACTGGTTCGATGCGGCAACGCACGCCTTCGATCGTCACGCGCGCGGGGCGCTCGCGCGGCGTCCAGTTGTCGACGGCGGGGCCGATGGGCTGCTGATATTCGTTGAGGCGGGAGGCCATGAGTGCGTTCCTGAGGTCCGTTGCGTGCGTGATCGAGCGATAAGGCGCGACAGGATGAATAAGGTAGCGCAGTGGTGGTTCCTTGCAAAGATCCACGGAAACGGGGTTCGTTGGGGCCACGATCGATGGCCAGATTGCGTTTACTTCGTATGCGAACAAAACTATACTTCGCATGCGAAATTTGACGCACCAATCAGGAGACGAGACGATGGCCCCGGAAATTCAGCTGCAACTGGCGGAAGAGGTGGGCGTGCTGACCGCGACGATTACGCGGATCGACAAGAAGAACGCGCTGACCAATGCGATGTACGGCGCGCTCGCCGACGCCATCGCGCGCGCCAACGAAGACGACGCCATCCGCGTGCTGCTGATTCAGGCCGACGGCGACCTGTTCACCGCAGGCAACGACGTATCGGAATTCGCCGCGCAGGCGATGGGCAACGCCCCCGAGGAGCGCCATGTGCTGCGCTTTCTGCGCGCGCTGGCCACGGCCACGGTGCCGATTGTGGCCGCGGTGCAGGGCAAGGCCGTGGGCGTCGGCACGACGATGCTGCTCCACTGCGATTACGTGCTGCTCGCCGACGACGCGCAACTGATCACGCCGTTCGTGAACCTCGCGCTGGTGCCGGAAGCGGCGTCGAGTTATCTGATGCCGCTGCGCATCGGGCACACGCGCGCCTTCGAGATGTTCGCGCTCGGCGACCCCGTTCCCGCCGATGCCGCCGTGGCATGGGGCATCGCGAACCGCACGGTGCCGGTCGCGGAATTGCGCGCGGAGGCACGCCGTATCGCCGAAAAAATCGCCGCGCGGCCGGCGGGTTCGCTCACCGCCATGAAGCGGCTGATGCGCGACGCGGAAAAGCTGGTCGGGCAGATGGACAGCGAAAGCGCGATTTTCGTCGAGCGACTTGCGAGCGCCGAAGCGAAGGAAGCGTTCATGGCGTTCGCACAGAAGCGCGCGCCGGATTTCACGAAACTTTCGCGGCGGTGATTACGCGTCGTCGTCGAGGGCGGGGAATTTGTCCTGCAAGCTGCCGAGCCAGCGCGCGACGACGTCGATTTCCGCCTCGCTGAAACCTTCGGTCAGACGCGCGTTCAGATCGGCGAGACCCGCTTTCGAACGCTTGACGGCCGCGCGTCCGTCTTTCGTAAGCCAGAGCCGCGAGGCGCGGCGGTCGTTTTCGTCGGCATGGCGCTCGACGAGACCGGCGCGTTCCGCGCGATCCACGAGGCCGCTCATGCCCGGCGCCTTGAGGTCGAGCGCGGCGGCGGCTTCACTCGTCAACGCGCCGTCGTGCTTCGCGAGAAAGAACAGCAGCCCGACCTGCGCCGTCGTCGCGCCGCCCGACGCCGCCCGCGCCTGTGACCAGCGATGCAGACGCCGCTGGCCCACGTTCAGCAGATAGACGAGCCGATGATCCATTCCCCGCACCTCGCGTTGCCTCGCCACGCCCGCGCTGCGCATTGGCGCGCGGGCATGGCTTGAGTTAATAGTTCGCGTGCGAATATTAACATGCGGGTCAGGCGGGCTTTCCGGCAGGCGTCGCGTGCGTTATTCGCTGCGCGCCTTGCCGTCGTGCGGGCCGATGGGGCGCTCGGGCCAGTCGGTCCAGCTATCGTCGCGGGTGGCTTGATGCTCGGCGTTGAGCGGATAGTGCAGGCGGTTTTCGGGCTTGGTGGCTTCGCCGATCACCATCAGCCGCACTTCCTCGCGCGTGTTGTTCAGGAAGGTATGGCAAATGCCCGTGCCCGCCGGAAAGCCCACCGAATCGCCGGGCGCGAGCCGATGCAGATGACCGTCGATCCACGCATCGGGCGTGCCTTCGAGCACGTACACGAACTCTTCTTCGGCGCTTTCCGCATGCGGATAAGACGTACGCCGACCCGGCAGCAGCCGCACATGATGAATGCCGATGCGCGTGAGCCCGAACGTGCGGGCCAGCGGCGCGCCGATGCCCATGAGTTCGGTGTCGCCGCTGTAATGGCTGTCGTCCGGCCCTTCAAGCTCGGTCCAGTGCCGGATAAACGCGGGGCGTTGCATGACGGGGCTCCCAGAGAAGAGAATCCGCGTATGACACCATCGACCTGCGGTGGTGTCCATCGATTTAAAAAGTGCGGTAATAAACGGCAAACGATTGCGCGCGAGTTTCCTGTGTTTGCGGCGCGAATAGCCTTCAGAATGCGTGAAACGCGCCGTTAGCCGTGAGATCGACGGCACTTCGCGCAGGGGCTCGCCACTATTGCGGCGCCGCATTCAGCAACCGGTTTCCGTACCCATCGGCCTGCGGCACCCGTTTCCTCGACAACAATACTCAAAGACCATGGGATTCTTCGACCGTTTCCGCAAAACGCCGGCTCCGCCGCCGCCGCCGACCCTGGCGGAATTCGCCGAGCTGTTCATGGCCGCGTTGCGCGCAGCGGGCGACACGCGCACGTGGCGCACGGAGCTGGCCCACTCGCGTCTCGTGCAGACGGGACTTGCCGAAGGCGAGCAGCCGGCCTTCATCAATCTGCCGAACATGCACCGGGATTACGCCGATGCCGCGCCCGACGCGCGTGAGGCCACGATGCGCCGCGCGGTGGCGGGGATGATGCATCAAGACGTGCCCGCCACGCTCGCCGAGGCGAGGGCGCGACTGCGGCCCGTGATCCGCAGCGCGACGGAGCGCGGCTATCTCGACCTGCAGACGCACGGCCACGCGAAGCGCCCCGATCTCGCGTACCGCACCTTGTGCGAGAACCTCGAAATCGGCATTGCCTGCGACGGCGAGTTCAACGTGATGCGGCTGAACCATGCGCAGCTCGCGACGTGGGGCGTGAGTTTCGACGAGGCGCTTGCCTTCGCCATCGACAATCTGCGCGAGACTTCGTCCATGCCATGGCTGGCCTTGCAGAACGGCGTGTTTCTCTCGCAGTTCGGCGACTTCTACGACGCCTCGCGCCTGTTGCTGACTGACCTGCTGTATCGCCAGTCGATCTCCGGCGCGCCCGTGGTGATGGCCCCGAACCGCGCGGTGCTGCTGCTGACGGGCGATCGCAACGAAGCGGGCTTGCAGACGCTGGTGGAACTGGCCGAGCAGGCGTACGCGCAATCGCGTCCGCTGCCGCCGCTCATGCTGCGCTGGAACGGCGAGGCGTGGGAGCGCTTCGTGCCGCCCGCGCTCGCGGCGCGGCTGCATCGCATGCGTCTGCGCGAACGCGACGCCGATTATCAGGACCAGCAGGATGCGCTCGTTGCGCTGCACGCGCGCGAAGGTCGCGACGTATTCGTCGCGAAGCACACGGTTCTGCAAAGCGCCGATGGCGAGCAGCGCAGCGTGTGCGCGTGGAGCGAGGGCGTCCACGCGCTGCTGCCCGATACCGACTTCTTCGTGCTGGTGCGCGCGGCGACGAAGCAGACCGCGTTCGTGCCGCGCGCCGTGGTCATGGCGCGTTTCGCCGATCATCTGAAGCCGACGTCGTATTTGCCGGTGCGGCATGAAGTGGTGAGCTTCCCCGACCAGGCGGAATTCGAGGAAATGCTCGCGAGCTACGAAAAGTTGCCGTCGGGCGGTTGATCGGCGCTATCTGCATTACTGCAACTAACAGCCAATTCAGGCTCTCGCTCGGAGCCAAAGCGCCCGAGACACGTCCAACGTCGATTCCAAAGCGCGGCCTGCAACTGCACGGCCGTGCGTTATGTCCCCATCGTTTACACGAACGCGCCGTATGCGTTCGCGCCCCGATAACTCACCGCCTCCCGCGCTTCATCCGCGCATAAATCCGCGCACGCCCACCCGCCCAACCCGCCTCGAACTTCAGCGACCTTAGCGACGCGCGGCGGCCACTGCTATAGAATCGCGGCTCCAGTCTTCGAGACGAGCGGCGTCAGTGCTGGATCCGTTCGGTCCGCTCGATCAATCGGCACGCCTGTCCGGGCGTTGCGTCAAGATGTAGTGTCAAGTGCTCTGCTTTTCGCGGCGACTTCGGCGCCGCTTACCGCCCAGCAACGGGCGGCCAGCTTCTTGCGCAATCGCTTGGGTCAACGGGCTTTCCGGGAGCCTCGAGGCATACGCCGGCAGCTCATTAGCTAGCAGCTCATTACCCAGCAACACACGTTAGAACTCAAGCAGATTTATATGGATTCGCATCCGCATCGCGCCCCGGAAAGTGGTTCCGGCGCCCGGGACAACGCACCGTCCCTGCATCGCAGTCTCAAAGCCCGACACCTCACCATGATCGCCATCGGCGGCTCGATTGGCACGGGCCTGTTCGTCGCGTCGGGCGCGTCCATTTCGCAGGCCGGTCCCGGCGGCGCGATGGCCGCGTACCTCGTGATCGGCCTGATGGTCTACTTCCTGATGACGAGCCTCGGCGAAATGGCCGCGTTCATGCCGGTCTCCGGCTCGTTCGCGACCTACGGCGCGAAGTTCGTCGACGAGGGCTTCGGCTTCGCGCTCGGCTGGAACTACTGGTACAACTGGGCGGTGACCATCGCCGTCGAACTGGTCGCCTCACAGCTCGTGATGGGCTACTGGTTCCCGCATGTCTCGGGCGTCTGGTGGAGCGCCGGGTTCCTCTGCGTGATGTTCCTGCTCAACGCGCTGTCCGTACGCGGCTTCGGCGAGGCGGAATACTGGTTCTCGCTCATCAAGGTGATTACCGTGATTGCGTTCATCGGCGTGGGTCTGCTGATGATCGTCGGCATTCTCAAGGGCGGCGCCGATCACGTCTGGGGCAATTTCATGCTCGAAGGCGGACCGTTCACGGGCGGCCTGCCGGCCTTGCTCGGCGTGACGATGATCGCGGGCTTCTCGTTCCAGGGCACCGAACTGATCGGCGTGGCGGCGGGCGAATCGGAGAATCCCGGCCAAACCATTCCGCGCGCGGTGCGTCAGGTGTTCTGGCGCATTCTGCTGTTCTACGTGCTGGCGATTTTCGTCATCGGCCTGCTGATTCCGCACACCGATCCGAACCTGCTGAAGTCCGACGTCACCGATATCGGCGTGAGCCCGTTCACGCTCGTGTTCCGCCGCGCGGGTCTGGCCGTCTCGGCCGGCGTGATGAACGCGGTCATCCTGACGGCCGTGCTGTCGGCGGGCAACTCGGGCATGTACGCGTCCACGCGGATGCTCTACAACCTTGCGGTCGAAAAGCGCGCGCCGAAGGTGTTCGCGAAGCTGTCGTCGAGCGGCGTACCGCGCAACGCGCTGTACGCCACGACGGCCGTGGGCGCGCTGTGTTTTCTCTCGTCGATGTACGGCGACAAGACCGTCTACATGTGGCTGCTCAATACCTCGGGCATGACGGGCTTCATCGCGTGGCTCGGCATTGCCGTGAGCCATTACCGCTTCCGCAAGGGCTTCGTCGCGCAGGGTTACTCGCTCAAGCAACTGCCTTATACGTCGAAGTGGTTTCCGATCGGGCCGATCTTCGCGTTCGTAGTGTGTCTGGTCATCATGCTCGGCCAGGACTATCAGGCCTTCGTCGCCGACAGGATCGACTGGGCGAGCGTGCTGGCCACGTATATCGGCATTCCGCTGTTCGCGCTGATGTGGCTCGGCTATCGTCTCGTGAAGAAGAGCCGCTTCATCGGTTACGACGAGATGGATATTCAGGCCTTCGCCGAACGCGCCGCCCGCTCGGCGACGTCGAACGACACGGTGGTTGTGCAGCGTGACAGCGCGGTGCAGTAAGCCGAGCGCAAAGCCAAAAGAAAAGCCCAAAGAAAAACCGCCCGCGTTTTGCAACGCGGGCGGTTTTTTTACGTCTTCGAACCCGGCGCCCATCGCGGGCGCCGCGTCATCAGAAGATGTTGCGCAGACCGATTGCAACGCCGGTCTGGTTGTTGCGACCCGGGTAGTCGGCGAGGTAAGCGCCCGTGCCGCGCGTGAAGTCGACCGTGCCGTAGACTTCCGTGCGCTTCGAGAGCGAGTACTCGGCGAGCAGCGTGGCCGAGTAGTTGATACCGACGCCGTAACCGCCGTCAGCCAGCGCGGCATTGCGCGCGTGACCGTAGTAACCGGCCAGCGTGATCGCCAGCGGCGCCGTGGCTTGCCACGTCGAGCCGACGTAGAAGTTGTCGTCGATACGGTTCTGGCTCGAAATCAGGGCGGGCGCGCCGCTGACCTGTTGCTGCGCCTGGTCGACCGTACCCGTGTTGTCCTGCGAATGCAGCCAGCCGGCCAGCAGACGCACCGACGGCACGACCGTGTAGACGAGGCCCACGTTGGCGATGTTGAACTTCTTGCCCGAGACGTCGTTCTGCTGGAAGCCCACGAGACCTTGCACCGGACCGAACGCGTACGAAGCCGTGAAGCCGTACATCGAGTTCTCGCCCGTGCTGCCCGCGACGCCGCCGAAGCCGTACATCGCTTCGACGTGCAGGCCGGCGATCGTGTTCGTGTACTTCGCCGAGTTGTTCGTGAAGAGGAACGGGCCGACCGGGTTGTACGCCCAGCTGTCCTGCCAGTAGTCGGCGACGGTCAGCGGGTCGAACGTGTTGCCCATTTCGTCGAAGAACGGCGTTTGCTGGCGACCGAAGGTCAGCGTGCCGTACTTCGTGTTCGAAAGGCCGACGTACGCGTTACGCTGGAACAACTGGTTGTTCGAGTTCGCGAGCTTGCCGTTGAACAGATTGAACTGGTTTTCCAATTTGAAGATGGCCGACGTGCCGCCGCCCAGATCTTCCGTGCCCTTCAGGCCCCAGCGGCTCGGCGTCACGACGCCTTCGCGCATTTCGACGAGGCCGTCGTTGTTCGAATTGGCGTTGGTCTGGTAACGCACCGCCGTATCGACGAGACCGTAGAGCGTGACCGAGCTCTGTGCGAATGCCGATTGGGCCGATGCGGCCAGCAGTGCGACGCCGAGCGCCGCGGTGGTCTTTTTCATGTCTTCCCCGTTTCTATTCGTCTGGATCGCCGCGCGGCAGGCGCGCTAGCGGTCGGATCTGGATAACCCGTGCGCGCCGGCGGAGTCCAGCGCGCTGAAAGTGGCGCAATGATATTTCGAACAATTTAAATTCCTGTAATGAAATCGACGCGCTGTCGCCCTTCTGCAACAAGGCCCTGCCGCGGGGTTGACGGTTTTCGGCGCGCTGCCAGGGTCCGCTTTTAAAGCCGTTTTAATGCGCATTTAAGGGGAATTGCTGATTGAAACCTGGCGCGACGTCGATCCGGGTCTTGATGACGTCGGCGCGGTGATAGAGGTCGGCGGTGCGCTGCTGCTCGGCGATCAGGCTGCTGTCGATGGCCACCGGTTGCAGTTGCGCGCGCTGATAAACGGTCTTGAGCACGTCGGCAGGCAGGCCCGTCACGCGCGACTGGATGGCGGCGACTTCGTCCGGATGCGCGAGCGCCCAGCGCTGGCCCGCGGCCACGCGCTGCACGAAGTCGGCGATTTCGGCGTGTTTGGTGCGGATCGCTTCGTCGGTCGCGGCCTCGAAGCTCAGGCCCGACGAGACGCCCACGCCGTTCGCGATACTGCGGTCGTGATCGCGCGACTCGGCCAGCGCCACGTACGGGTCCCACGTGGACCATGCGTCGACGGTGCCGGAAGCAAGCGCGGCTTTCGCGTCGGCGGGCTGCATGAAAGCCCACGTCACGTCGCTGAGTTTCAGATGCGCGCGCTCCAGCGTGGCCACGGCGAGGTAATGGCCGATCGAGCCGCGCGTGGTGGCGATACGCTTGCCTTTGAGACCGGCGGCATCGCGGATCGGCGACGACGCGCTCACGAGGATCGCGAGATCGACGGGTACCGAACGCGTGGCGGAGACCGCGCGAATGCGCGCCCCGGCGGCGTAGGCGAAGATGAGCGGCGCATCGCCGAGACCGCCCACGTCGATCGCGCCCGCGTTGAGCGCTTCGCCGAGCGGTTGCGCGGCCGGAAAGTTGAACCACTCGATCTTGTACGGCACGTCCTTCAATTGACCCGATGCTTCCAGAATGCCGCGCGTCTGCAATTGCTGATCGCCGACCTTGAGCGTGGTCTGCGCATGCGCCGCGCCGGCGAAACAGGCGAACGACGCCGCGAGCGCGGCGACCGCGGTGTGAACGAAGCGAAAGCGTGAAGCGGAACGGCGCATGGAGCGATCCTCGATAGCTGAACAGATGGGAATGGCCCCACGATAAGCAGCGCATCGTCATAACGCAAACGCATTGTTCTTCTATCTAAATATGCAAGAAGCAGTAGGCCGAGCTTGAACCCGAGCGGTCATTGCGGCTAAGCTTGTGCACGTCAGATGCATTTCGCAGGAACTCCATTCATGAAACTCGACGAGATCGAAGCCTTCGTGGCAGTCGTGCGCAGCGAATCGCTGAGCCAGGCCGCCGAAGCGCTCGAACTGACTCAACCCGCCGTCACGCGCCGCATCCAGAACTTCGAGGAAGCGCTGGGCGTCGCGCTGCTCGACCGCAACACCAAACCGTTGCGCGCCACGCCGATGGGCCGCACGGTCTACGAACAATGCCGCGCGATCCAGCGCGAAGTCGACGCGCTGCGCCAGCTCGTGAACGACGGCGCGCCGCTCGCGGGCGTGCTGCGCCTCGGCGTCGCGCAAACGGTCGCCGACATCGCCATGCTCGACGCGCTGCAGGCGCTGCGCGCGGCGCATCCCGAATTGCAGGCGCGGGTGTCGACCGGCTGGGGCGCACCGCTGCTGCAAAAAGTGGAAGACGGCGAACTCGATGCCGCCGTGGTGCTGCTGCCCGCGAATCGCGCGCTGCCCGAGACGCTGGCGGGCGAGATGCTCGGCACGCTCAAGCTCGCCGTGGTCGCGCAAAAAGGCTTGCTCAAGCGGCGCGCGCATACGCTGGCGGAGTGCCAGGCGTATGGCTGGGTGCTCAATCCGGACGGCTGCGGCTTTCGCGCGGGCTTGCAGCACGCGCTCGCCGCGCAGGGCCATTCGCTGCGGCTGAACCTTGAAACGCTGGGCGCGGAATTGCAGCTCGGGCTGGTCGCCGACGGCGTGGGTCTCGGCCTCGTGCCGCAGCCGCTCGTGACCGCGAGCGCGCACGCGGATCGACTCGATGTCGTGCAGATCGCCGATTTCAAGCCGGAAATCGCAGTGTGGATCGTGCGTTCGCGCGCAATCGGGCGTATGGAATCGGCGCTTGCGGTGCTTGCACAAAGTATCGCGCGCCGCTTCAAGGCGGCGCGCATCGCTAAAGCGGCATGACGGACAAGGCTCATTTCGAGCCTTGTTTTCCAGCCTCAAAACATACGGCTCAAATCACGAAGAACCCGTGCGTGCCGTCGCGCCCGAGTTGATCGACGAGTCCGTACTCCCATTCGAGGTACGCGTTCATCGCCTCGCGGGCGTTGCCGGTGCCTTCATACGGACGCCGATAGCGGTCGATGCGCGGCGAGGCCAGCGTCGCTTCGCCTTCCTCCACCGGCAGCCCCGCGCGTATCCACGCCGACGTGCCGCCTTCCAGCACCTCGACGGGCTTGCCCGTGAGCGCGGCGATGTCGGGCGCCGCGAACGGCGCAAGCGCGTTCGTCATGCACACGGCCACGTAACGCTTCGCGTCGGGCAACGCGCGCAGATCGGCGAAACCGGGCGCGAGATGCGAACGCAGCGTCCAGTACGCGCCCGGAATATGCGCCTTCACGTGATTCGCGCTCGACGTGAAATCGAGCACCACGGTGCCGTGATCCGCTTCGGCGAGCCGCGCCGCGAGTGCCTCGGGCGTGATCGACGTCACGGGCGCGGGTAACGGTTTTTGTGCTTGCCACGCGCCGTGCGCATCGAGGTCGGCGGACGACGCATCGTCGATCACATACACATCGTGATTCATCTGCGCGAGCCACGACGCCGTCATGTTCGCGCGCACGCCGTCGTCGTCGAACAGCACCACGCGCGCGCCGCGCACCGGCGCGAACATTTCCGTTTCCTGCACGAGCTGACCGCCGGGCGCGCCGACGAAGCCGCCCGCATGCGCGTGTTCGTATTCCTCGGGCGTGCGCACGTCGAAGCGATAAGTCGTGCGTTGCGTGTCCGCCGCCCAGCGCGCGGCTTCGGCGATCGTCGTGCGGCCCACGCCCGCGCGGTCGGCCAGCGTGCGCGCCGCGCGTTGCGACGTGTCGAGCGTGGCGTCGTCGCGGCCCGCGTGTGTGTCGAAGCGGCGCGCGCTGCCGTGCTCCAGCGTCTGTCCCGCGAGCGTCCAGCCGATCGTGCCGTTGCGCAGCGCGGCGACCGGATTCGGCAGCCCCGCATTCACGAGCGATTGCGCGCCGATGATGCTGCGCGTGCGCCCCGCGCAATTGACGATCACGCGCGTGGCCGGATTGGGCGCGAGCGCGCGGGCGCGCAGCGCGAGTTCCGCGCCCGGCACGCTGATGCTGCCGGGAATGTTCATGGTGCGGTATTCGTCGAAGCGGCGCGCGTCGAGCACCACCACGTCGGCGCCGCTGCGCAGCAGGGCATCGACGGACTCGGCGGACAGCGACGGCGTATGACGCTGCGCTTCCACGAATTCTCCGAACGCCTTGCTCGGCACGTTGACGTCGCGAAACACCTCGCCGCCCGCATCGATCCAGCCGCGCAGACCGCCTTCGAGCAGCGCGACATCGGTATAACCGAGCGCGTCGAGCCGCTGCGCCGCGCGTTCGGCGAAGCCTTCGCCGTCGTCGAGCAGGATGATCGGCACGTTGCGGCGAGGCAGTTTGGTCCACGCATCGAGTTCGAGTTTCGCGAGCGGCAGGTTCGCCGCGAACAACGGGTGGCATTGCGCGTGCGGATCTTCCTCGCGCACGTCGAGCAGGGCGATTTCGCGTTTCGCGAGCAGGGCGGCGCGCACGTCGTGAAGGCTGCGCGTGGGAAATGACTTCATGTGACGGGGTGTTCCTTGCTGAGGTCCCAGAGGTTCGGGAGAAAGTCGTTCGAATAGCCGGAGATGAACGGTTTGGGCGGCGCGTCGGCGGGATAGGTCGCGCGGCGCACCGCGCCGATGTTCGCGCCGTACACGTGGATGCTGATCGACACGCGGTCGTCGAAGGCGTTGCGCACGCGATGAATGTCGCCGATGGCGGGCGAGACCGCTTCCACGTCGCCGCGCGCGAGACGCACTTCCGCGCCGTCTTCGCGCAGCGCGCCCTGCGCGTCGCGCCGGTACGCCTGCGCATACTCCGCGCCGCGCAGCACGCCGATGAGCCCCCACACCGTATGGTCGTGCACGGGCGTGCGTTGACCCGGCCCCCAGACGAAGCTCACGACCGAAAAGCGTTCGCGCGCGTCGGCGTGCAGCAGATATTGGCAATAGCGCTCGGGCGAAGGTTGCGCGAACGCGTCGGGCAGCCAGTCGTCGTCGCGTACGAGATCGCGCAAGGCGGCGAGGCCGCGTTCGATCAGCGCGGGTTCTTCGGGCGCTTCGTCGACGAGACGCGCGATCTCGCCGACGAAGTGACGCAGTTTGTGGATCGCCATCAGTCGAGCAACTCCGGTTCGGCGGCGACGAGGCCCGCGTAAAGGCTCTCGAACGCGTATTGCGCGCCGCCGGCGCGGCCCACCTGCTGATGCGTGAGCGCGGCCACGTCGTGCGGGATGCGCTGCGGCGTGCCCGCCGCTTCGGCGAGCAGTTGCGCGTGGCAGGCGTTGTCGAGCGCGATGTACCACCACGCGGCGGCCTCCACGCTCGGGCCAGCGGTCAGGATGCCGTGATTCTTGAGGATCGCGGCCTTGTGCTGACCGAGCGCGGCGGCAATGCGCGCGCCTTCGCCGGTGTCGAGCACGACGCCCTGGAAATCGTCGAACAGCGCGTGGTCCTCGTAGAACGAGCAGGCGTCCTGGGTCAGCGGATCGAGCGTGCGGCCGAGCGTCGACCACGCCTTGCCGTAGAGCGAGTGCGTGTGGGCGGCGGCCACCACGTCGGGGCGCGCTTCGTGGATGGCGGCGTGAATCGCGAAGGCGGCCTGATTGACGGGGCCGTGACCGACCACGATCTCGCCGTGCCGGTTCACGAGCAGCAGGTCCGAGACGCGGATGCGCCCGAAGTGCAGGCCGAGCGGATTGACCCAGAAGTGGTCGGGCCATTCGGGGTCGCGCGCGGTGATGTGGCCCGCGAGCCCCTGATCGAAGCCGTAGCGTGCGAACAGGCGAAACGCGCCCGCGAGCCGTTCCTGGCGATGACGGCGTTCTTCGGCGACGCTGCGCGCGCTGGCGGCGGTGTCGTCGTCGAACCAGAAGCGGCGCACGGGCGGCTGGCGGAAATCCTGGGCGATATCGAGCGTGGTGGTCATGATGCGTTCCGGTTCGTCGATCAAGCCGCCTTCGACACCGCTTTTGAAGCGGTCAAGCGCGAGGTCAGTTCGCGCGTGGCCGGAATCAGCACGCGGCCATAGTCGATGGCGTCTTCGAGCGGATCGAAGCCGCGAATCAGGAAGGTCGTGACGCCCAGCGCGTGATACTCGGCGAGCGTCTGCGCGACCTGCTCGGGCGTGCCGACGAGCGCGGTCGAATTCGAGCGTCCGCCGATTTCCTTCGCGACGGCGGTCCACAGCCGATCGTCGGCGCGCACGCCGTCGCCGCTCGCCGCGAGCAGACGCCGCGCGCCTTCGCTCTGCAACGGGCCGCCGGCCGCGACGCCCTGTTCGGCGCGCAGACGGCGCGTTGCTTCGAGGATGTGCTCGGCGCGCGCCCACGCGGCCTTTTCCGTGTCGGCGAGAATCGGGCGGAACGACACCGAGAAGCGCACGCTGCGGCCATGTTTGGCCGCTTCGCCGCGCACGCGCTCGATCAGTTCCTTCACCTGCTGCTGCGATTCGCCCCACAGCGCGTAGACGTCGGCGTGCTTGCCCGCGACTTCGAGCGCGGCCGCCGACGCGCCGCCGAAATAGATCGGCACGTGCGGCTGCTGGCGCGGCTTGATTTCCGAATGCGCCTGCTCGAAGCGATAAAAGCGGCCCGTGTGATCGAACGGCTTCTCCTCGGTCCAGACACGCTTGAGGATCTGCAGATACTCGTCGGTGCGCGCGTAGCGTTCGTCGTGCGTGAGGAAGTCGCCGTCGCGGCGCTGGTCGGTGTCGCTGCCGCCCGAAATGAAGTGGACCGCGAGACGGCCGCCCGAGAAGTGATCGAGCGTGGCAAGCTGGCGCGCGGCGAGCGTCGGCGCGACGAAGCCGGGACGGTGCGCGAGCATGAAATGCACGCGCGAGGTCACGCTCGCGGCGTAGGCGATGGTGAGCGTGGCGTCCGGGCTCACGGAGCTGTGCGGCACGAGAATGCGGTCGAATCCGGCGTTTTCGTGCGCCTGCGCGAACTGGCGCACATAGTCGACGTCGATTGCGGGGCCTTGCGCAAGATGGGTTTCAGATACCTTGCGCTGCTGGATCATGCCTATGAATTCGACGCTCATCGTGACTCCTGGGCTGGCGGACGCCGGATCGCCGCCGGCGCGCATTGTCGTGTTGGGGGAGAGCGCGGCGCGCACGAACGCCACGCCGCCGATCGAATGCAGCCTATCACCGCGTCATGCGCAATTTAAATAGTGATTTCGTATAAAGATTTCAGATGTGCATGTTAAGGATGCCCCGCGGGAGGCCCGGTCAGGCGCTCAAGCGGGCAAAAAAAGCCGCGCTCCCGCGTGAGCGGGGAGCGCGGCTGGCGACGTGACCTGCGCGTGGCGCTTATTTCGATACTTACTTCGACATCGCGCCCGATGCGCCGTGGTCCATCCCCATGGCACTGTCCTTCTTCATCGGCTTGCTGGCCTTGTCGTGGGACATCGCGCCGCCCTTGCCCATGTCGTCCTTCGACATGGCGTCCTTGCCCATCGTGTCCTTCTGCATGCTGTCTTTCGACATGGCGTCGTTCGACATCGCGCCGTTGCTTTGCGCGAAGGCGCTGCCCGCGCTCAGGCCCAGCGTGGCGGCGAGGGAAACGGCGGCGAGTGCGGCGATCGTGATCTTCTTCATGAGCGTGCTCCTGGTGAGTGAAATGTACCGCGCAAAGCGGAGTGAAAAAACGAGGTGAAAAAAACGAGGCGAAAATAGCGAAGCGTCACGAACCGCCGAACCAGTTGTAGCCCTGGTCGACCCAGTAACCGCCCGGATACGTGTTCGTGACGACAATCTCGACGATGTGCTTGGGGTTCTTGTAGCCGAGCTTGGTCGGCATGCGCAGCTTCATCGGATAGCCGTATTTGGCGGGCAGACGCTGGCCGTCGTAATCGAACGCGAGCAGCGTCTGCGGATGCAGCGCCGTGGCCATGTCGATGCTTTCGTAGTAATCGTCGGCGCAGCGAAAGGCCACGTAGTGCGCGCTCGTGTCCGCGCCCACGCGGCGCAGGAAGTCGCCGAACGGCGTGCCGCCCCAGCGCCCGATCGCGCTCCAGCCTTCCACGCAGATATGCCGCGTGATCTGATCGGCGCGCGGCAACGCGTAGAGTTCGGGCAGCGTCCACACGCGCTGGCCGCTCACGAGCCCGCCGAGCTTGAGCCGGTAGCTGCCGCCATCCACCACGGGCGCCTGATCCTCGCTATAGAACGCGTTGAACGGAAACGGCCGCGTGATCTGCGCCTCGCTATAGGTCGGCGCGAGCTGGTGCGGATTGAAGATGAACGCCTGCACGCGGTCGTTCAGAAGCGACACGGCGCCAAGCAGCGTGTTGACCGAGGCGTCGTCGGTGATCGAACAGCCGGTCAGCATCGAGAGGCCGCCGAGCGTGAGCAGGCGCTTGCCGAACAGACGCCGCGCGGGCATGTCGAGCTTGTCGATCGCGCGGCGCGCGTCGGTGAGAATCGCCGCGCGGTCCACGGTGACGATGCGCGCATGTTTCGTATTCATTTGGAATCCTTATGGAAATCTCGATGCCGGTTTTGCGAAACGGCGCGGCGATCAGCGTCCGCGCAACATCGTGAGCAGCGAGCGCGGCACGAGCGCGACCATCGTCACGTGAACCACCACGAACGCCGCGAGCAGCGCCATCGCGCAGAAGTGCACCACGCGGGCGCGGTCGTAGCCGCCCATCAGTTCGCGCAGCAGGGGAAACTGCACCGACTTCCAGATCGCGAGACCCGACAGCACCAGCACGATCAGATCGGCGATGGCGACGAGATACGCGAGCTTCTGCACGGCGTTGTACTCGCGCAGGTCGGCGTGCGAGAGCTTGCCCGCGAGCGCGGCGCGCAGATCGCGCAGCACGGCGCGCGGACTCAGCGGCAAGAACTTCGCGAACAGGCGGCCGCTCGCGAGATTCAGGCCGAGATAGACGAGGCCGTTGAAGAACAGCAGCCACATCGCCGCGAAATGCCATTGCAGCGCGCCGCCGAGCCAGCCGCCCAGCGTGATCGAGGGCGGAATGACGATGCCGCGAAACACCGGCGACGCGTCGTAGATGCGCCAGCCCGAGAACATCATGACGAGCGCCGCGAGCGCGTTGAGCCAGTGCGTGACGCGCAGCCAGAGCGGATGAATCGGGCGTTCGCGGCGCGCCGCAGGTGACGCTGGCGGCGTGGTGTGCTCGATGGCGTTCGGCGTTCCGGTGGTCGGTCCCATGGCGAATTCCTCGTGGGGCAAGTGCGTTGCGGTTACGGTGAATTCGCCGCGTGCGCTTCGCCGGTTACAGCGCGCGTGAAAAATTTTCGCGCGTGCCGCGCTGCGCCGCGCGATTCAATTCACGCCGCGTGTAACCGGCGCGCCGCCCGCGACGAATTACGTCGACACGGCACGCACGCGCGAGCGGCGTATGGGCGAACGAATACGGAGCATCAACAAGGTGAGCTGGGCAAAAGCGGCAAAGCGATGGCGGATGCAGGAACCCGACAGCGGAGGTGGCGACGGCGTCGGCGCGGGCGCTATTGCGATGCGCAACGGGTTCGGCTACGCTCGGAGCATCGAACCCGTATTACACGCGGGTTCGGCCAGCCGCAAGCCCGTTGCAAGCTTTCACCAGGCGGGCGCTCCCGTCACGCCAACCGACCGCTGCGACAGCCCAGGACGCCCTTTGTATCCCGCGGAAATCCGTCTCAAAGCGCTCTTCGTCAGCGGACTGGAAGGTGACGCGGACGCTTATCGCAGCTTCCTGCAAGAGTTGACGCGTCATTTGCGCGGCTATCTGCGCCGCCGCATTCCGCAATTGCACGACGACGTCGAAGATCTCGTGCAGGAAATCCTGCTCGCGGTGCACAACGCGCGTCACACGTGGCGTCCCGACGAACCGCTCACGGCCTGGGTGCACGCGATCGCCCGCTACAAACTGATGGACTTTTTCCGCTCGCGCGCGCGCCGCGAATCGCTCAACGATCCGCTCGACGACCATGCCGATCTGTTCGCCACGCCCGACGACGAACCGGCGCAGGCGCGCCGCGACATCGGCAAGCTGCTCGACCAGTTGCCGGACAAGCAGCGCCTGCCCATCGTGCATGTGAAGCTCGAAGGCATGTCGGTGGTGGAGACGGCGAAGCTCACGGGGCTTTCGGAATCGGCGGTGAAAGTGGGCATCCACCGCGGCCTCAAGGCGCTCGCCGCGCGCATCCGGGGGGCGCAATGAAAACCGACGACCTGATCAGCCTGCTGTCGACGGGCGTCGCCAGAGTGGACCGCAAGGTCGCGCTGCGCCGCTTCGCGCGCGCGCTGCCGCTGGGTTTCGCGGGTTCGCTCGTGCTGATGAGCATCGTGTTCGGTGTGCGCCACGATCTGCTGACGGTCGCGCAGACGCCGATCTTCTGGGCCAAGCTCGCGTTTCCGGTTTGCGTGGCGCTGGCGGCGGCGCTCGCAGTGAGCCGTGTCGGCCGTCCCGGTGTGCGTGGCGGTTATGCGTGGGCGTTGCTGGTCGTGCCGTTCGTGGCCGTGTGGGCGGGCGGCTGGATCACGCTCGGCGCAGCCGAACCCGCGCAGCGCGCGACGCTCGTGCTCGGCCTCTCGTGGCGCACCTGTCCGTTCAATATCGTGCTGCTGTCGGTGCCCACGTTCGCGGCGGTGTTCTGGGCCGCGCGCGGTCTCGCGCCGACGCGCCCGCGCGTGGCGGGCGCCGCCGCCGGACTGTTCGCGAGCGCGCTGGCGACCATCGCCTACTGCGCGCATTGCCCGGAGATGAGCCCGGCGTTCTGGAGCGTCTGGTACGCGATCGGCATGTTGCTGCCCGCCGCCATCGGCGCGTGGCTCGGGCCGCGGCTGCTGCGCTGGTAAGCGCGGCAGCGCGCGGTCGATCGGGCAGTCGGCGTCTACTCGAATTCGCCGGTGCGCTGCGTTGCGGCGGCCAACTGCCGCGTCTCGCGCATCGAGCGCGGATGCCATAGCCGCGCGCCGCCCTCGATGCCGCGATCGTTCGGCACGGTCGCCACGTTCGGCGGCAGCGTGAAAGTGAGCCGTTCGGCATTGCCGCCGCCGATCCAGAGCTTGTCGTAATGCACGAGCGATTCGAGAATGCCGATCACCTTCTCGACGCGCGCGTTCCAGCGCTTGTTGCCCGCCTTCTTGCGCGCCGCGTCGCCGATATATTCGTCATACGCGTGCTTCTTGCTGACCGGATGATGCGCGAGTTCGAGATGCGGCATCAGCTCGCCGTCGCGGAACAGCGCGGTGCCCGCGCCCGTGCCGAGCGTCAGCACGAATTCGAGGCCGCGTCCTTCGATGGCGGCGAAACCCTGCATTTCCGCATCGTTGATCATGCGCACCGACGCCACGCCGAGCCGCTCGCCGAGCAGCCGCGCGAGCGGCACGTCGTTCCAGCCGTCCACGCCGAGATGCGGCGCCGTGAGCACGCGGTTGTCGCGCACGAAGCCCGGAAAGCCGATCGAAATGTGCTGCGGCGGATATTGCTCGACCAGCGGCTGAACGAGCGTATGCAGGGTCTCGACCAGCAGATCCGGCGGACACGGATGCGGCGTCGCCACGCGCACGCGGTCGGTCCGCATGGTGCCGTTCGCGTCGATGATGGCCGCTTTCAGGCCGGTGCCGCCGATGTCGATGGCGAGAATGTTTTCGGGCGCGCGCGTGCGTCTGGCCGGGGCTTGCTTCGCCACGGTTTGCTTCGAGCTGGTCTTTTTAACCGCCGTAGCGCGCTTCGCCGTTGCTTTCCGCGTACCCGACGTACTCGGCGTCGTTGTTTTTCGTGCTGTTGCCACTCGCTCCTCCATGGTTCGTCCGTGCGATAACTCGAGTTTATGAGCTTGCGGGCTCGTCCGCAGCGAGCGCGCGCCAGGCGCGTCCGTCGCGAGCGAGCAGCGCGTCGGCTTCGGCGGGGCCGGCGCTGCCTGCGGGATAGTCGTGCACCGGTATCGGCGCGCCGCGCGGATGCAGCACGCCATCGACGGCGGCCCACGCGGACTCGATGCTGTCGGCGCGCTGGAACAGCGTCTGGTCGCCGAGCATGCAGTCGTACAGCAGCGTCTCGTAGCCGACGTTGGCCTGTTCCGCGAAGAACTGGTTGTAGTCGAACGACGAATACGCCGGGCCCACTCGCATGACCGGCCCCGGCACCTTCACGTTGAAATCGAAGCGCGTGCCGTGCGTCGGGTCGATGCGCAGCGTCAGCACGTTCGGCGTGAGCGCGTCGACGGGCGTGTCGCGAAACAGGCGGAACGGCACGCTCTTGAGTTGCACAGAGATTTCCGTGTGCCGCGCCGCGAGCCGCTTGCCGGTACGCAGATAAAACGGCACGCCCACCCAGCGCCAGTTGTCGATATGCACGCGCGCGGCCGCATAAGTGGGCGTCGTGCTGTCCTTCGCCACGTTCGGTTCGTCGCGATACGCCGCGCCCGCCGGACCTTTCGCGTATTGCCCGAACACCACGTCCTCGCGTTTGAGTGGCTGCAGTGCGTCGAAGATCTCGGCCTTGCGGTTGCGCACCGACTCCGCGTCGAACGAGTTCGGCGGCTCCATCGCGATCATGCCGAGCAACTGGAACAGATGGTTCGGCACCATGTCGCGGAACGCGCCGGTCGGCTCGTAGAAGCTGCCGCGTCCTTCCACGCCGATCACTTCCGACGCCGTGATCTGCACGCTGTCGATATATTCGCGTCGCCAGATGGGCTCGAACATCGCATTCGCGAAGCGCACCGCGAGAATGCTCTGCACGGTGTCCTTGCCGAGAAAATGGTCGATGCGATAGACCTGCGATTCCTGCGCGAAACGCAGCAGATGCTGGTTCAGATCGCGCGCGGTGGCGAGGTCGGTGCCGAAGGGCTTTTCGATCACGATACGGCGGAACGGGCCGCTGCCTTGATCGCCATTCTTGTCGCCATCGCCGTCCTGCTTGAGCAGACCCGCCTTGCCGAGCCGCTCGATGATCGGCTTGAAAAAGCGCGCGCCCACGGCGAGATAGAACACGACATTGCCGCGTTTTTCGCCGTCGAGCTTTTGTGCGAGCTGCTGATAAGGCGCGTCGTCCTCGAAGTCGCCGGCCATGTAGTGCAGACGCTGCGCGACCCAGTCCCACGCGCGTTCGTCGAGCTTGCCGGCGTGAAAGGTGCTGGCCTTGTCGGCGGCGAATTGCGCGAGTGCGTCGTGCAGGTCGTTGCGCCAGGCGTCGGTGGCGCGCTCGCCGTGATTGACGCCGATGATCTGCATGCCGCCGTCGAGCAGACCGTCGACAGCGAGGTTGTAGATCGCCGGCATCAGCAGGCGTTTCGTCAGGTCGCCGCCCGCGCCGAAGATCACGAGCGTGCAGGGCGGCGCGGGATGTTCGCCGGCGGCCGACGCGCTCGCGCGCGGCGCGGCTTGCGGGTTCTGGGCGGTGTGCGGATCGGCGGGCAGCTTGGCGGCCTGGTTCGCGGTGCTTGCGGGGGTATTCGTCGGCATGATTTCGCTTCGGTTGAACGTGAACGTTCTCTGTGAGCAAGTGCGATACCTTGACGGACCCGCGCGCCGCGCGCGGAGTTCCATCCGCCTGCCGCGCCGAAAGCGTTCTGTAACACGAGGGCGCGCGCGGCTGACGTAAACTGGTTAGCTGATTCCGCTGCCGAAGACGAGGATTCCCGCCCATCATGACGAACGCGATAACCGATGCGAACGCGCAGGCAAGCGTGGACGCAAGCGCGAAGATGGACGGCAACTGGCTCGTCGCGCGCCGCGACGCCGAGACGGGCATCGAAGGCCTGCGCGCGCATTTCAGCGGCCACGCCTACGATCCGCACGATCACGACGACATGCTGATCGGCTACACGGAGCAGGGCGTCCAGCGTTTCCAGTGCCATCGCGCGCTGCACACGAGCGTGCCGGGCCGCGCGATCCTGATCGAGCCGGGCGCGTTGCACGACGGCCACGCGCCCGAGACCGCGGGCTTCACCTACGCGATGCTCTACCTGCCGCAGACGTGGGTCGCGCACGCGGCGCAGCGGCTCAACCTGCCCGGCCTCGGCCGCGTGGAGGCCGCGTTCGGCCAGACGCTCGTGGACGACCGCGCGCTCGTCGAGTCGATTCGTCAGGCCTTTCTCGCGATCTACGGCGACGAGGGCCGCCTCGCACGCGACCAGTCGCTCGACCGCCTGCTGATGCTGCTCGGCGGCCAGTTGCGCGAGACGCTGGCCGATGCCGCTCACCTGAACGGCAGCGCGGCGCCGCCCGCGATCGCGCGCGTGCGTGACGCGCTGCACGCGCACATGGACGGCAACCTCGGCCTCGACGACCTCGTGCAGATCGCGGGCATCGACCGTTTCCGGCTCACGCGGCTGTTTCAGCGCGCGTTCGGCACGTCGCCGCACGCGTATCTGGTGCGCTTGCGGCTGCGCGCCGCGCGCCGTCTGCTGGCGGCGGGGCGCACGCCCGCGCAGGTCGCGGCGGAAGTCGGTTTCGCCGATCAGAGCCACCTCGGACGCTGGTTCCGCCGCGCCTACCGGATGACGCCCGCCGCCTACCGGCGCATGTGCACAAACGTTCCAGACTGATGCCCCGGACGTCGCCGATCATGGGCGGCTTGTTCATTCCGGATGCAATCATGTTCGATACGAAAGTGGCCCTGATCGTGCGCGACGATCTCGCCGTCTGGCAAAAGCTCAATGTGGTCGCGTTTCTCGCGACCGGCGTGGCCGCCGCCGCGCCCGACGCGCTGGGCGAACCGTACGAGGACGCCGCCGGGCGTCGGTACGGCCGCATGCTCGGCCAGCCGATGATGGTGTTCGCCGCCGATCTGCCGGGCTTGCAGGCCGCGCATCGCCAGGCGATGTCGCGCGAGGTGCGGATCGTGCCCTATGTGCACGCGATGTTCTCGACGGGCCACGACGCCGCCAATCGCGAGGTGTTTCGCGCTGAGGACGCGGACCATCTGAATCTCGTGGGCATCGCGTTGCACGGGCCGAAGAAGGCCGTCGACAAGGCCGTGAAAGGTCTCAAGCTGCACGCGTGAGCGTCAAGCCTCGCGCCGAATCAGTCGCGCGGCAGCGCGTCGAGCGCGGCGCGCAACTCGCCGACCACGTTCGACCAGTCGTCGCGCCGCGTCTGGCGAAACAGGCGCGCGTTCGCGTACCACGGCGTATCGCTGCGCGCGAGTTGCCAGCGCCAGTCGGGCATGAAGGGCAGCGCGATCCACACCGGCTTGCCGAGCGCGCCTGCGAGATGCGCCACGGCCGTATCCACGCTGATCACAAGATCGAGCCGTGAAATGAACGCGGCGGTGTCGGCGAAATTCGAAAGGCGCGCCGACACATCGCGCAGCACGCCGCGTTGTTCGAGTTGCGCGAGTGTGTCGCGATCACGCTCGCGGATATCCGGTTGCAGCGCGAAAAAGCGCGCGTCGGCGTCGAAGAGCGGCAAGAGCTGTTCGAGCGTCATAGAACGATTGCGGTCGTTCAGATGCGTGCGGCTGCCCGACCAGACGATGCCGATGTTGGGTTTGCGCTCGCTGCTGCCATCACTGCTGCCGTTGTTATCGGCGAGCACGTCGTTCCATGGCGCGGTATCCACGTCGGCATCGAGATACGGCGCAGTCGCGGCCAGATCGGCCGCGCGCAATTTCAGCACGAAAGGCAGGCTCAACAGCGGGATGTGATAGTCGAACGGCGGTGCTGCGTCCGCTTCGCCGATCACCTCGGCCGCGCCGCGATAGCCGCGCAGAAGCGGCAACAGCGCGTCCTGCACGCGCAGCACGACGCGCGCGCCCGCCGCGCTCAACCGATCGACGAAACGCAGGAATTGCAGCGTGTCGCCATAACCTTGTTCGTGATGCACGAACAGCGTCTTGCCCGCGACCGGCTGCGCGCCGGTCCAGAGCGTCTGCGCCGGGAAGCCGTGATCCTGGCTGCCGTCGCGCCAGCGCCATTCGTATTCGCGCCAGCCGTGCTCGAATTCGCCGCGCAGCAAATTGGTCTGCGCGCGATTCGTGCGCGCGCCCGCATCGTTCGGATCGATGCTGAGCGCCTTCTTGAACTGCTGCATCGCCTCGTCGAAACGCCCGAGATCGCGCAGCGCCACGCCCAGATTCACATGCGCGAGCACGAAGCGCGGATTGAGCGCGATGGCGTGCCGGTACGCGTCGAGCTCCTCGTTGTAGCGCGCCATGGTGCCGAGCAGCGTGCCGCGGTTGTAATGCGCTTCGGGCGAGCGCGGCTGCAATTTGCAGAGTTGCTCCATCGTGGCCAGCGCGCGCGCCGGCTGCTCCAGACGAATCAGCGCCATCGCCACGCCCAGCACCGATTCCGCGTGATGCGGCGAGCGCGCGAGTGCGCGTTCGTAAAGCGCGAGTGCATCGGCGTGACGCTGCGCGAGCTGGCAGACCTGCGCGGCGAAATGCAATTGCTCCGTCGACATCGTCATATTGGCCGCCGCACGCACGAGATAATCGGCGGCGCGCGCGTGATCGCCCTGACGCGCGGCGAGATAGCCGAGACCTTCGAGTGCTTCGCCGTGATCGGGCGCGTGGTTCAGGACGTCTTGCAGGAGACGCGCGGCGTCGTCGGTTTGCCCGGCGGCGGCGTGTTGTTGCGCGGCGTCGAGCGCGCGTTCGATATCACGATTCATGGCGAGGCGGGAGAAAGGCAGACGTCGGGCCGACGATAAACGCGCCGTGAACGAACGACAAGCGCGCCCGGCAACGCGGCCCGAAAGCGGCTCATTGTAAGGGATCGCCCGCACGGTCGCATGATACGAACGGCCCGCCGCGAAGCGCTGTGCACGCGTACCGATTGCGCAAATCGCTCAAGCAATTTCGTAATTTGCCGTAATTAGTAATATTTGGCATTTCCTGCGCGCATTTTGACCGACTCCGCGACCCCCGCCGCAAGCGATCTGGCTACGCTGATCGAAACCGTGCAGCGCAACGAGCGCACACTACGAAGCTTTCAGAGCGTTGAGCTGCAATTGATCGGCGCGCGCGACTGGAGCACTTTTCTCGACGGCGTGCTCGTGCGGCTTCGCACAGTGTTCGCGCTTGCGTCGGTCAGTCTCTGGGTCGATGAGCGCGAACCGTTGCTGCGCGAGCTGCTGGAGATCGACGCGCCGCACGAAGCCGCTGCTGCGTGCCTGAAAGCCGGGCGCGGCCACGGTGCGGCGCTCGCGCGTCTGTGCGGCGCGCAGGCCGCCCTTGCGCATTGCTGGCTGGGCCCGGCGAGCGAACTCGACGCGACGACCCGCGACACTTTTATCGACGCACGCGCGCACAAGGGCAGCGCGATCGTGCTGCCGCTCTGCGCGCACGACGCGGTGCTCGGCTATCTGTGCCTCGCGAGCGGCGACCCGCATCGTTACGAGGCGAGCATGGCGACCGATCTGCTCGAACGCTTTGCAAACGTCGCCGCGCTGAGTCTCGACAACGTCGCGCACCGCGAGCATCTGCGCCTGATCGGCATCACCGACCGGCTCACGGGCCTGTCGAACCGGCACTATTTCGACGAGCGCCTGCATCACGACGTGTATCGCGCGGCGCATCACGCCGAGCCGATCTCGTGCCTGTTCATCGACATCGACCATTTCAAGCAGATCAACGATGCGCATGGTCATACGGTGGGCGACCAGGCGCTGGCGGCGATTGGCGTCGCGCTGCGCCAGCACGTGCGCGTGGGCGACACGATTTCGCGCTACGGCGGCGAGGAATTCGTCGCGCTGCTGCAATGCGATATGCCCGACGCGCTCAACGTGGCCGAGCGCATCCGGCGCGCGGTGCAATCGATCGTAGTCCATAGCGAGGACGGCGCGTGCCTCGAGCTGAGCGTGTCGATTGGCGTTTCCGCTTATCGGGCCCATCGCGCACATCGCGCCGATTCCGCTGCAACGAACCGCGACGACGCGGCCAGCACCGCGCAGACGCTGCTCGACGCCGCCGACCGTGCGATGTACCAGGCCAAGCTCGAAGGCCGCAATCGCGTATCGACGCTCGACATGCATGCTTGAATCGCTGATAAAAAACCAGATGGCAATTCGCCATTTTCTAAATAAATCGCGCCGAGATTAACGATTGCCAACGGGCGTTGTTTATTTAATTTCCAGAAATAATCCATTCACGCCGCGCGCATGCGGCTAACGGCGCATCGTACATTCGTGCCACGAGGCGTGTTGCACCGCAACCCTCAAAAAAAAGCCTCCGCGTGCGCGAGGCAGTCAAAATTACCCGCTTCGAGCAGGCAAAAAACGCGCAAACGTTAGCGTGCAAGCCGTCGAATGCGAACGCATCGATTCGAGCTATTTCTCAGACGAATGTAACGAAACTGACATAAAGAGTCATTAGCGTGCTGGTTTTCCTTATTTATTGGAACGGATAGCCATGCATCCCGCGCTTGCGCAGTTTCGTCGTCCGGGACTTTCAGCAGGTCCGCGTAGCGCCGGGGAATTGGCACAGGACGTACCGGCCATCGACGCTGCGGATTCGAATTCTCTGGTGATGGAGATTTTTTATTCGCGGCGCGATATGGCCAGTCTGGCGGTGATCGAAAACGATCGCCCCATCGGCCTGATCAATCGCGATATTTTTCTGTCGCAAATGAGCAAGCCGTTTCATCGCGAGCTTTACGATAAAAAAAGCTGCATCGCGTTCATGGACAAAGAGCCGCTGATCGTCGAGGCGGACATGAGCATCGAGGCGCTCACGTTCAAGACCGTCGAGGTGGGCGAGAAGGCGCTGGTGGATGGCTTCATCGTCACGCGCGAAGGCCGTTTCCTGGGCGTGGGCAACGGGCTGCGTCTGCTGAGCATCGTCGCGGAAATGCAGGCGGAGAAGAATCGCCAGATCATGCAGAGCATCGAGTATGCGAGCGTGATCCAACAAGCCATGCTGCGCGCTTCGCGCGAAACGCTCTCGACCACGCTGCCCGACGCGGCGCTCGTCTGGGAACCGCGCGACGTGGTGGGCGGCGACTTCTATCACTTCGCCGCATTCGCCGACGGCTGGTTCGGCGCGGTGGCCGACTGCACGGGCCACGGCGTGCCGGGCGCGTTCATGACGCTGCTGGCGTCAGCGTCGCTTTCGCAGGCGCTGGAGCAACTGGGTCCGCTGGATCCGTCCGCGCTGCTGGCGGCGGTCAATCGCAACGTGAAGGCGTTGCTCGGGCAGATCAACGGCGTGGGCGACGCGCCGCAATCCAACGACGGCCTCGACGCCGCGTTCTTCTGGTACGACGCGAGCCGCGCGCAACTGCGGTTCGCGGGCGCGCGCGTGGCGCTGCATGTGTTGCGCCCCGACGCCGACGCGTTCGAAAGCATCGCGGGCGACCGTATGGGCGTGGGCTATGTCGACAGCCTCGCCGACTACGCGTGGAGTTTGCATACGGTGGACGTGCCGCCAGGCAGTCTGCTGTTCGTCTCGACCGACGGTTTGACCGATCAGATCGGCGGTCCGCGCAAGATCGCGTTCGGCAAACGCCGCGCGCTCGAACTGATTCTTGCCGCCCGCGAGAACACGCCCGCCGCGATTTCGGCGCGGCTGCTCGAGGCGCTCGGCAAGTGGCAAGGCGCGCAGGCGCGACGCGACGACGTCACACTTTTCTTTGCACGTGTTTAAGGCAATCCACGAATATGTCTGCCATTCTGGATCAGAACCATTGTTTCTTTGAAATTGCGCGTCAGCGCAACCTGATTTTTTATCACAAGGGCTATTTCTCCCACAGCATCGTGGCCGCCATGAGCGAGGTCGTGAAGCTGCAACTGGAAGTGGCCGGACTGAGCGGGCCGACGCGCCGCAAGATCTTCTCGTCGTTCATCGAACTCTCGCAGAACATCGTGCATTACTCGTCCGATGCGCTCTCCGAGAACTGGCAGCAGGGCGGCGCGGTGCGCGAAGGCGCGATGTGCATTTCCGCCGACGGCGAGCGCCATCTGATGGTGTGCATGAATCCGATCGCGACGGTGGCCGTGAACGATCTGCGCGAGAAGCTGGAGCCGCTGCGTTCCATGTCGATCGAGGAAATCAAGCAGGCCTACAAGTTGTCGCTGCGCGCGGACACGCCGACCGAAAGCAAGGGCGCGGGGCTGGGCTTTCTGACGATGGCGCGCGATGCGAGCGCGCCGCTCGAATTCGCGTTCTATCCGCGCGAGGACGATCCCGAGACCACGCTCTTTTGCCTCAAGACCATCATCTGACCAGGGCCGGTTACAGAATGGAAAACCTATTTATTGCCGCCACGGCGACTTCGCCGGAAATCGATTTCCGCTTCGATCAGCAATGGCTTTCGCTTCGCGGCGAGTCGTATCCCGAGAACGCCGCCGCGTTCTACGCGCCGATCATCGAGCAGCTCAACGCGTGGCTCGATGCGAGCACGGCCGCGACCATCACGGTCGAAGTCACGCTCACGTATTTCAACAGCTCCAGCACGAAGATGCTGTTCAGCGTGTTCGACGCGCTCGACCGCGCGGCATCGGCGGGCAATCAGGTGCAGGTGAACTGGTATCGCGACGAGGAAGACGAGACGATCCTCGAATTCGGCGAGGAGTTGCAGACCGACTTCACGGCGATCCAGTTCAACGATTGTCCGGTGGCGACTTGAGGACCGCGGGCGTGGACGCCACCGCATATCGCCGCGAGGTCTCTCACGATCATGCGCCGGACCTGTTTCGCAACGAGAGCGAAGCGCTCGAACGCGCGCGCGCGATCGGCGCGGACCCGCACGCGGATGCCGACGCCTATCGCCAGGCGCTCGACGAACTGATCCGCCATTACGAGCGCCTGATGCGCGAGACGCGCCGCCTGATCGGGCGCAGCGACCGCGCCGAGCGCGAGATGCAGGCGCTGACGCAGCAACTGCACTATCGCGCGACGCACGACGCGCTCACGGGCGTGTTCAATCGCAGCGCGGTGATCGAGCGCACCGTCAAGGCGTTGCGCGCGGATCGCGCGGTGATGATCCTGCTCGATATCGACGACTTCAAGAAGGTCAACGACGACTTCGGCCATCCGGCGGGCGACGCGGTGATTCTCGGCATCGTCAACTGCCTGTGTGGGATTCTGGGCGAGCACGGTCTCATCGGCCGCGTGGGTGGCGAGGAGTTCACGGTGGTGTTGCCGGGCTTCGAGATTCGCGATGCGCTCGATCTGGCCGAGCGCATGCGCGCGGCGATCGCGGCGCACGCGTTTCCGGATCCGGTGAGCCGCAGCATCACCGCGAGTTTCGGCGTGAGCGACAACGCGGCGGGCACCGACTTCGACACGGCCTATGGTCTCGCCGACGCCGCGCTCTACGCGGCGAAACGCGGCGGCCGCGACCGCGTGTCGTTCGACGGGCCGCTCGCTTCGGCGTAACGCCGGCTTCGTTGCGGCGCGCTAGAAACCGTGGCGCACGGTCAGCGTCGCGCCCGTGTCGTGCGAGTGCAGCACGGCCACGCGCGCCGTGCCGGAGAACACCCAGTCGTCAACGATCAGCGACAGGCGGCGTTGCGGCTGCGCGCCGAGCGTGAGCGTGGAGTTGGGTATCTGCATGATCGAGAGCTGCGGCGCCGTGGACGGCCCCATGCGCAGATACGCCTGCGCGGGCTGGCCGGCCGCACCGGGCGGCGCGCTGCCTGCCGCCGCCTTCGCATCGGCGAAGCGGTACTCGTGCGCGACATCCGCGCTGTAGAAGTTCTCGAATTGCGTCTCTGGCGCGCCGGGCGTGCGGCTCTGATACGCCATCTCGTAGCGATAGACGTAGCGTTGCGGCTCGGGTATCGCCGCGACGACTTCCATGGGCAGGGTGGGCGCGATGTTCGCCAGCGTCAGGGTTCCGGGCGCATCGGTCGCGATGCCGTCCGCGAATGCATATCCGCTCAGCATAAAAATGATTGCGCCGACAATCCTTTCGTTCAGGCACGTCATGACCATGCCTCCAATGAAGGAATTGAAACGTCACACGACCTGGGGTACGCCTGGGGTAAGTACCGAAAGCGAATGCCTGTGCCGCTTCGCGCGACAGAAGCGTGAAGGACACCCAAGCATTGTAGTCAGTCCTGCGCGTCCTGCCAGTTCAATGTGTGCGCTGGCGACCGTACGCGCGCGAACGATGCGCAGCCGGTTGTCGCGCGCACCGTGCGGGCCCGATGCGTCCGGCCTGGTTGGTTTGGTCCGCGTGCCGGCCGTGCTCAGGCCAGCAGCGCGAGCGCCGTCTCCAGCACGCTGCGTTTGAATTTCTTCGGATGATTGGGCAGCGTGGAGAACGCGGCCATCAGATGCGCGTAGCTGACGGTCTTGCTGATGCCGTTCATCAGCACGAAGAACAGCATCTCGGCGTCCTGCACCTTGAGCTCGCCCGCGCGGGCGGCATCCGCGAGCAACGGCACGAATACGTCGTGAACCGGCCGCACGAGACGTTCGACGAGGCGGTCGAGGCGCGCGCCTTCTTCGGTGGCGGCGGTGGCGAAGAACAGGCCGATATCGGGCTGATCGAACACCTTGTCGATATAGATTTCCAGCGCACGGTCCACGCGCGCCTTCGGGCCGAGATCCGAGTCGCGCAAGGCCGCCGTGGCTGCGATCATGGGCGCGGCGTGTTCGGCGATCTGCTCGACCACGGCCGTCCACAAGGCCTCTTTCGAACCGAAGTGATGCGCAAGCAGCGCGGGGTCGACGCCCGACTCGCGCGCGATCTCGCGCACGCTGGTCGCGTCGTAGCCGCGCGTGCCGAAGGTCTTGCGCGCATTGCGCAGCAGCACGTCGGGGCCGACCGAGGCGTCCTGCGCCGGCCGCCCGCGGCCGCGCTTCATCGGCGTAGGCGTGAACGATGCGGTGGCCTTCTCTTTCATGCGGGTCTGCATTCCATGATTTTCGATGGACGTGAGTGTACCCGAGCCTGGCCGCGTCACCGCGAGAGCCCGTATCGGACGCGTTGACGCGGCGCGCGGGTCGGCTTGCGGGGCTGCGTCGATGTCTGGATTCGATTCTGCGTCCGATTCTGCGTCCGTTTGACACACAGCATGGGGCGGGTTTACCATCGGTCTTTATTCATCACGCGTTGAATTGAAAATGTCGAAACCGGTTCGTATCGTGATCGTGGGCGGCGGCATCGCCGGCATTGTGTTGGCAACGAAGCTCGGCGACACGCTCGGGCGCGCGGGCAAGGCGCAGGTCACGCTGATCGACCGCAGCCCCACGCACATCTGGAAGCCGATGCTGCACACCATCGCCGCCGGCACGCGCGACGTGCAGCAGCAGCAGGTGATCTTCCTCGCGCATGCGAGCGAGCACGGCTACGCCTACGAGCCGGGCGAGATGCTCGGTCTCGACCGCGAGCGCCGCCGCGTGCAACTGGGCGCGATCACCATGCCGGACGGGACGATGGTGCTGGAGCCGCGCGAAGTCGGTTACGACGTGCTGGTGCTCGCGCTCGGCAGCCGCGCGAACGACTTCGGCGTGCCGGGCGTGAAGACGCACTGTCACTTTATCGACAGCCAGAAGCAGGCCGAGATCTTCAACGAAGCGCTGCGCGCGCGGGCGTTTCGCAGCGTGGCGCGCGACGAGGCGCTGCGTGTGGCGATCGTCGGCGGCGGCGCGACCGGCGTGGAGCTGGCGGCCGAACTGAGCCGTCTGCTCGAAGTGGCGAGCGCGTACGGCGACGCTTCGGTGCGCGAACGTTTGCAACTCACGCTGCTCGAAAGCGGACCGCGCATTCTGGGCGCGTTTCCGCCGGCTATTTCGGCGTCGAGCCAGCAGCAACTGGAGATGATCGGCTTCACGGTGAAGACCGGCACGCGCGTGACCGAGGCGTGCCCGGGCGGCTTCGTCCACGATGACGGCGCGCTGGCACAGGCCGATCTGATGGTGTGGGCGGCGGGCGTGAAGGCGGCGGAATTCCTGAGCGGCATCGGCGGACTGGAAACCACCCGCGCGAACCAGATCGTGGTCGGGCCGACGCTGCAATCCACGCGCGACGATCACATCTTCGCGCTCGGCGATTGTTCGAGCCTCACGCCCGCGGGCGCCGAACGTCCGCTCGCGCCCACGGCGCAGGTGGCGACGCAGCAGGCGGAGTATCTGGCGCGCCATCTGCCCGGCTGGCTGGCGGGCAAGCCGCTGCCCGATTTCGCGTTCCGCGATTTCGGCGCGCTGGTCTCGCTGAGCGACTACGACGCGTTCGGCACGCTCGGGCGCTTCGGCTTCTTCCGTGGCGGCTTCATTCGCGGACGCGTGGCGCAACTGAGCCACGCGATGCTGTATCGCCGCCATCAACAATCGCTGCATGGCTTGCGCAAGGCCACGCTTTTGTGGACCGCCGAGCGGATCAACGGCTGGGTGCAGCCGAAGATCCGGCTCGCGTGAAGTCCGTGCGGTGGCTGTGCGGGAGCGCGAGGCGCACGAAGCGCCACGCGCATCGCGAGCGGGCAGACGGTCGTGAGCATCGGCAGGCGCGGTGCGCGGATCGTCGCTCGCGCTCATCGCGTGCCGTGCGATGAAGCGAGCGAGGCGCTGAGCGCCGTTTGTCATGGCATCGATTCGAATTGATTCGGATAACTACAAATAAGTCACGGGCAAAAACGCGCGTTAAACTTCAAGCCGCGCGCGTCAGCTCTCGCACACCACGTCGTGATCGTAGCGCGCGTTCAGCAGTTGCAGTTCCTGTTCGTGCTCGGCCATGCGGCGCGGAACCGCTTCGCGCAGAAACTCCACGAGCGTCTTGATCTTCGCATCGAGATACTGGCGCGACGCATAGAGCGCGAACACGTTGAACGGCTTGAGCCGCGCTCCGGGCAGCACCTGCACGAGCGTGCCGTCGCGCATGCCTTGCAGCGCCGTGGGGATCGGCAACATGCCGATGCCCATCCCCGCGCGTATGGCCTCGCCGAGCGCCTCCGCAATGTTCACGGTCAGCGGCGCCTGCTGCGTGGGGCGGAAGGTCCGCGCCGGCTCGCCTTCGTGCTGGCCTTCGAATTCCCACGCCAGTACCGGCAAATCCTGGCGCGTGAGCTGCACGCAGGTATGCCGCTCCAGATCGCCGATGTCGAGTGGCGTGCCGCGTCGCGCAAGATATTGCGGCGCGGCGCACAGCACCGAACGCGACGTGCCGAGCCGCTGCGAAACGAGCGACGAATCCTTGAGCGTTTGCGCGACGACGATCGCCACGTCGAAGCGTTCTTCGAGCAGATCGGGCGTGCGCTGCGCGAGCACCAGGTCGACGGACACATCTTCGAATTGCTGCGTGTAGCGCGCGAGCAGCGGCGTGAGGTAATGCTGGCCGAAGCTCGCAGTGGCGTGCACGCGCAGGCGGCCGTTGGGTTGCGCGGCGGCGCCCATGGCTTCGGCGTCGGCGAGCGCGACTTCGTTGAGAATGCGCTCGCAATGCTCCAGATAGCGGCGGCCCGCTTCGGTCAGCGAGATCTGGCGCGTGGTGCGGTTGAAGAGGCGCGTTTGCAGACTCGCCTCCAGTTCCATGATCGCGCGCGACACCGCTGCGGTGCTGAGCGCGGCGCGCGACGCGGCCTTGGCGAAACCGCCGGCTTCGGCGACGCCAACGAACATCTTCATGCTGCCCAGCTTGTCCATCGGATTCCGTAGGGGGAGGGGAGGCCACTCGCGCATATATTCAACGCGTGATGAAATAATTTTACTGCGCGGGACGAGCGTGTGTCAAAGTGTGCATGCTTACGAAAAGCCTTCTACGTAGGCATTTTCGAGGATGCACGCCGCGCGCGAGTGCAAGGAAAGATCCGGAAAGCGAGTGAAAGCGTCAGGCCGCGACGGTGATCGCCGGGTTGGAGCGGACTGCGGATGCGAGGGAAATGAAGGTGTTCGACCGTGGGCGGCGCGCTCGCGTTGCACGGCGCGTCGCTTCGATATCGCGGGACAGGCTTCGAAAGCCTGCGATCAGGCGGGGATCAGATAAGGATCAGTAATGCGAGCAGGCGAGCACGCAATACAGGGCGCTGACCGTGGCCGCGACGCCCAACCCCGCACCGAGGCCGATATTGCCAATGGTGGTGGCGCAGCCGTTCAGGCCCGCGAGCGCGGCGCACAGACTCAGCACCGCGAGGGTTCGTCGAAATGCGGACATGGCGTGATCCGTTTGTAAGCAATGCGCGGATAGTACCCAGTCCGGGGAAGTTTCCTTTGTGACAGAAAGCAGGAGTTTGCGAAAGCGCTTACCGTTCCTTACGCGCGGAAAGCGCTTTCGCAGCGGGCCTTGAAATGACCCGCAATATCGGCCTCGATCAGCGGCCTTCCGGCGCGAGCACGGCCGGCGCGTCGTCGAGGTTTTCAGCCGCATTGCCCACGTCGCCCGCGATATCCTCCAGCGCGGCGCGGCTCGTTTCCACGCGCAGCGCGAGAATCGCCACGCAGAGCACGGCGAGAATCGCCGTCACCATCGCGATCACGCCCGAGACGCCGAAGCGTTCGTAGAGCATCAACGCGAGCCACGGCGTGGCGATCGACGAGGCGCGTCCGCAGGTGCCCGCCACGCCGGTGCCGCGCAGGCGCATTTCGGTCGGGAAGAGTTCGGGAATGTAGCCGAACAGGCCGAGCGTGCAGATGGTGTAGATCGCGCTCACGAGGCAGAAGCCCACGAGCATGATGGCGGTGGGATCGCGCAGCGTCACGTAGAGCCAGCCGAGCGCGACGCTCACGATCGACGACACCACGATGCCGCGCGCGCGTCCGACCCGGTCGGCGATGAAGTAACCGATCAGGCCGCCCACCGGCGAGCCGATCGACATCACGAACACGAAGCCGAGCGACTTCACGATCGACAGACCTTGCGCCACGAAGAACGTCGGCAGCCACGCGATGAAACCATACAGCCCCACGTTCACGCCGACGGCCGTGAGCGCCGCGACCAGCATGCGTCCGCGCATGCCTTTGGCGAACAGCGCGCTGAGCGGCACGCTGCCCTTGTGCAGATCGACGGCGCGCTGCACGGGCGGCAGTTCGCCCACCTGCGCGCGTACTTCCTGCTCGATTTCCGCGAGCGTGGCTTCGGCTTCCTCGAAACGGCCGACCGATTCGAGCCAGCGCGGCGACTCCGGCATGCGATGGCGCAGGAACCACACCACCAGCGCGCCCACGCCCGCGAGCGCGAACATATAGCGCCAGCCGAGATGCGGGATGACCCAGTAGCCCGCCGCGAGCGCCGCGAACAGCCCGCTATTGGTGATGACCGCGAGCAGCGAGACCCACTTGCCGCGCGTGGCGGGCGGCACGAATTCCGCGAGCGTGCCCGCCGCCACCACGAGTTCCGCGCCGAGCCCGAGGCCCATGATGAAGCGCAGCACGATCAGCCATTCGATGTTGGGCGCGAAGCACGCGGCGATCGAGGCGAGCCCGAACACCGCGAGATTGACCTGATACGAATAGCGCCGCCCGAGCCGGTCGCCGAGCCAGCCCGCGATGAACGCGCCGACCATCATGCCCATGAACGTCGACGAGACGAACAGCGCGCCGTGACGCATGTCGGTGAAGCCGTCCTTGACCATCGACGCCATCGCGCCGTTGGCGAGATAGATGTCGAAGGCGTCGAGGAACGCGCCGCCCGCGATGAGGCCGAGTATCTTCCAGTGAAAGCGTGAAACGGGTAGCCGGTCGAGGCGTCCGGCGGCATTGACCGCGTGGTGCATGTGATGTCTCCGATTGTGATGCGGCCCCCGAGGCCGAAGGGCCGCGGGGGCTTGCTGCCATGCGCCGCTTATTGCTGCGGCGTTCTATGGTGGGCGCGGGTCGTCCGCTCAGGTCAGACCGCGCCGGTGTCGTGCAGCGCGCGAATCTGCGTCGCGTCGTAGCCGAGTTCGTTCAGGATTGCGTCGGTGTGCTCGCCGAGCGCGGGCACGGCGTCCATGCGCGGCGCGTCCGCGAGCGTGACGCCGGGCGGCAGCAGCGCGGGCACCGCGCCCGCGGGCGTCTGCACCTGCGTCCAGCGTTCGCGCGCGGCGAGCTGCGCGTGCTCCCACACGGCCTGCATGTCGTTGATGTGCGCATTGGCGATCTTCGCGGCTTCGAGGCGCTCGACCACGTCGCGCGCGCTGAGGCTGGCGAAGGCCGCCACGATGAGCGCGCCGAGCGCCGCGCGATGCTCGACGCGGCGGCTGTTCGAGGCGAAGCGTTCGTCGGCGGCGAGTTCGGGCTGGCGCAGCACGACGTCGCAAAACGCCTTCCATTCGCGCTCGTTTTGCAGGCCGAGCATCACCGACTTGCCGTCGCCGGCCTTGAACGGACCGTACGGATAAATCGTGGCGTGCGCCGCGCCGTTGCGTTGCGGCGGCGTCTGGCCGTCGATCGCGTAGTAGAGCGGATAGCCCATCCACTCGACCATGCTTTCGAGCATCGACACGTCGATATGGCGTCCGCGCCCGGTTTTGCCGCGCTCGATCAGCGCCGCGAGAATGTTCGAGTACGCGTACATTCCGGCGGCGATATCGGCGATCGAGCAACCGGCTTTCGCGGATTCGTCGGGCGTGCCGGTGATCGACAGAAAGCCCGACTCGCTCTGGATCAGCAGGTCGTAGGCCTTCTTGTCGCGATACGGACCGTCGCCGCCATAGCCCGAGATATCGCAGACGATCAGACGCGGATAACGCTCGCGCAGTGCGTCGTAGCCGAGGCCGAGCCGCTGCGTCGCGCCGGGCGCGAGGTTCTGCACGAACACGTCGGCGTCGGCGAGCAGCGTGTGCACGATCTCCAGCGCTTCAGCGCGCTTCACGTCGAGCGTGAGGCTTTCCTTCGAACGGTTGGTCCAGACGAAATGCGAGGCGAGACCGTGCACGCGCTCGTCGTAGCCGCGCGCGAAATCGCCCACGCCGGGACGCTCGACCTTGATGACGCGCGCGCCCAGATCCGCGAGCTGGCGCGTGCAGAACGGCGCCGCGATTGCGTGCTCGAACGTGACGACCTTGATGCCTTCGAGAGGGCGCATGATTCGGCTCTCCGGTTAGAACGAACGCGGCAGGCCGAGAATATGTTCGGCGACGTACGAGAGAATCAGGTTGGTGGAAATCGGCGCAACCTGATAGAGACGCGTCTCGCGGAACTTGCGTTCGACGTCGTATTCGCACGCGAAGCCGAAGCCGCCGTGGAATTGCAGACAGGCGTTGGCGGCTTCCCACGAAGCGTCGGCGGCCAGCAGCTTCGCCATGTTGGCCTGCGCGCCGCAAGGCTCGTGCGCGTCGAAGCGGCGGGCGGCCTCGAAGCGCATCAGGTTCGCGGCTTCCACGTTGATGAACGCGCGCGCGATCGGGAACTGCACGCCCTGGTTCTGGCCGATCGGACGCCCGAATACCTGGCGATCCTTAACGTATTGCGATACCTTGTCGACGAACCAGTAGCCGTCGCCGATACACTCGGCCGCGATCAGCGTGCGCTCCGCGTTGAGGCCGTCGAGAATGTACTTGAAGCCCTTGCCTTCTTCGCCGATGAGATTTTCCGCCGGAATTTCGAGGTTGTCGAAGAACAGCTCGTTGGTCTCGTGATTGACCATGTTCAGAATCGGCTGCACGGTCAGGCCCTTGCCGATGGCTTCGCGCAAATCGACGATGAAGATCGACATGCCTTCGCTTTTCTTTTTCACGTCCGAAAGCGGCGTGGTGCGCGCGAGCAGGATCATCAGGTCGGAATGCTGCACGCGCGAGATCCACACCTTCTGGCCGTTGATCACATAACGGTCGCCCTTGCGCACGGCCGTGGTCTTGATCTTCGTGGTGTCGGTGCCGGTGGTCGGTTCGGTCACGCCCATCGACTGCAGGCGCAGTTCGCCGTTGGCGATCTTCGGCAGATACTTGCGCTTCTGTTCTTCGGAGCCGTGGCGCAGCAGCGTGCCCATGTTGTACATCTGGCCGTGGCACGCGCCCGAGTTGCCGCCGCTGCGGTTGATCTCTTCCATGATCACCGACGCTTCGGTGAGGCCGAGTCCCGAGCCGCCGTACTCCTGCGGAATCAGCGCGGCGAGCCAGCCCGCTTGCGTGAGCGCGTCGACGAAGGCTTCGGGATAGCCGCGCGCTTCGTCGATCTTGCGGTGATATTCGTTCGGAAACTGGCTGCACAGATCGCGGACGGCTTCGCGAATGTCCTGGAATTGATCGGGCGTGGCGTCGTTCATGTCGTGGATCTCGGTGAATCTCGGTGGAAGGAAGGAGCCTGCGGGGCGCGATGCTTCAGGCGAGCACGGCGCGCGCCGACATGGTCAGCGCGCCGTCGTGGTCCTGCGCCCACAACTCGATGGATTGAGCGTCTTCGGCGCGGCGGCCGCAGACGCGAAACGGGTGGCCGAGAAACGTCGGCCGGACCGCTTTCCAGGCGTATTCGCGCACGACCGCGCCGGGCACGCTGCGCGATACGAGGTCGAGCAGCAGCGTGGCGATCAGCGGACCGTGCACGACGAGATCGGGATAGCCCTCGACGCCGCGCGCGTACTCGCGGTCGTAGTGAATGCGATGGCCGTTGAAGGTGAGCGCCGAATAGCGGAACAGCAGCGTTTCGCTCGGCGTGATCTCGCGTGTCCAGTCGGCGTTCGCCGGCGCGGGCGTGGGCTTTGGTTGCGGCTGGCCAGGCTGCGCCGGCTCGCGATACACAATGTCCTGTTCCTCGCGGATCGCCGTTACGCCATCGGATTCGATCGCATGCTCGACGGTCACGAAGGCGAGACGCCCGCTGCGGCCTTCCTTGTGCTCGACATTGAGCACGCGCGAGACGCGCTCGGCCTGCGCGCCGATCCTGAGCGGCGCATGAAAGCTCATGCGCCCGCCCGCGGCCATGCGGCGCGGCAGACCGAGATCGGGCAGGAAGCCGCCTTTTTGCGGATGACCGTCGCTGCCCAGTTCGGCTTGCGGCGCGGCGGACCAGAAGTAGAGCCAATGCCAGATGGGCGGCAGCGCGTCGCCCGAACGCGGCGTGCTGCGGCAATCGAGCGTGGCGGCCAGCGCGGCGGCGGGAGCTGGGGAGAGGAAATCTGTGACGTTCTGCGTCGGCTGTTCGAGCCGATCGGGTTGGCATGCGTGCATCGCCGTCTCCAGCGCCGGTGCGGCCAGCGCTTTTTGCAATAGGAATGAGGCGACTGTAGGCGAATGTCCGGCGCGGCGGAAATACCGATTGAATGTGCCGGTCATAAGGGTATCCTATGACCCTCGCTTGAACCGGCAGGAAGGGCAGCACCTCATGGACGTTCGTCAGCTTCGCTATTTCGTGCACATCGTCGATTACGGCAGTCTGGGCAAGGCCGCCGAAAAGCTCTTCGTGGCGCAGCCTTCGCTGAGCCAGCAGATCGCGAAGCTCGAAGACGATCTCGGCGTGCCGCTACTCGTACGCAGTCCGCAGGGCGTGAAGCCCACGGCGGCCGGGCAGGCGCTGTACCGCCATGCGCGGCTCGTGCTGCATCAGATGGAACAGTTGCGCCAGGAAGTGCGCGACGGCGTGGGCGCGGAGTCGGGCACGGTCGCCATCGGCTTTCCGACGACCATGACGTCCGTGCTGGCGATGCCGGTATTCGAGCGTGTGCGCGAGCGTTATCCGGGCATTCGCCTGCAATTCTTCGAGAGCATGAGCGGCTACCTGAACGAACTGCTCGCGAACGGGCGGCTCGACCTCGCGATTCTGTTTCGCGACACGGCCACGCCAGGCATCTCCGCGCTGCCGGTGCTCGACGAGGAGCTGTATCTGCTGGGCGAGCCGCGCGGCGTGTCGGCGCGCACGCGCACCGTCACGCTGGCCTCGCTCGCCGACGTGCCGATGGTCGCGCCCGGCGTGGCGAACGGCTTGCGCCTGCTGCTGGAGCGTACGTTCGCGCGCGAACAGGTGCCGCTGAATATCATCGCCGATGTGGATTCGTTGCCGATTCTGCTGTCGCTCGCGCAGTCGGGCGCGGCGTGCACGATCTTGCCGGCTTCGGCGCTGGCGCTGCGGGCGAGCGCCGACCGGCCCAGAATGCGCCGCATCGTCGATCCGGTGATCCGGCGGCCTGCGAGCATCTGCTGGCCGAATGCCTTGCCGGTGAGTTCGGCGTCGCTGGCGGTGCGCCGCACGATCTGCGAAACGATCGAGGCGCTGTGCGCGCGCGGGTCGTGGGAAGGGATCGAACTGCGGGAGATGGCGCAGGGCGGCTAGACAGCGCGGCCCGCGAGCCATAGGTAAAACAACTGTTTTCGCGACCGCACGCCAGCGTCATACATACGCTGGCGTGCGAGAGCGGCATTGCGCCGCCCGTGTCGTGCTGCTTGCTACTGCTTATTGCTGCTGTTCTTGCTGCTTGTTGTCGATGCGCTTGGGCTTCGGCGGCGATTCGATCTTCGCGTACTGGAAGGCCGGCGTAGCCTTGAGCGCTTCCTTGGTCGCGCCCGGCAGATAGAGATTGCCCTTGCGCACTTCGAGCGAAGCGATGGGCACGGCCACGTCGTGCGCAGCCACGCCGAGGAAGCCGCCCGCTGCGACGATGGCCGCCGACACCGAACCGTCCGGCGCCACGATCAGGTCGCGCACGGTGCCCACCTTGACGTTGTCGTCGTTATAGACGGCCTTGCCGAGCACGCTCTTCTTCACGCTCCAGCCTTCGAGCAGCGCCTGCGACTGTTCGACCGTCACGCTCAGCGGCTGCGCGCCGGCGACCTGGGCTTGCGCGCCTGCACTGGCCACACTCGCGGCCACGACTGCGGCCGCCAACATCGTCATGCGGAAAGACATTTCTGGTGCTCCTGAATCAGGTTGGGTTTGCGGCGATGCCGCCCGATATAAAAATCGAACGGCCATAGTAGCCGGAATGAAAAAAAGCTGCGCTTAAGGTGCAATGCGGCAGAAAGCCCACGGTCATTCGACGGTCGATCGGTACTCGATGACATACCGGACGTTTTATGAAACGCGCCTTTCGCAACGGCGCGCGAGCGCCTAGTCTGTAACCACATGATACGGACTGGCCCGGATTCGGCGCAGGTGCGGCGGAGCGAGACGCCAGCCTTGAAGGAGACAACCGATGGACCTCGAAACGCGCACGATGACCCGCGTGACGGCACGCCTCGTGCCCTTCCTGATCGTCTGCTATTTCATCGCCTATCTGGATCGCGTGAATGTGGGTTTTGCTGCGCTGCAAATGAACAAGGCGCTCGATTTATCGGCGAGCGCATTTGGCTTTGGCGCCGGTATCTTCTTTATTGCGTATTTCTTTTTCGAAGTGCCGTCGAATTTGCTGCTCGAACGTTTCGGCGCGCGGCGCTGGATCGCCCGCATCATGTTTACGTGGGGCTTGCTGGCGGGCGCGATGGCGTTCATTCCGCATATCGCGCAGTGGAGCGGCATGTCGAACGCGCACGTGTTCTATACGCTGCGCATTCTGCTGGGCATTGCCGAAGCGGGCTTTTTCCCCGGCATCATCTTTTTGCTGACGCTCTGGTTTCCGGCCAAATATCGCGCGCGCGTGGTGGGCTATTTCATGGCGGCCATTCCGCTTTCCACGGTGATCGGCGGTCCGGTGTCGGGCTCGCTGCTGTCGATGGACGGCCTCGCCGGACTCGCGGGCTGGCAATGGGTCTATCTGATCGAAGCGGCGCCCGCGCTCGTGCTGGCCTTCGTCGTGCTGTTCTATCTCACCGACAAACCCACGCAAGCGACCTGGCTCGCCGACGACGAACGCGAATGGCTCGTCGCGCGTCAGGCGCAGGAGCGCAAGCATCGCGAAGCGGTCCATACCTTCAGCGTGGTGGAAGCGCTGATCAATCCGCGCGTGCTGGCCGTGGCGCTGATTTATTTCGGTGCGAACGCCACCAATTACGGCTTGAGTTTCTTTCTGCCGCAGATCGTCAAGGCGTTCGGGCTCACGAATGTGCAGACCGGCTTCGTGACTTCGTTGCCGTATATCGTCGGCGTGATTTCGATGGTGTTCTGGGGCCGTCACTCGGACCGGCGTCTCGAACGCAAGAAACACGTGGCGTTTGCGCTCGCGGTGGCCGCGGCAGGCATTGCGGCGGCGGCGGGGCTCGACAATCCGGTGCTCAAGATGCTCGCGCTTTCGGTGGCGGGCTTCGGCATCTTCGGCTGCCTGCCGGTGATCTGGACGCTGCCCGCCGCCTTTCTCTCAGGCGCGGCGGCGGCGGGCGGCATCGCGGCGGTCAACTCGCTTGGCAATCTCGCGGGCTTCTTCGGCCCCTATGCGATGGGCTGGATCAAGGACAGCACGGGCGGTTTCGGCGCGGGGCTGCTGTGCCTCGCGGGCGCGGGCCTCGTCGGCGCGGCGGCCGCGCTGCTGCTGCATCACGACGCCGCGCTCGAAACCATGGGCACGCCCGACCGCGCCGGACCGTCCGACGCGCACAAGGTCATGGGCTCATAGCAAAAATATCGGCATCCTAAGGAAGTCGCGTGCGCGTGATGTCGACGGGCTGTTCGCTCGCGTCGAAATCCAGTGACGGCAACGCTGGATTCACGCGCCGCGCGCTGCGCCAGATCATCAGCAGGTGATAGTAGAGACGCGGACTCAAGCCGAAGCGATACGCGCGCAGATTGCGCAGCGCGAGCTTCAGGCCGATACGCGCCTCGCGATTGCGCGCATGCAGCGACACGACGATCGGCACGAGCCGCCGCAAAGCAATACGCCGCGCGGGTTCGAGTGCGGGCGGCAAGGCCAGCGCCTGCACGAAACGCCAGGCCGCGAGCGAAGCGGCATTCGGCGTGTGACGCGTGGCCTGCGAAACCGACACGTCTGTCTTGCAATAGACCGACACGTAATCGTCGACGTAACAGACCTTGCGTGCCGCGAGACACAACTGCGTGCCGAACACGAAGTCGCAGCACACCTCGTCGTGACCGCCATAGCCGATCTGCTTGACGAGCGCGGCGTCGGCGAGCCAGCCGTTGTTCGGGAACATCTGCACGATGCCCGCGCGTCCGGGCAGCGCCAGCAAACCGGCCGCCGCGGGCGTGCGATGAAACGCGAGATTGAGCCGCCGGCTGCCTGCGAGATCGATGCGTCCGCGATGATCGGCTTCATATTGATTGCCGAACGCGACCTGTAGATCCGGATAACGCGTCCATTGCGCCAGCAGCCTTTCGATGCCGTTTGCGACCAGCAAATCGTCGTCGTGAATCAGCAGAATCTTTTCGCCGGTGGCGCGCGCGAACAGACTCGCGACATTGCGCGCCTGTCCGAGCGAAGGCGTGTTGCGCCGATACGCGATGCGCTTATCGCGACCGTAACGCGCGGCGATTGAAGCCGCCGTACGGTCGTCCTGCGAATCGTCGCCAATCACGATCTCGATGTTTGTATGTGTTTGCTGCAAACACGATTCAATGCAGCGAATCAACAGATCGGGACGATTGCACGTAGGCAGACATATTGAGACCTTGGTTTTTATCGTCATGGGCCTACCCATTGCTCAGTAATCCAGTGAGGTTCGCCATGCGAACGCCAAACAACTTGCAAGACGGTAAGGGATAAAAACTCGAAAGAAATTGAAAATAAATCGCAAGCTTGGCGGATTCGGGAAAACGCTGATCAGGTGGGCGTTGTACGGAATTCGTCAGAGGATTCGAAAAAAAAAACGCATGGTGCAGTGCAAATAAAAGCTTGCGGTGCGCTAACTGGAAGATAACCACGGGTCATCGGCGCGGCTCCGGAAAATAGCGCCACGTCATCGCGTAAATGGCTGCCGGAAAATGCGTCGGCTCGATTAGCATCCTGATATCGCCTGTACCGATCGACACCCATGACGCCATCCCAATACGTCCACAAACCCTTAACGCCGTTTCGCCGCTCGTTCGCGCGCTTTTCGTTATCGGAAATGGCGAAGTACACGAAGCTCACGCTCGGCTTGTGGATCGGTTTTGCCATTCCCTACCATTTCGGTTATCCCGACGCGGCCGTCGCGCTCGCCGGTTCGGCGATGCTCACGCTGGCGCTCGGCAGTTCGATTTCGGCCGCGCGCGGTTATTTCTACAAGCGCGTGACCTCGAATCTCGTGGCCATGCCCATCGGCACATTGCTGATCTGGCTGACCGCGCCGCATTTATGGCTGGGCGTGCTGCTGCTGCCGATCGTGATCTTCGCGATCGTGAGCCTGCGTCCCTCGGTGTTTCAGATGACGAGCATCACCGTGCCCATGACGCTCGTGCTCTATACCGGCGAACATATTCCCTTGCTCGAACAACGCCTGATTGGCGTGGTGCTCGGCATGCTGCTCGGTTTCGTGATCCAGCAGATCGTGTTTCCGCCCGATCATGGTTTTTGGGCGAATACGCTCGTGAATAGCGGCAATGAACAAGCGACGGCGTTGCTCACGCAAATCGCCGCAGAGAAACTCGACCGCACGCAATTGAAGTCGCTTACGGCCGCGCTGCGCAAATCGAGCAGCAATCTGAAAGAGGCGCACGATCTTTTGAAGGCGGATCTCGCGCAGTCGTGGGTGTCGCCGCATTTACAGCGCAATCGCTCGCGCCTGCCGCTGTTCTGGTGTTATCACGAACTGTTCGATTCGGTGGTTAATTTTCTCGAAACGTTCGACACGTTTCATGCGCAATTCGAAGCGCTCGATGCGCACTGGAAAACGGAATATCTGCGCGGGCTCGGTTTGCTCGCCGCCGCGCACCGGCAACTGGCCGATGTCGCCGATCTGCGAGTCGAACGGCCCGGACTGGACGACAAGCCGCTGCGGCTTGCCACGCTCCAGACGCTGTTCGAATCGTTGCCCGCGGCAGGCATCTACACCAGCGTGTATCTCGGGCATCTCACGGGCTACGGCATTTTGCTGTGCCGCCTGAGCGACATGCATACCGAGCATCTCGGCGAAGCGCCGGTTTAACCGTTTTTCGTTTTAAAGACACGCGAGACGCGTGCGATCTGGCACGAAAGAAAAAATAATTCTGCGTTTGCCCGAAATCGGCGAGCGATTTGGAATCATTTTCTCGTCGCTGCCGCGTAGCATGGATGGCCATTCGAGTCTCGAAATCTCTCTTCCCAGTACCACGAGAATGGCTGAAAAACTGCACTATTTCGACTACGCGGCGACCACGCCGGCCGACCCGCGCGTGATCGCCGCCATGAGCGAATGCCTCGGCATGGAAGGCGCGTTTGGCAATCCGGCATCGAGTTCGCACGCGGCGGGCATGCAGGCGCGCTCGCTCGTCGAAGCCGCGCGTGCCCAGGTGGCCGCGCTGATCGGCGCGCACGCCGACGAGATCGTCTGGACCTCGGGCGCGACCGAATCGAACAATCTCGCCTTGAAAGGCTACGCGGATAACGCCGCCGACCGTCGCCATCTGATCACCAGCTGCCTCGAACACAAGGCGATTCTCGATACCGTCGCGAGCCTCGAAAAGCGCGGCATGACAGCGAGCTTCGTGCGTCCCGACGCGCACGGCGACATCACGCCCGCCGCCGTGCAGGCCGCGTTGCGCGACGACACGGGCCTCGTTTCGCTGATGCTCGTGAACAACGAGATCGGCACGTTGACCGACATTGCCGCCATCGCGCCGATCGTGCACGCGGCGGGCGCGCTGCTGCACGTAGACGCCGCACAGGCGCTCGGCAAGACGCCGATCGACGTGAACGCGCTCGGCATCGATCTGCTGTCGATGTCGGCGCACAAGGTCTATGGGCCGAAGGGCATCGGCGCGCTGTACGTGCGCCGCGAAGCGGCCGCGCGCATCGCGGCGCAGATGCACGGCGGCGGCCACGAGCGCGGGTTGCGTTCGGGCACGCTCGCGACGCATCAGATCGTCGGCATGGGCACGGCGTGCGCGCTGGCCGCCGAGCGCATGGACGCCGATACGCAGCGCATCGCGCAACTGGCCGCGCGTTTGCTCGACGGTGCGCTGCGTCTCGACGGCGTCACGCAGAACGCGCGCGCGGCGCGCCGCATTGTGCATACGCTGAGTCTCACGATCGGCCACGCGGGCTTTTTCCCGTTCATGCTGGCGGCGGATGTGGCGGTGTCGTCCACGTCGGCGTGCAACTCGGCATCGGGCGCGCCTTCGCATGTGCTGAGTGCGATCGGCCTCGACGCCGACGCCGCGAGCCGCACGCTGCGTTTCAGCATTGGCCGCTACACGACCGAAGCCGATGTCGATCACGCCATCGCCCGTCTCGCCCAGGTCGTGGCGCAATGCCGGCCGGTGCAACGCCGCGAAGCGCCGGCGGCGGTTTGAAGCGCTCAAGACGGTGCGTTTGCTTCGACCACGGCGCGCCGCGTAAAGTGTGAGGGCTGCCGCTCACAGGCGTCGGCCGGGATCGCCCGGCGCGGCGCGCGCAAGCCGCGCGGGCGGCGCTGCGAGAGGTCCTTCATGCCGGATCACGCCCTGCCCGCACTCGCGGGCGCGCGCACGCTCTATACCGCCGATATCGGCGGCTCGTTCATCCGCCTCGCCGCCTGCACGCACGCGGGCGAACTCGTCGCGCTCGCGAAGCAGCCTACGCCCGCGCACGACTGGACTCAATTCGTCGATACGTTGAGTGCAATGCTCGCGGCGCATGTCGACGGTGCCGCGGATGCGGCGCTCGCGCTATCGATTGCGGGCCTCGTCGATCCCGCCGACAGCACCGCGTTTTCCGCCAATATTCCCTGTATCACGGGCCGCAAGCTCGCGAGCGAACTCGGCGCGCGGCTCGGCCGCCCGGTGTTCGCCGCGAACGACGCTGACTGCCTCGCGCTCGCGGAAGCCGTGGCCGGCGCGGGCGCCGGTCATCGCGTGGTGTTCTCCGCCGTGCTCGGCACGGGCGTCGGCGGCGGCCTCGTCGCGAACGGACAGCTGATACAGGGCGCGGGCGGCGTGACGGGCGAGTGGGGGCACGGTCCCATCGTCAACACGCAATGTCAGCCGGAAGGCGAGCCCGAGCCGCTGTACGTGCCGCGCTTCGCGTGCGGCTGCGGTCAGCGCGGTTGTGTCGATGCGATAGGCGGCGCGCGCGGGATCGAGCGGCTGCATGTGTTCCTGAACGCGGCATCGACCACCGATTCGCCGACACCCGCACTGGACAGCCACGCGATCCTCGATGCCTGGACGCACGCCGATCGCGCCGCCGTGCGCACGATCGGCGTCTGGCTCGAACTGGTCGCGGATCCGCTGGCTGCCGTGGTCAACGTCACGGGCGCGTCGCGCGTGACGGTGGGCGGCGGGCTCGCCGGTTCGCCCGCGCTGATAGGGCGGCTCGATCAGGCGGTCCGCTCGCGCGTGCTGCATCGGCGCGACGAACCGCTCGTGGTGCCCGGCCGTTTCAGCGCCGATGGCGGCCTGATCGGCGCGGCGCTGCTCGCGCGTCAGGCTTCAAACCGCTAAGCCTCGTCAACGCTCTTTCACCTCATGAAACAAGGATCGCCGATGCCTATTACGCTCGAAATTTGCGTGGACAGCGTGGACGGACTCGACGCCGCCGTCGCGGGCGGCGCCGATCGGATTGAATTGTGTTCGGCGCTCGATCTGGGGGGCCTCACGCCGACGCCCGGCCTGATCGCGGCGGCGGCGCACGCGCCGATTCCCGTCTACGCGATGGTCCGGCCGCACGCGCGCTCGTTCGCGTGGTCGCCCGCCGACACGGAAGCCATGCTCGCCGATATCGACGCCATGCGCGCGGCCGGTCTCGCGGGCGTCGTGCTCGGCGCGGCGCGGGCCGATCGTCAGCTCGACGTGCAGATGCTGGCCGTCTTGTGCGAACGCGCGCGCGGGCTCGGCACCACGTTGCATCGCGTCTTCGATCTCGTGCCCGATCCGGCGCGCGCGCTCGAAGAAGCGGTGGCGCTGGGCTTCGAACGCATTCTGACTTCGGGCGGCGCCGCGCGCGCGGCTGATGGCATCGTCGCGCTGAACGCCCTCGTGCGGCACGCGGCGAACCGCATCGGCATCATGCCGGGCAGCGGCATCGACGCGCTCAACGTGGCGGGCATCGTGCGCGCGAGCGGCGCGACGCAGGTGCACGCGTCATGCCGCGCGGTGTTTGCGCACGGCGAGCACAAGGGCGTCGAACTTGGCTTCTTTCCGGAGCGCGGGAGTATGACGTCGGCGCGCGCGGTGATGGGCCTCAAGCACGCGATGGCGGCGCTCGCCTGAGCGGCGTGCTCAAGGCATGTTCAAGGCGCAAGCACGCGCGTTTCGATGCGCGCGAGACGCTTCAGATGGCGCGGCGCGGGCACGTTATCCGCGCCGGAAAACAGCACGGGCGCGCCGTCCGCGGCGCTGAGCGGCTGGCCGCCGCATTCGTAGGCGACGATGGCCTGCTCGCCCACCGGCGAGTTGAACAGCTCGTGCCACGTGAACGGCACGGCATAGCCGTCATGGCCGACGGCCAGAAAGATCATGCGCTTGAAGTCGCCGGGCGCTTCGCAGTGCAGGCCCGCGTGCTCGATCAACGCCGTCAGCAGCACGCCGCGATAAGGCTCGACCGTGCGGATGAACCGCTGCGTGGTGTAGCAACGCAGATCGAAGGGCGCGCACGTGACGCTCGGCATCGCGCGCAAGGCTGCGAGCGTGAGCGTTTGAGGCCGTACCACGCTGCCGGAGAGCGTGAGTACGACGTCTTCGTCGGCAGGATCGGTGTGATCGGTGTGATCGGTGTGATCGGTGTGATCGGTGTGATCGGTGTGATCGGTGGAAGTGGCCGCAGCGGCGTGGGGCGCGAGGTTCATCGTGGAGGCTCCGGGCCGCGCGGCGGCCTGACGGCGATCGACAGGGGATCGGCTGAAAATCGACCGGAAAAATCGACAAAGCGTCGATATAACTTCGCGTATATTACGATAGCCCGCGCCGCTGTATCAACGATCGGCCTGACATGTCGCGCATATTGCCGCGCTTATCTTGCGGCGGGGCTGAATCGCGCTGACCGCTCAGGCGATCGGTTTCGAGTCCGCGGTGGGATTGCCGAGATCGTCGGTCGGCAGATATTGCTGATCGAACGCGGCCACATAGAGCGCCCATTGCGGCGCGCCCACGTCGACGAGCAGCGCGCCGTCCTGCCAGATGTCGTTGTGATCGTTGCGGTCGTTGCCCGCGCGATGAATGAATTCGCCTTTCGATCCCTGATTCATGTGCACGTCGTGTACGCCGTTGCCTTCGCTGTAGAAGCGGCCATACACATAAACGTCGTAGCCGGATTGTTGCGCGCGCAACAAAAGACGCTGGAGCGTGGCGACCGGTTCGACGGCATCGGTGCCGTCCATCACGTCGCTGTTGCGCCATGCGCCGGTGTTGGCGAGAAAGTCGCTGCGCTGGAAATCAAGCGCGGGCAGCGCGTGCTGGCCCGTGAGATTCTGCTCGCCCGAGGCATCGGCTTGCAGCGTCTGCAACATGGCGTGGCGGAAATCGAAGAGCAGCTTGTATTTGAGCAGGTCGTCGGCGTCGGTGGTGCCGACATTGACCGCCACATCCCACTGCGCGCCGCCCACATCGAGGCCGAAATGCAGGTGATACTGCACTTCATGCGGCCGCTGCGTGGGCTTGAGTTGCGGCGCGGAAGTGATCTTGCCTTTTGCGAAACCGTAGGGAAGCGTCATCGTCTGCATCTCCGGGTGCATGGCGTTTCATCATAAGACAGACGCGTGACAGTCGTGCTGCACCGCGGCTTCGCGAAGGCGTCAGCGAGCTTTCATTTTTATTCGGCGCGCTGATTGGCCCATTGCGCGAGCGTGGCGACGGTGTTCATATTGCGCGCGGTGCCGTCGGCGGCAGCGGGCAGTTTGAGCTTCGAGCGGCCAATGCCGTCCGGATACTGCACGTAGATTTCGCGCTTGCCCGCGACGATGCTTTCCGCTTGCTGGCCGCGCGCCGTTTCGAGCAGGTTAGCGGGCGGCGCGGTGTCGAGAAAGATCGCGACAGTGCGATCGGGCGGCGCATCGGCGAAGGGATTGGCGGCGACGATGGCCGCCATCTCGGCGGCGTTGCGCAACAGCACGCCGACGGGTTTGCCCGCGTAAGTCGCGAGGCTCGCTTCGAGTTGCTTCTTCACGCTCGATGCGGCGAGGCGGCTGTCGAACACGACATTGCCGCTGGCGATATAGGTGCGCACGTTGGCGAAACCGAGTGCTTCGCACATCGCGCGCAGTTCGTTCATCGCGAGTTTGCCGGTGCCGCCGACATTCACGGCGCGCAGCAGGGCGACATAGGTAGAGGTAGGCATCGCCTGATAATACTGCGAAGCGCCGGGCGCGCGCTGTGGGCGCGGGCGGGCACGGTATCATCGGCATTTCGCGAAGCGAACAGGCTCACAAAGACGCAATGAAAACGCTATTGATCGTCTATCACTCGATGACGGGCGGCACGCAGCAGATGGCCGAAGCGTCCGCGCGCGCGGCGCGTGCGCAGGCGGGCGTGAACGTGCGTCTGCAACGCGCCGACGCCAGCGTTCCAAACGATGTCCTGGCCGCCGACGGCTATCTGTTCGCGACGCCCGAGAATCTCGCATCGATGTCCGGGCTGATGAAGGACTTCTTCGATCGCTGCTATTACGCGGCACTCGACCGCGTAAACGGGCGTCCTTATGCCGCGATGATCTGCGCGGGCAGCGACGGACAAAACGCGCTGCGCCAGATCGAACGCATCGCGACGGGCTGGCGGTTGAAAGCCGTGGCGCAAGGAATGATCGTGTGCACGCACGCGCAAACGCCGGAGCGCATTCTCGCGCCGAAGATCATCGGCCCCGACGATCTCGCGCGCTGCGCCGAACTCGGCGAAGGACTGGCGGCGGGACTCGCACTCGGCGTGTTCTGAGGCGATCGCGAAGGTCATCCGCGACGCGCAAAGCGGCCCCGCAATTTAAGGGAAATTTGCAGAGATGGTCGGGTTTCGCGCATTGTTGTAAAGGATTGTCAGGTGTGAGAGCGGGGCGTCAACTGGGCGATAAGGTGGGCGTTTTGCGGGCGAGGGCCAATCGCTTGGTTGGTTCTCGATCCTTCTTAATCCCGTTTTATCGAGTCACACCATGAAGCGCATCCTGATCGCCAGCCTCGCCCTTTTCGTTTCCGCCGCTGCCTTCACGCAGACGGCATCCGCCGCGCCCGCCGGCCATCATCACAAGCACGCCCACAAGCACAGCGGCAAGCACCACGCCCGCCGCGACGTCGCCATGCAATCGCCCGCCGATCGTGCACAGCCGCTCGATCAGGCGCCGGCATTTCAGCACTAACGCCAACGTCATGGCCGCCTGAAGCGGCGCATTTCGCAGCGGCGCAGGCTCCCGAACGGGACTTGCGCCGCTTGCGCATTCGACTGGCCGCGTGGTGGACTCCGTCGAATCGACGCGCCGCCTGCATTGCCGATAAACATAGGATGACGAATCAATGAAATCGTGGCTGGGGTCGTTCATGGTCAGGCCGGGACGCGGCGCGGGGTGGGCAAGTGGTCTGGTAGCGACCGTGGCGGTGACCGCGGCCGCGACGCTGTCCGGTTGTGCGTTCGACGGCGACTTCGAACGCGGCGGCGCGGCGTCCGCGTGCCATGGCGTGATCGCGGGCTACTACTGCGTGAAGCCCAACGACACCTTGCAGAGCGTGGCGTTCGCCTTCGGGCGCACTGCGCGCGACGTCGCGCAATGGAACAGCCTGGAGGAAAACGCGCCGCTGCATGCCGGGCAGACGCTGCGCATGGGGCCGCCGGACTGGCGTGCGTGGCATGACGGCGCGTCGGCTCAAGCGCAGCCGTCCGCGGGCGCGGTGTCGGCGAGCGCGAGCAGTCGCTTCGTGTGGCCCGTGAGCGGCGTGATCGTGCGCGAGTTCGGTGCCGATGGCGCACGCGGGATCGAGATCGCCAGTCATGCGGGCACGCCGATTCGCGCCGCCGCGCCCGGACGCGTGGTGTATGCGGGCGACAGCATCAAGGCTTACGGGCTGATGGTGATCGTCAAGCACGAGAACGGCTATGTGACCGCGTACGGCAACAACCGCCGCCTGCTCGTCGCGGAAGGCGATCCGGTGCAGCAGGGCGCGTCCATCGCCGAAATGGGGGCACGCGCCGATGGTCAAGCGCTGCTCCAGTTCGAGATGCGCGAAGGCGGCAAGCCGGTCGACCCGCTCGCGCATCTGCCTGCCGGTTCGGGGCCGCTCACGCAGCCCTGACCGGGCGCACGCTGCACGCCTGCCAGGCGCGGGCGGAAGAACAATCAGACCCTCGGGAACACGTTGAAGAAGATCCAGTTTGCCGTGGCGCTCGGGCGCGCGCGGGGCCAAAACGCACCCGTCGCGCGGCGTTGGCGCGTCGCGCTGGTGCCGCTGCTTGTTGCGTTGATGGGCACGGCGCAGGCGCGCAAGCCCGCGCCGGTTTCGCCGATCAGGCATGAGACGCGCGAAGGGCACGCAGTCTCTGCGCAGAAGCACACGCGTGTCGCGTCGCACCACGCGGTATCCGGCCAGCATGTCGAGCGCATGCGGCACGCGCAGCGACGCTTTCAGACCGGCATCGCGTCGTGGTACGGACGCGAATTCCATGGCCATCGCACCGCGAACGGCGAACGTTTCGACATGTACGCATTGACTGCGGCGCATCGCACGCTGCCGTTCGGCTCGTTCGCGCGCGTGACGCTGCCCGCAACGGGGCGCTCCGTGGTCGTGCGCATCAACGATCGCGGGCCGTATGCGCGCGGTCGCGTGATCGACCTGTCGTTCGGCGCGGCGCGCGTGCTCGGTTATTCGGGCGCGGGGTCGGCGCGTGTGCGCATCGAGCCGGTGGCGGCGCGGGAAGCCGCGGCGCAATCCGGCGCGCGGCGCGCCAAACGTCCGGCGCGCCGCGCGAAGCCCGTGCCGCCGCCGAAGCGCTATCGCGTCGATCGCGCACGCTGACGCATTGCGCGCGGCTCAGCGACGTCCGCTTCGCCGCCGATGCGCGTCGGTCTGCTTCGCGATATAGGCGACATAGTCGGCCACGGCTTGCGCGGTCGGGTGTCCGGGCGTGGCGGCGCGCGGCATGGCCGAGCCCGGCGACTGCCCGCGCAGCCGCGCGCCGAACAGCGACGGGTCCTCGATGGCGGGGACGTCGCTCGTGTCCTCGGCCATTTGCAGATCGAGTGCGTGCGCAATCGACGCGAATCCGCTGACCTGATTGAACGTGGGCGTGGCCACGCCGGCCAGCGGCGCGCGCGCCACGGGGGCGGCGGCGTCGGCGGGCGAGGGCGCAGCGGCAGCGGCCGCGCCGGTTACGTTCAACCGCGCGGGCCCGTCGTCGCCGCTTGCCCGCGGGGCGGCAAGCAAGGCGCCGAGCCACGAAGGCGAGGTCGCGTCGCGCTGCGTCAACGGCGCGCCAAGGCCGAACAGCTCGCGCACCGAGCGCACGATCGACGCATGGTCGAACGCCGTGTCCTGCGGCGCGCCCGCCGCGCGCGGAAACAGCGCGCTGCCCGTGCGTCCGCGCGGCGCCCACGGCGAAATCAGCAGCGCGGGCACGCGCACGCCCAGCCGGTCGAACGCGAACTCGCTGGGCACGGCGGCGCGATGGCTGTTCAGATCGGCGTCGCCCGGCGGCTCGGCGGCGGGTGGCGGCACGTGATCGAAAAAGCCGCCGTGTTCGTCCCACGTCACCAGCAGCGCGCTGCGCGCCCAGACGGCCGGCGCGTTGCGGATCGTCTCGTACACGTACTGGATGAAGCGCTCGCCCGAGGACATCGACCCGACCGGATGCTGCGAATTGCCATCGGCGAAATTCGCGCTCAGCAGTCCGTAGCTCGGCTCGATGAAGGTGTAGTCGATGTCGTAGCCGCTGCTGTCGTTGAGATCTTGCTGGAAGGCGTCGTCGGCGCTGCCGGGTCGGATCGTGCGGAAGGTGTCGCCGTGAAAGAAGCCGCCCACGAGGCCCTTGATGGCCAGCACCTGCGGAAAGGCGTCGGCGTGATAGACGCGCCAGCGCTTGCCGCTCGCGGCGAGGCGCGCGAACAGCGTGCCGTTCTGGAACGAAAAGCCGAGGCTGTCGATGGTTTCCGAGGCCGCGCTCGTCAGTCCGCCCGGACTGTTGGCGAGGCCGCCCGACGCCGCCGCATGCGCGAAGAAGCGGTTGGGCCAGGTGGGTCCGGGCATCGACGAAAACCAGTTGTCGAACAGCACGAACTCGCGCGCGAGCTGGTCCACGACGGGCAGCGCGCCCGCGCCGAAGCCCTGCATCGCAACAGCCGCGTTCGGCCCGTTTGCGAAGCCGCTCATGGGCGGCGTGCCCGCGATCTGCGCGGCCACGTCGTCGAATTCGTGCGGCGGGTCGGTCGCGATGCGGTCGGGCGCACCCGCGGCGAAGCCCCACGAAGCGGGCGGCGGCGCGACGCCTTCGAGGCCCGCTAGCCCGAAGACGTGATCGAAGGAACGGTTCTCCATCATCAGGACGAACACGTGTGCGATGTCGGCCATGGACGTCTCCCGCTGAGGAAGAGGCCTAGCGTAGCACGGCTTTCGCGCGGTGCGGCGCGGGCCGCGCGGCGCGGGAAATCGCGTCATGCGCGGTGAATCGACGGCGGCGATGAGGCAGCGCGATCGTCACGCAAACGTCCTCAGGCGAGGCTCGCGTCCGCGCGCGCGATGCGGTTGCGACCGGCGCGCTTGGCCGCGTAGAGCGCCGCGTCGGCGGCTTCGATGAGTGCGAGGGCGCCGGCGTTCGGCGTGTCGTCGACGGTGACGGGCAAGGGACTGCGGGTCGCGCAGCCCGCGCTTACCGTCACGTGGCCGTCCGGGCTCGGCGCGGCGATCGCGAGCCGCGCCACCGCCGCGCGGGCGCGTTCGGCGATGGTGCCCGCTTCGTCGGCGGGGGTATCGGGCAGGACCAGCGCAAACTCCTCGCCGCCGTAGCGCGCGACGAATTCGCCGGGCCGCCGCAGCGTGCTCGCGAGCGCGCCCGCCACCGCGCCGAGACAGGCGTCGCCGTGCAGATGGCCGTAGGCGTCGTTGTACTGCTTGAAGTGATCGACGTCGATCATCACCAGCGACAGCGGCCGCTCCGCGCGCGCCGCCTGCTCGACCTCGCGGCGGAACTGCTCGTCGAAATAGCTGCGGTTGTAGATGCGCGTGAGCGCATCGTGCGCCGAGCTGTGCACGAGCGAGGCGTGCTCCTGCGCGAGCCGCCGGTAGAGCGCGGTCACTTCCCAGACCAGCACGCACACCAGCACGCCCGGCGCGAACATGCTGAACACGCGCGCAACGTACCAGCCCAGGGTGAAGCGTTCGACGCTCAGCGTGTTGAGCGCGACATCGACGAACGAGGCGAGCAGCGCCACCACGATCCACAGATCGAGCACGAGCCGCAGCCGCCCCTTGAGCAGCACGACCGCGATGGCCGCCAGATTCAGCACGCCGATGACGATGCCCACGGCGTGCGCCGCAAGCGGATTGCCCTGAACGCTCAACCCGCCTGGCGCGGCGACGTGCGCCACCGGCCACGGCTGCGCGAAATCGACCTGGATCACGAGGACGCCGAGCAGCGCTGCGAGCACGGCGGGACCGGCCACGAGCAGCCAGCCGCGCGCGCCGTTATAGGTCGACGCCGTCGCCATCGACGATGTCACGGCGCTCGCGCGGTTGCGCACGCTTGCCGCGACGATCACGAAGACCGGGAAGCCCGCGTGCCAGAACACCCACATCCACGCGGCGCTGTGCGGCCCCGCGCCGAGCAGGCCGCTGCGCGTGAACACGCCAGGAAACATCAGGAGCTGGAGCGCGACGGCGATGGCCGTGAACGCGTAGGCGCCGCCGAGCGCGCCGAGCATCGGCAGGCGCGTGGCCGCGAAACGCCCGCCGAGCAGAAAGGCGGCGATGCCCGACGTGGTGAAGACGGTGAGCGCGCACATCGGCATGAAGGGCGCGACGGGCGGCAGCGCATCGCGCGCGCGGGGCGCGGCGAGAGCGAGCGCGAGCAGGATCGCGAGCGCGCAGAGCGCTGCGGCGATCGCCTGCCTGCGTGTTGCCGGTCCGATCAGCAAGCCGTCCATAGCGTATGGCCGATGTTGGATTGAGCGTCGATGACGACAGCCTCGCACAGGCGCTCGAACCGCCCATCGCCTGCTTGCCGTCCGCTTGAATTCGAGTCCTGCCTGTCCCCCGCACCGCCTCGGCTATTGTGCGCCGAAAGTGCGCCGAAAGTGCGCTGTCGTACGTGAACGCGATGCCCGTTCAGCGATGCATGCGGACCGCTCCGACACGCGCTCACGGCTTCAACGGCGGTCTATTAATGTTGAGTTTCCTTAACGAGCGCGCTACATTGGGCGCGCGTTTCGGGGCGCGTGAATAGACAACGTTTGCGCGTCCGATTTCCGTAATTTCCATGTAAGGATTGCCGATGGTGCATCGCGCAGCGCGCGACAACCGCGACGCCGGGTACGGCCTGGCCGCCCGCGCGGGTCATGCGAAGCTGGCCGGCTGCGCAGCGGGACTCGTCGTCGTGTGGACCGGGCTCGCGCTTGCCGCCATGCTCGCGCCGCGTCTCATGATCGATGCGCGTGCGTGCGCGGTGCTGGCGAGTGCGTGTCTGAACCTGCTGCTCGCGGTGATCGGCACGCGTCTCGCCATGCAGCGTATGCACGCGAGCACGCCGCTCTGGAAGACGCTGCTGCAACTCGCGCGGCTCGCGTTCCGGCATGACCGCTCGAAGGCCGCCGCCGCGCAGCACGAAGCCTCATCCGCCGACGATGAGCGCGCGCAGTGGCAAGCCTTGTTGCGCGCATTGCCGTGGCGGCCGGCCGTCGTGCCGTTTGGCGCGCTCGTGTCGATTGCGCTCGCGGTGTTCGCGTGGACGATGCCCGCGCCGGGTGCCGCGACGGTTTCCATTTCCGCCGATCTCTCCAATATGGCCGATGCGTCTGTTGCCGCGTCGGCCGGTTCGCACGCGCCGTTGCTCGTCGCGGGCGTGGCGGCGTTGCTGCTGGCGTTCGCGGCGCTGTACGCCGAACGCGTGCAGACGCATCGCGCTTCACAGGCGATGCAAACGTCACAAGACGCACAGGCTTCGCGCGAGCCCGCTGCGCTGGCCGGCCTGCTGCGCGTGATCCTCGTCGTGTCGTTGAGCGCGGCGGCGGCCGCGGCCTGGTTCGCGCAGACGGGCGAGGCGCTGACCTGGCTCGTGCGTCTCGTCGCCGTGTTGAGCGGCCTCGTGGCGGTCGAGCTGGCGGCGCGTTCGGTGTGGGCCGCGTTCGTTGCGGGACCGTCGGCATCGTCATCGTCATCGACATCGTTATCGGATTCGGGGTTGCTGCACAGCGCGCTCGCGAATGCATTGCGCGTTCAGGCGCGGCCTTTCGCGGCGCTGAGCGCGCAGTTGCGCATGCGTTACGGCATCGACCTGCGGCAGAACTGGGCGCTGCAAAGTTTCGTGCGCCTGCTGCCCGCCGCGATCGCGACCGTGGTCGTGCTCGGCTGGCTGCTGGGCGGCGTCGCCGTGCTCGGTCCCGATCAGCGCGCCGTCTACGAGCGCTTCGGCGCGCCGGTCGCCGTCTGGCAACCGGGCTTGCACGTCGGCTTGCCCTGGCCGTTCGGGCGCACGCGCGTGATCGACAACGGCGCGGTGCATCAACTGATCGTCTCGGGCAGCGCGAACGACGCGAGCCAGGCCGCGCCGCGCGTGGCCGCCGACGCCGCGCCGCCCGATCAGCTCAACCGCCTCTGGGACGTCGCGCATCCGTGGGAAACCACTCAGGTGATCGCGGGCACGAGCGGCGATCAGCAGGCCTTCCAGGTCGTGAGCGCCGATGTGCGCCTCGACTACCGCATCGCGCTCTCGGACGCGGCGGCGCGCGCGGCGCTCTATCGCGCCGTCGATATGGACGAAACCGTGCGGGCAATCGCGAACCGCGCCGTGGTGCGCTATCTCGCCTCGCGCACCTTGCAGTCGCTGATCGACACGCCGCAGACCGCGATGGCGAACACGCTGCGCGCGAGCGTGCAGGGCGAGCTGGACCGTCTCGCGAGCGGCATCGAAGTGATGGCGGTGGTGATCGAGAGCGTGCATCCGCCGGCGGGCGCGGCGGCGGCCTATCACGGCGTGCAGGCGGCGCAGATTCGCGCGCAGGCGAGCGTGGTGCAAGCGCGCGGCTTCGCGGCGGCCACGCTCGGCGGCGCGCAGCAGCAGGCGATCGAAGCGGTGGCGCAAGGCAGCGCCGATGCCGCCGACACGCTCGCCGCCGCCCGCGTGCAACAGATCGATTTCGACGCCGACGTGATCGCGCAAGGCCTCGGTGGCCCCGCGTTCGCGTTCGAGTATTACCTGCATCGCCTGCAAAAAGGCCTGCAAAACGCGAGCGTGACGATCATCGACGACCGCCTCGCGAGCGGTAACCGCGCGACCATCGACCTGCGCACGTTCACGCCGGCCACGGCGGCGGCGGGCGTGAGGCCGGCATGGTGAGCGGCGCGACATTGAGCGGGCATTCGACCGGATCAACCGGTTCAAACTTGAGCGAACCTTGAGCAAGGGTATTTGAACGTGGGCCACTATCACGCGCACGGCGATGCGCATTCACATCATCATCACGGTCATCACGGCCACGCGCACGGCGCGGCGGGCGCGCCCGCGCCGCGCCCGCGTTTCGTGCTGCGCGTGACGCTGGCCGCGCTCTGCGTGCTGATCGCGCTCGTGGTCGCGAGCTTCGTGCAGGTGCGCGAAGGCGAGGCCACGGTGATCACGCGTTTCGGCGATCCCGTGCGCGTGTTGCTCAAGCCGGGCCTCGCGTGGCGCTGGCCCGCGCCGATCGAAGCGGCGGTGCCCGTCGATCTGCGTCTGCATACGACGTCGAGCGGCTTGCAGGACGTGGGCACGCGCGACGGTCTGCGCATCATCGTGCAGGCGTACGTGGCGTGGCGCGTGCCGGAGAACGCGAACGACATCGGCCGCTTCGTGCGCGCGGTGCGCAACGAGCCCGACGAAGCGGCGCGGCAGATCCGCTCGCTGGTGGGCTCCGCGTTGCAGACGACGTCGGCGGGTTTCGATCTCGCTTCGCTGGTGAATACCGATCCCACGCAGGTTCATATCCCCGAATTCGAGGAGCAACTGCGCCGTCAGGTCGATGCGCAGGTCTACACCGCGTATGGCGTGCACGTCACGCAGGTCGGGCTGGAGAAGCTCACGCTGCCCGCCGTGACGCTCGCGGCGACCGTCGAGCGCATGCGCGCCGAGCGCGAGACCGTGGCCGCGCAGCGCACGGCGCAAGGCGCGCGCGAAGCGGCGCAGATCCGCTCCGACGCCGACCGCGACGCGCGCGTGCTGATCGCCGACGCCAACGTGAAGGCCGCCGAACTCGAAGCGCAATCGCGCAAGGACGCGGCCGCGATCTACGGCAAGAGCTACGCCGCCGATCCGCAGCTTTATACGATGCTGCGCTCGCTCGACACGCTCGGGTCGGTCGTCAATACGAACACGAATCTGATTCTGCGCACCGACGCCGCGCCGTTCCGCGCGCTCGTGCAAGGGCCGCCGGGACTGGGCGGCGCGCCCACGACTTTCACGGTGCCGCCGACGCACGCGAGCGCCAAAGCCGCCGGAAAGGCCCGATGAGCACACGCGACGACTTCCCCGCGCTCGGACCCGGCGCCCAGGCCGTGCGCCTGGCGTTCTGGTTCGTCGCCGTGCTGGCCGTGCTGGCCGCGCTCGCGTGGGCGACCTCGAACGTGCGCCGCATTCCGGCCGACAGCAGCGCGGTGGTCACGCGCTTCGGCGCGTTCGCGCGCAGCCAGGGCGCGGGCCTCCTCGTGGCGTGGCCACGTCCGTTCGAGAGCGTGCTGCTCGTGCCGGGCAGCGAGCGCGTGCTGGAGCGGCGCATCGTGTCGCTGTCGCGCGATCCGCGCGCGAGCGCCACGCTCGGCCTCGACAGCGACGCGCTCGCCGGTTCGGGCTACGTGCTGACCGGCGACAGCGGCGTGGTGCAGGTGAGCGCGACGCTGTTCTATCGCGTCGCCGATCCCTACGCCTACGCGTTGCAACTCGATCATCTCGACGACGCGCTCGAACGCATCGTCAGCGCGGCGGTCGTGGAGACGACGGCGCAGCGCGACCTCGATGCGATTCTCGTCGCGCGCCCCGAAATGGTGGCCGCCGATCAGCAGATGGCCGTGCGTCGCGAGCAGTTGCGCGGCGATCTCGCGCGGGCGATCCAGCGTCATCTCGATGCGCTCGCGGCCGCGCATGCGAGCCTCGGCATCGAAGTCGCGCGCGTGGACGTGCAGGCGTCGTTTCCGGGCTCGGCGATCGACGCGTTCAATGCGGTGCTGACGTCGATGCAGAACGCCGAACGCGATGTCGCGAAGGCGCGCACGATCGCGGAGAAAACGCGCCAGGGCGCGCAGCAGAACGCCGACCGCATCGTGCAGGACGCGCAGGCGAGCGCCGCCGAACGCGTGGCGACGGCGCAATCCGAAACCTCGACGATCGCGCAGCTCGAAGCGGCGCTCGCGCAGGATCACGATCCGGGGCTGGTGGCGCGTGCGTATCGCGAGCGCGTGCAGGCCGTGCTGGCCAGGGCCGCGCGCGTGACGACGCTCGATCCGAACGACGCGTCGAGCCTCGTCTTGCCGGGACGCGCGCCATGACGATGAATACGCAAACGGAAGCGCTCGAACGCGAAGAAGCGAACCTCGACGCGCACGCGGCGCGTCACGATACGCAGGAAGCCCACGCCGATCACCTCGCGCCCGGTCTCGCGATGTCCGCCGAGGAGCGCCGCGCGATCACGCGCCATACGCTGCTCGCGCTGATCTCGGGCGGCCTGCTGCTGCTCTCGCTCGCGTGGCCGCATCTCGTTCAGGGCGACGCGACGCTCGCGCAATTGCTCGCGGCGGCCGCTTCGATCGTCGTCGCGCCGCCGGTGTTCGCAGGTGCGTGGCACAGCCTCAAGTCGCCAAGTCTGCACGGCGTGACCGACCGCCTGATCGCGCTCGCGATGCTGGGCGCGTGGGCCGTCGGCGACATGACGACCGCCGCGCTGCTGCCCATCGTGATGACCTTCGGCCACGCGCTCGAAGAACGCAGCGTGCTCGGCTCGCAGGAAGCGATCCGCGCGCTCGGACGGCTTACCTCGGGCATCGTGCGGCGCGTGAGCGCGACGGGCGCCATCGAGGAAGTCGCGTACGACGCGCTGCGTCCCGGCGATCTCGTCGACGTGCTGCCGGGCGCGCGCATTCCCGCCGACGGGTGCGTGCGCGAAGGCCGGTCGAGCGTCGACAACGGCCCGATCACCGGCGAGTCGCTGCCGCAGGACGCCGCCGAAGGCGCGAGCGTCTACGGCGGCGCGATCAACCTCGATGGACCGCTGCGCGTGGAGGTCACGCAGGTGGGCGAGGCGTCGACGCTCGGCAAGGTCGTCGAGTTGATGCAGCGCGCGGAAGCCGCGAAGCCGCCCATCACGCAGGCGCTCGAACGCTATATGGATGCATATCTCGCGCTCGTGTTGCTGATCGCGGCGATTGTCTGGTTCGTGAGCGCGAACGCGTCGGCGATGCTCGCGGTGATCGTCGCGGCTTGCCCGTGCGCGCTCGTGCTGGCCGCCCCGGCGACGGCCATCGCGGGCATCGCGGCGGGCGCGCGGCGCGGCATGCTGTTTCGCAACGCGGCTTTTCTCGACAAGATCGCCGAGATCGATTCGCTCGTGATCGACAAGACCGGCACGCTCACGCACGGCGAGCTGCGCGTCACGCAGATCGCGTGGCAGCCTGGCGTGAATGAAGCGCGGGCGCGCGCGCTGGCCGTGCGGCTCGCGCAAGGCAGCGCGCATCCGGTGTGCCGCGCGCTGGTGCGCGACGGTCTGAATGCGGAAGCCGAAGCGCAGGCGCAGGACGTGCACGATCTGCGCGAGCTTCGCGGCCTCGGCGTGCACGCGAACACGCGCAACGGCGAAGCCGTATTGGGCCGCGACGAACTGCTCGCGCAATACGTGGATGCGCTGCCGTCCGCGCCCGCTGAATTCGACGGCCCGCGCGCGGGTCTCGTGCAAAACGGCAAGCTGCTCGCGTGGTTCGGTTTCGCGGATACCTTGCGCGCCGAGGCGCGCGAGGCGCTCGCCGATCTGCGCGCGCTCGGCATCGCACGCGAAGCGCTCGTGACCGGCGACCGCGCGGACGTAGCGCACAAGCTGGCGGCGCAGGTCGGCATCGCGACTGTGGTGGCGCAGGCGCTGCCGCACGACAAGCTCGATTACGTGCTGCGCGAGATCGATGCGGGGCATCATCCGCTCGTGGTCGGCGACGGCCTGAACGACGTGCTCGCGATCAAGGCGGGCTCGACGAGCGTGGCGATGGGCGAGCGCGGTATCGACATCGCCGTGGCATCCGCCGACGTGGTGTTGCTCGCCGACGATCTGCGCCGCCTGCCCGACTGCATCCGGCTGGGCCGCCGCTGTCGCCGCATCGCCACGGCCAACGCCGCGATCGGCTTGACGTGGACGGTGGCCGTGATCGCGCTGGCGGCGCTGGGCGCATTGGGTGCGGTGGCGACGGCGATCCTGCATAACGTAGGCACGTTCGTCGTGATCGCGAACGCGGGCCGCCTGCTGCGCCGCGAGGACCACGAACAGCACGCTACCTCGCGCCGAACGCCAACACACGAACCATCATGAACGACACGTCTTCCCATTCAACGCCGACGCTGACGGGCGACATCGTCGAACTGCGTCCTCTGCGCGCGGATGACGCGAGTGCCCTGATCGATGCCGCCGCCGACGGCCAACTCTGGCATCTCAAGGTGACCGTGGTGCCGGGACCGGGCACCGCCGACGCCTATATCGACAAGGCGCTTGAAGGCGAGCGCGCGGGCACCGTCATGCCGTTCGCGATCGTGCAGCGCGCGACGGGGCGCGTGATTGGCAGCACGCGCTTCTGGAAACTCGACCGCGCGAATCGCAAACTCGAAATCGGCCATACGTGGCTCTCGGCGTCGATGCAACGCTCGGCGGCGAATACCGAGGCGAAATATCTGCTGCTGACTTATGCGTTCGACACGTTGCAGTGTGTGCGCGTGCAATTCACCACCGACGAATTGAACGAGAAATCGCGCGCGGCTATTTTGCGTATCGGCGCGAAACAGGAAGGCATCGTACGCCACGAACGCATCATGCCCGATGGACGCAAACGCAATTCCGTGCGCTTTTCCATCATCGACGACGAATGGCCGGACGTGCGGGCGAATCTCAAAGCGCGTTTGAAGTCGCGTTAATCTGCGTGAATTCGGAAACTAGAAGAGACTCGCCTGGCCGGAAATCACGGTTTCGAATTCTTCGCGCAGGAACGGCAGAATCGCATCGGCGACCGGCTGCAACTGACGCGAGAGATAGAACGCGTAATCGAGCGGCGAACTGAGCGTTTCGAGCGGTTCGGGACCGGCCGTGGTCATCACGTAGCTGATCCAGCCGCCATTCTGATATTGCAGCGGGCGGCCGAGCTGGCGATTGAACTCGTCGGCGACACGCGCGGCGCGCACATGTGGCGGCACGTTGCGCTGATACTCGCTGAGCGGGCGGCGCAGCCGTTTGCGAAACACCAGCTGGTCATCGAATTCGCCGCGCAAGGTCTGCTGCACATAGTCGCGAATATAGTCGGCGTACGGCTCGCGCTGAAATACGCGGCGATACAGTTCGCGCTGGAATTGTTGTGCGAGCGGCGTCCAGTCGGTGCGTACGGTTTCGAGTCCCTTGAACACGATTTCTTCGCTGCCGTCTTTCGCGCGCGACAGGCCCGCATAACGCTTCTTGCTGCCTTCCTCGGCGCCGCGCACCGTGGGCATCAGAAAGCGCGAATAATGACGCTCGAATTGCAATTCGAGTGCGCTTTCCAGACCGAAGCGCGTCTGCAAATGCGCTTTCCACCAGGCGTTGACGTGCGCGACCAGTTCGCGGCCCGTGCGCGTGGCGTCCTCTTCCGAATGCGCGCGCTTGAGCCAGACGAAGGTCGAATCGGTATCGCCGTAAATCACGTCGTAACCTTGCGATTCAATTAATTCACGCGTTTTACGCATGATTTCGTGGCCGCGCATGGTGATCGACGAGGCGAGGCGCGGATCGAAAAAACGGCAACCCGTCGAACCGAGTACGCCGTAAAACGCGTTCATGATGATCTTGAGCGCCTGCGAAAGCGGCGCGTTTTTCATGCGCTTGGCCTGTTCGCGGCCTTCCCACACCTGCCGCACGATTTCGGGCAGACAGTGCATCGTGCGCGAAAAACGCGCGCCGAGAAAGCCGGGCACGGAGGCCTCGTCGCCGGGCTGACGCAAGCCTTCGATCAGCCCGACCGGATCAATCAGAAACGTGCGGATAATCGACGGATACAGGCTCTTGTAATCGAGTACGAGCACCGAATCGTAAATGCCGGGCCGCGAATCCATCACGAAACCGCCGGGGCTGTTTTCGCCCACAATGTCGCCGAGATTGGGCGCGACATAACCGAGCCGATGCATGCGCGGCAAATACAGATGCGTGAAAGCCGCGACCGAACCGCCACTGCGATCCACGGGCAAGCCCGTAACCGAGGCGCGTTCCAGCAAAAACGCCATCAATTCGGTTTTCTCGAAGATGCGCGTAACGAGTTCGCAGTCTTTGAGGTTGTAGCGTGCGAGCGCGGGTTTGTCTTCGTCGAAGCGGCGCTGGATTTCGTCCATGCGCTGATACGGATTGTCGATCGACTTGCCTTCGCCCAGCAGCGTTTGCGACACCGATTCGAGGCTGAACGACGGAAAACTCCAGGTCGCGGAACGCAGGGCCTCGATGCCGTCGATAATCAATCGGCCCGCCGCCGCAGCGAAATAGTGATTCTGATTGATACTGTGCTCGCGCCATTCCATGACGGCGCCACCGCGGCCGAGGCGCAATGGCACACCATATTGACGCGAATGTTCGTGCAGCACGCGCAAATCGAATTGCACGAGATTCCAGCCGATAATCGCATCGGGATCGTGCAGCGCCATCCACGCATTCAGGCGCTCCAGCATCTGCCCTCGGGTGTCGCAATACTCGAAATCGAAATCGAGCCCGCTCGCGTCGCCATTTTCGGGCGCGAGCATATACACCTGACGTTGTCCGCAACCTTCGAGCGCGATCGAATACAGTTCGCCGCGCGTGCTGGTTTCAATATCGAGCGACACGAGTTTCAACGCCGGGCGATAATCGCTCGCAGGTTTCATCTCGCCGTCGATCAGCACGCCGCGCGCGTCGGGCGTGCCGCGAAACAGCACGGGCGCGGTGATGAAACGCTCCATCATGTAGCGGTCGGGCGGCTGAATATCGGCTTCGTAGATATTCACGCCCGCTTTCGCGAGCCGCTTCGCCGCGCTGGACAATTGCCGATACTGCCGCGCGTAAAGCCCGAACACGGGCCGCTGATGGAAGTCCTTCAATGCGAGCGGGCGCCATTCCACGCCGGGTTTTGCGTCGAATTCAGCGCGTGCCGCGTCCTGCTGCTCGACGGGCACGAAGGCCACCGAGGTTTGCGCGCGCAGGCGCAACTGGCGCGGCCCCGTGGGCGTGGCCAGCCAGAAGTCGACTTCGGTATGCGTGGGCGTGTCGCGCCAATGGCGGGTGAGGATGAAGCCTTCGTTCAAACTCGCCTGCGCGTCGGCATCGGCGCCCGCCGTCAATTCACCCTGAAACTCGCTCACGTCCCGTACCCGCAGGCCTGCTTGGATTGCAGGCATTGTACCGCTGCGTGCGGCGGCGGACGTGCGGATGTGCGGCGCGGCGCAAGCAGGGCGACGGCAGCGTGCAGCGGCTGTGTCCGAACGCGTTCGCGCATCTGGACACAGCCTGTCCGGATGCCGACATAGATTACTTTGCGCTGCGTGCTCGTCCGCCTCGGATTGATGCAGCCGCCCAAAACGCAGCGCGCTTAACGACGCACAACGGAGCCACGCACATGTTCAATCATCACAACTCGCCGCTCGAGCATCTCGCCGCTTTCGCCATCACGCTCGCCGTGGGCGTGATTTCCACGGTCGCGCTGGGCAAGTACATCGACAAAGTGCGTCGCGATGCGATCGCATCGGTCGCGCAGCCGCGCTGAAGGACGCGTTGATTCCACCGGATCTCGCAAAGGTCTCTTCTCGCACAAGCACTTAGTGCGAAAATTTCGGTATTCGACACTCCTCCCTTCATCAACAACGGATCGACACGGCTTGCGCGCCGTGCCGTTCCCATTGAATCGGGGAGATCGGATTTGTACGCAAGAACATGGGGAAAGAGCGGCGGCCTGCTGTTCATGGCGCTGGTCGCGAGCGGTGCGGCCCACGCACAAAGCAGCGTGACGCTGTACGGCAAGATCGAGGACGGGCTCAATTACACGAGCAACGCCCGGGGCCAAAGCGCGTATCAACTGGAAAGCGGGTATGACTACGGTAGCCGCTGGGGATTGAAGGGCAGCGAGGATCTCGGCGGCGGCACGCACGCGATCTTCCAGATCGAAAACGGCTTCGACGTGAATACCGGGCGCAATAGCCAGGGCGGCCGCGAGTTCGGGCGTCAGGCATGGGTGGGCATCGCATCCGACCAGTACGGCACGCTGACGCTGGGCCGCCAGTACGATCCGAGCGTCGACATGTTTTCGCCGACGACGGCCAACGGCAACTGGACCGGCTACATCTTTGCGCACCCCTACGACAACGACAACACCGACTACTCATTTCGCGCGAATAACGCCGTCAAATACGTTTCGCCGACCTACCGCGGATTCAGCGCGGAAGCCATGTATGCGTTCAGCAATCAGGCAGGCGGATTCGCGGATAACCGCCTTTATGGCTTCGCCGCGCAATACGTGCACGGCGGCTTGACGGTCGCGGCGTCGTATTTGAAGCTGAATCACCCCGGCACCACCTCGGGCGCGGTCTCCGACGACAGCACGTTCAGTGCGTCGTCGCAGCAGAATATCGGCGTGGGCGTGAATTACGCGTTTGCGGACTGGCTGCTCGGCATTGCGTATTCGCATGTCGATGTCTACGATCCGACCGCTAACGCCTATTTCACGTCCGACGGCGGCTCGACGCAGCCCGCGGGCGGCACGTGGCACGCGTGGAAGTTCGACAACGTCGAAGTCAATGCGCTCTATCACTTCACACACGCGCTGTATCTCGGCGGCGCGTACACCTACACCCAGGCGAATCTCACCTCGAACGTGGGCAGCTTCCGCCCGAAATGGCATCAGGTGAGCCTCAAGCTCAATTACGACCTCTCGTCGCGTACGTCCGTTTATCTCGAAGGCGCATGGCAGCATGCAGTGAGCGCCCACACCGGTACCCAATTCGACTACGCGAACATTCCGGGTTCGGCCGATATTTCGTCTGGAGAAAACCAGATGATTTATCGCATCGCAATAATTCACGGCTTCTGATCGTCTGACCTCCAACCCATGGCGATGCGTTGTCCGGCTGCGGTATTGGGCCGTTCAACGCTCGCTAATACGTTTTAGCCTGTATTCAAAGGCTATTCTTTATTTGCCTGACAACCGAAAAAAATAAACCCATCCCGAATACACCAGGGTTAATACCTAATTCCGTGTTGCACAAAATTGTTAAATTTCTGGCTTAGAATCAAATCTCTAAATGGCGCCGCGAATCGAGCAGGCCGCTGAAATGAGAGATCGAACGCTACGTTCCGGGCCGCTTTTCGGATGCGCCATTTAGTCAATCCATTTAGCATTTCTAATCATGGAGCATCGTCGATGACTGTTTCCGCACCCGAGCATCTTCGCGCCAATTACGCATCCGGCGTCGCGACCTGGTTTGCTCTGATCACGCCCGCATGGCAAGGCGCGGAAGCCGTGATCGCGCTCAACATGGAGGCAGCGCGCGCGGCGCTCAACGAGAACGAAGCCGCGTTCAAGGGCGCCTTGCAAACCGGCAGCCCGGTGGAATTCTTCACGCAGCAAGTGAGCGCCTCGCAGCAACTGGCCGCGAAAAGCCTCTCGTATAGCCGCCATCTATTCGACATCGCCACGAAGACTCAAGCCGCATGGACCGAAGTCGTGCAAGCGCAGGCCACGCAGCAAGAGCGCGGCCTGAAGGCGTTGACCGATCAATTCTCACAGCATGCACCCGCGGGTTCGGAAGCCTTTATCGCGGCCATGCGCTCCACGTTTTCCGCGTTCGGCAATGCTGCCGAGAGCATTCGCGGCATGACCCGTCAGGCCATCGAAGCGACGCAAGGTCAATTCGACACGGCCGCCGCCACGGCCAGCGCGGCCGCCAAACAATAATCCTTCGCTTTACGTCACGCGGAATGACGCTGCGCACGACGTCGTGTGCTCAGCGTCTTTCGCGGTTTCACCGATTCGTCATTCGCGTGTGATAAGACCTCAAACCGCTGCGTCGATCATGTCATCGCATGCGTGGTGGGTCGTTCGATCAGCGTGAATATGCATCGCGGATTTCGTGAGTACTTCTAACGCAGGAATGGATAATGACTGAGATTGTGATCGTTTCGGCCGCCCGCACCGCGGTAGGCAAGTTCGGTGGTTCGCTCGCGAAGGTGGCGG